>JADGEH010000033.1 GCA_016744475.1 Thiotrichales bacterium | reverse complement strand
TTTTAGTGGCTCGGGTTCTATTTTTTAGATTTCAAACCCAAAATTGCGTGTTCAGGCTCCTGAGACGGGGTTCTTTTACAGTCTCGCCGCATGGGAATGAGTTAAACATCGTTTGGAAACGTTGACGTTCTTTGCGCCGTTTGCGCCGTTTGCGTTGCCTTTTAAAGCGGATGGCTTGAGTCATATCACTGAGATCATTTCCCTATATATGGAGATGGGGGATCGAAGCGAAAATTCGCTATTAGGCTCTTAATCCTGCAACATCTCTAATAGTCCCTGCAAAGCCCTTTCTACCGCCTGTCTACGCACCTCACGCCGATCACCTGTAAACACCTGCTTTTGCGCTTTATGTTGTTGCGCCGTTGCCCAAGCACACCATACCGTACCCACGGGTTTATCAGGGCTACCACCGCCAGGGCCCGCAATGCCACTGATGGCTACCGATATATCCGCCACGCTGTGTGTCAATGCGCCTTGCGCCATTTCTAACACCACCGCTTCGCTCACGGCACCGTGGGTGTTTAACGTCTCTTCTTGAACGCCTAGCATGTCTTGCTTGGCTTGATTGGAATAGGTCACAAAACCGCGATCAAACCAGGCGGAACTGCCAGGAATGTCGGTGACGACCTGTGCCACCCAGCCTCCCGTGCAAGATTCTGCGCAAGCCAAACGCCACTCACGCGCACTTAAAACGCGGCCTAGCGCTTGGCTTAAATCATTGAAATTGCCCGTCATGATGTTCTCCGTGTCGTTTGGATAGAGTGGTTATCCATAGCGTTTGGCTATCGCAGGATGGCGCAGCATCAATAATATTCCCAAGATCACGGCGTATATCAGAGGCTCGCTAATATCTAATTTCATTTTCCACCAAAAGTGAATCACCGCTGCAATGGCGACTAAATACACCAGCCGATGTAATTGCTGCCATTGAGCACCGCCTAAACGCTTTAGCATGTACTGATTTGAAGTGATGGCTAAAGGCAACATGAGTAAAAATGCCGCCATGCCCACCATAATATAAGGATGTTTCAGAATATCGTTGAGCAGCGCATGAACATCAAAAAAGTGCTCAAACACCACCCACACACACAGGTGCAAAACGGCATAAAAAAACGCATACAAACCCAACATTCGGCGCAGGCGAATTAAGCCATGCCAGCGCCACCCGCGACGCAAAGGCGTGACACACAAGGTGAGGAGCAATAAGCGCAACGCCCACTCTCCCGTGCTATGCAGGATCGTTTCAACCGGATTGGCCCCTAATTGATCCATCAAGGCTTGCCCACACAAAAATACCGCAGGCAACAAGCACAGCACAAAGACGAAGGGTTTGATATATCGGAGAGTAATGTCGGGGCTAGGGGCTTTCATGATGTGCTCGGTGTTACATTTTTAGGTTTGCCACAAATACAAGTGGTTTGGCGCATTCCGCAAGTGCAAAGATTATGCTGGTGGTGACGAGTGGCGCAATGCAGCCAAGATTTACACGGTACCTGGCATTTTGCCGGGCATTCGCCAGGACGCGGAGGTCTTGCCGATAGCGGTTCAAATGGGGATGTCATCCTTAAAATCCTCAGATAAAAATAGATATAGAGCCTATTTGAAATTTTTTAGACCTCTATAAACAATGGGTTTGCCCGTCTTCAGCGACAGCTTAAGTGGCTTTCAAGAGCCTTTGGCGGGGATTTTAACGGGTTTGCAGCAGTTAGACACCGATTATCTATGAGTCGTGCCGTGCGACGCGCCCTTGTTGCCGCACAACCTCGGCGAACAATTATGGCAGTGTTTGCAGACGCAAGCAGCGTTGTTAGCGATGGTACATGATGGACAGCGGATGCAGCCTACTTTTGCCTTTATTGGGCTTTGTAACGACACCTTAGCTCAGCTGCTTTGCTGAATATAAACTGTCCAATCTATTGACAGGACTCAGCACGAGTACACAAACGGCTTGAGAACCATCAAGACCGCATCCCTCAAATCCAGCAACCGGATAAGCTTGCGAAATATGGCTTAATAGCCGAATATGCACGGCTTTTCCCGCATTGCGTCACCTTCTGCACGCAATGGTAGACCAGAGACGATGTTATGACCCCAACAGAACGCCGTGCAAGTTCCGCTCTTGCTGCCATCATGTCCGTGCGCATGTTAGGTTTGTTTATGATTTTACCCGTGTTTTCTGTGTACGCAGAAACCCTCCCACATACCACGCCGACACTGGTGGGTATGGCTATTGGCGCTTATGGTTTGGTTCAGGCTTTATTGCAAATTCCGCTGGGATTATTGTCGGATCACATTGGACGCAAGCAGGTCATTACCGGGGGCTTGATCTTATTTGCCATCGGCAGCGTGGTGGCGGCGATGGCACACAGCATTGAGGGCATCATTCTAGGCCGCGCTATCCAAGGTGCGGGGGCGATTTCTGCGGCATTAATGGCCTTGACGGCAGATTTGACCCGCGAAGAACATCGCACGAAAGCAATGGCGATGATCGGTATGAGCATTGGTATGGCTTTTATGTTGGCGATGATTGCAGGGCCTTTGTTGAATCAATGGGTGGGTGTGCCAGGAATTTTTTGGTTTATTGGTCTCTGCGCTTTGGCAGCAATAGCTATTTTGCATTTGCTAGTGCCTACGCCCACAAACCCACGTATTCATAGCGACGCGGAAACCGTGCCTTCGCAATTTAAACGGGTGCTGCGTCATGTCGAGTTGCTGCGTTTAGATGCCAGCATTTTATTGCTGCACACGCAATTAACAGCGATGTTTGTGGTGTTGCCATTGGCGCTGAAAGACGCTTCGCAATTAGATGCAGGACACCATTGGTGGTTTTATTTGCCGATCATGGTGTTGGCTTTTGCGGGCATGGTGCCGCTCATCATCATTGCGGAAAAACGTCGCCAAATGAAACCCTTGTTTATCGCTTGCGTGGCTGTGTTGGTGATGGTGCAGTTGGGCTTTGGGCTACTACATGAGCATTTGTATGGTTTGTTAGCCATGCTGCTGTTGTTTTTTGTCGCTTTTAATTTTCTGGAAGCCAGCCTGCCTTCATTGGTGAGCAAAATCGCGCCACCGCAAGCGAAAGGCACGGCGATGGGGATTTATAATACGGGGCAGTTTTTAGGCATTTTTTTCGGCGGTTTGGGCGGCGGTTGGTTGTATCAACACCACGGCATGAGTAGCGTGTTTTGGTGTGGAGCGGGTTTAAGCTTCTTGTGGTTGTTGATTGCTATGGGGATGCGCAATCCGGGGTATTTTTCTAGCCATTTATTGAATGTGGGTGAGATTGATGATTTCACCGCGCATCAATTAAGCCAAGAACTAAGTAAAGTGGCGGGCGTGAAAGAAGCCGTGGTGATTGCTAAAGAACAAGTGGCTTATTTGAAAGTCGATAAAGAACAACTGGACACGGAAGCTTTGCAAAAGTTTTCCGTGTCTCTTGCCAGTAAATAATCTTTTTATCTCATGATACATTGGTGCGAACTTCGTCATTTATCTTGGCGCGTCCTCTTGCCCAGCGCGATTCTCTGCGGCTGGTTATTATTCGCCTTATCGGGCGTGTTTCTATCTTTAAATCCTAATGAAGTCAGCCTGCCGGATATTCTACAACCGCCGCATTTCAATGCGTGGTTGGGGCATGATGAATTAGGGCGGCCTGTGTTAGATCGCTTAATCTTAGGCGCTTCCACTTCCTTTTTTGTGGCTTTTTGGGTGATGTCGGTGTCTTTGTTGGTCGGCACGGTGATTGGCAGCTTGAGCGCTTGGTATGGCGGTGTGATTGATCGCATCATCGTGCATATCATTGATGTTTTTCTGGCCTTTCCAGGGATTTTATTGGCTATCGCTTTGGCGGGTTTATTGGGCCCTGGTATAGACAATGTGATTTTTGCCTTATCGACGGTGGGATGGATTGGTTTTGCTCGACTGGCTCGCGCACAAACTTTGTCATTAAAGCACCGAGATCATGTCTTAGCGGCGCGTGCATTGGGGGCTAATACGATGCGCATCTTGCGCTATCACATCATTCCTTTGTTGCTCGCTCCTTTAATGATTGAAGCGACTTTTGGTGTGGCAGGTGTGGTGATTGCAGAAGCTGGACTGTCATTTTTAGGGCTAGGCGTGCAACCGCCAGAGGCATCCTGGGGCAGTATGCTGCGCGACGGCAGTCGCTACATGTTAATGGCGCCACATCTGGTATTGGCTCCCGGCATAGCGCTGATGCTGGTGGTGTTGTCGGTCAACCTATTAGGCGATCAATTAAGAGATTGGTTGGATGTGAAGCGTTGAAACTAATGCAACTTTTGCTCATGCTTTCCCGCAGAATGTTCTTCTAACCAATTTGAAAATCCCGCTAACATGTCCCATAAAGCCTCCATGTTAAATTGCTGAATATGCCATTTAAGCTGGGAAGCCCATTCTTTTAAGAGTTCATTGTGATGTTCTTCTGCCAAGTTTTTTAAGCTGTCGGCAAAAATATCAATCTCGTTAATGCTTGAACTGGCGGTTAATGCTTGACAGCGTATGAGGTAATCTTGCTGTAAGCAGGCTTGCAACTTCTCTGGTAGATAAAAATGACTGTGGGGGATGGACTGCGGGTTTTTCGTGGTTCTGACCGCAGCAAAAATATTGGCATCTTCTTGATTAAAGTTCGATTCATTGCTCAAAGTCAGAGGCTCTAAAGTCAGGCGGACTTGGTGAAAAATGACGGTAAAGCAACTGCCTTGTCCGGGCTGGCTGTCGAGTTCGATGTCGCCTTGCATCATTTTCACCAGCTTGTAAGTAATGGCTAAGCCTAATCCAGTACCTCCCATGCGACTTTGATGTTGTATCGGTGGTGCGCTGGAAGCAGAATCTTCAGTGTGCTTAAAGTGTTCAAAAGCCTGAAAAATTTTCTCTTGTTGCTCGGTAGCAATACCCACCCCGGTATCTTTAACTTTAAAATAAAGACGATTGCCCGCTATGCTGCAATGTGTCCAGAGGCTTAAATCAATACGCCCTTGATGGGTGAATTTAACCGCATTGCCGACTAAGTTGAGTAAAATCTGGCGCAAGCGAGTTTCATCTAAAGACAAGCTGTCGGGTATATCCTGAGCAATGTTGAGATGAATTCTAATATTTTTCTTCTGTGCGGCATAGTGAAATAATTGAGCCACTTCACGCAATACTCTTTGTGGTTGTAATGGGTGGTATTGCAAATGTAAAGTGCCTGTTTCTGCTTTGGCTAAATCTAACACGTCGCTCAGCAATTGCATGAGCGATTTGGCATTGTTGCGAATACTTTGTAAATACTCTCTTTGTTCAGCGGTGTGCAGTTGATCCTGTAAAATATCGGTAAAACCTTGAATAGCGTGCATGGGTGTGCGAATTTCATGGCTCATATTGGCAATGAATTCAGTTTTTGCATGATTAGCACGCTCTGCGATGTGCTGAGCTTCTTGTAATTCTTGAGTACGTTCATCCAAGAGTTTTTTAAACAATAGGTTGCGTCCTGTCACCATAAATGTAAACAAGCCCATCAATGCCGTAAATAATAAACCTCCGCTTAAAATCCACCATCCCTGCCAATTCAAATATTGTTGAAAAAAATCATCATTCGCTGCGATATGTAAGAGCCAGTCACGTCCTGCTGGATTTAAGTTGTAATGGTGTTGTGGATAATCAAAATATCCTGCGATGCGATAGCCCGATGTTTGAGGATAATGATGACGGGAGTCATACAAATCTTGCTCATCTAGCGGTGCGCGAGTGTCTTGTAAGCGAATATCTAAGCCTTGAAATTGATGATCACGCAAAATTTCTGGCAAAATATCGTGCACCCGAAAAACAGCCGCCATAAAGCCTTGTAATTGCTCGCGTTTAGCCTCTAATTCTGAGGGGAGTACAGCGCTTTTATAAATGGGCAAATACACCACAATGCCATACGCATTTTGAGTTTCTTGAATGAGCACGGTGCGTTGCGTCACGGCTAATGTACCGCTGTCGCGGGCTTGTTCTAAGGCTGTCCAAGCCTTGGGATTTGAGGCTATATCATAGCCCAACGCTTTTTCATTGCCGCGATAGGGTTGCACGTAACGGATGGGAAAATATTCTTCTGCTTCAGCCGCTGTACGAGTGCGATTAGCTTGAGCCAATTGCGTCAGACGTGTGTTAGAAAAACCATCAAGATTAAGGGCTTGTTCAAAGCTCTCGCGCTGCGTGTGAGGAATACGCGGAATCCATTCTAGGGCTTGAATGCCGGGATAGCGTTGCAGGGTATAGCTAACAAAATATTTGAATTCTTGAAACTCAACCTTTTGACTACTGTGATGAAAGGCTTTGAGGTCATACAAAATATCTAAATACAGTTGGAAACCTTCTTTTAATTGCCCATGCAGGGCTTGGCTGACGCTGTTAAACCGAGAACGGAGGCGCTCGGCTTCTAGGTTTGAGGCATAAAAAAACAGCAAGGAGGTTAAGAGCAGGCCGATGCTCATGGCTAAAGTGACTTGCATCCGGCGTTCTTGTTGTTGCTGATCATGGCGTAGCCACAAGATGAGTAACGGCGTGCATAACAAGACTCCAATGCTGTCGCCCACCCACCAAGTGGCCCAATTGAGTAGAAAATGTTCAACATGCAGCACGCCTTGCAGACTAAGCACCGTAACGCCGCCAGTGGCACTCACCACACAGGCCAAAGGGCCACCCAGTAGAAAAAAACGTAATATGGCGTTTTCTTGAGCCAGAGTATTGGGATAAGCATTAAAGCGTTGCAGCAGATATTGCCCAAACAGGGCTTGTGCGGTAGCACCGATGCCCAGCATCATCGCCAATCCTAGATCACCAAAGCTGTGCCAAGAAAATAGGACGTAGCCCAGCCACAGCCCCGGCCACAGTGATTTACCAAACACCAGTAGAGCGGCTAAGGCAATACCAGCAGGAGGCCATACGGCGGCAGCGTAATATTCTGGTGGCGTGATGAGCAGCCACATACTGAGTCGAGCACTCAGATAATAAGCAACTAATAATCCTAGGTTTAATCCAACCCAGTTCATTGTTTCCTCCTCCTCCTCAAAGACACACTTTTTTGTAATAAATAGTCATAAATAAGAGTTTATACGAATATTGCGGGCGAAGTGTTAGCCGTCGATGATTTTGTCTTCGTATAAGGTCTGAAGGTTTTAGAGATTTTTTATGCGTGATGCAAAGGCCGTATTGGTATTCCATATCTGGCATTAAGTGCGTCATACTCGTCCCTTGCATTTCTCAGCATTCATGCTGTTACGTGAGTTATTATAGCCAACTCACAGAAGTATTCTGTTTACCCATTAGGCGTTTGTGTGGCTATCGACTGACTTCACAGGTTGGCTTGTTATGACAAAATATACAAAAAAAATATTATGTTACATGGCTTTATTAGCCACCTACGGATTGCTTGCGCAGACAATTGCAGCGCAAACGGATGATTTTGATAATGATGCACTGTGGTTTTTTCCCGAAGATAAACATTCAAGTGCTGATCCTTATCAGTTTAATGATCAACCGCGCACCCGTGATTTAAAATTACCCACTTGGTTTAAACCAAGTTTTTTAAATTTACAAGAAGATATTAAAGAAGCTAGAAATACCGGAAAATTAGGTTTAATTGTTTATTTTGGACAAAAAAACTGCGCTTATTGTGAAGCCTTGTTAGATATTAATTTCAAACAACGCAAAGATATTGTGGCTTATACACAAAAGTTTTTTGATCTAGTCGCCATCAATATTTGGGGGGATTTAGAAGTCACCACCCCCGAAGGTCAAACATTGACTGAAAAACAATATGCTGATTTAAAGAAAACCAATTTCACACCGTCTTTATTGTTTTATAACACCTGGGGACAAGAAGTCTTTCGTATGCGAGGCTATTATCCGCCGTATCGTTTTCGAGCTGGACTAGATTATGTGGTGGGTGAGTATTATCGAAAAGAACTCTTCCGTCATTATTTAGAACGTGCAGAACCACCTTTGGTGTTTGAAGAAGATGATTTGAATTTTCATGAAATGTTTAGTCCACCGCCTTATTTCTTAGACCGCAGTCGAGTTAAAGCTCAACGTCCGCTGGCTGTCTTTTTTGAACAAAGCAAATGCCATGCCTGTGATGTGTTGCATTCAGGCCCTTTGAAAAATACTGAATTATTAGAACATTTAGACAAAATGGACGTGGTGCAACTGGATATGTGGAAAAACACGCCCCTCATCACCCCTAAAGGTCAAAAAACCACTGCTAAAGCCTGGGCGGATAACTTGAAATTGTTTTACACACCCACGTTGATTTTTTTTGATGAACAAGGAGAGGAAATCATTCGTGTGGATTCTACAGTGCGCTTGTACCGCTTAAGTCGTGTGGTGCAATATGTGCTAAGCAAGGACTATCAGCGCTATCCTATTTTTCAACGCTGGCATACTGATCAAGTTCAACAACATTAGACTTGTTGCGAGGGGTAGGTATCGTAGCGAAAAGGTGTGGTTTTGAGGCAGTTTTTTCGATTTTTTGAAGCGAATAGCAAGCTATTTTCTGAGAAAAAGTGGAAAAACAGGTCAACATCCAGCCTTTGCAGTCGATGAATATCCCTTGCAACAAGTCTATTAATAGAACTGTTTTTCTACTCGTCTAATATTCCATTTATTGCTTTAAAGGTCTTGTAGGGCATGAATACATTTCACTATTTACCATGCATTATTCTTGGCGTAAGTCTATGCCCCCCGGTTTTACTCGCACAAGCTGAAAGCCATGCTTCAGCTAATGTTTTAGCACCGCCCACGGCACCTGCCGAGCCTTTATCTCAACCTGCTGTGAGCCACATAAAACAACCGACAGCTTCTGTGTTATCAGTATCGAAAAACACCGCAGACACTCATGTTGAAACAATTGAACCGTATCCTTTATCTATTACACCGACCCATGAAGACATTATTTACCTTAATGAAGACAGTTATGAAGAATCTTTTGATCTTGAAGAAGAGATAGAACTAGATGAAGAAGACGGGCCTGTACCTTTGAGCATTGAACTCGTCGAGGAAAATATCATGGCAGGCCCTGAAGATGGGCCTTATCCCGTGTCGATTGAACCTGTGGATGACTCCAGCTTACCTTACGAAACCTTTAGTGATGTACCTATGTTGCGTAACATCATCGTGCCTGATTGGTTCAAAAGCACGTTTTTAGATTTACCCGAAGATTTAGCCAGTGCGATTGATGATGGTAAACAAGGTTTAATTGTGTATTTTGGACAACGCCACTGTGCTTATTGTGAAGCCATGCACAAAACCGTGTTTAATCGACCTGATTTGAAAGCGTATATTGATCGCTACTTTGATGTCGTTGCCATTGATGTATGGGGTAAACTTGAAGTAACGACCATGCGAGGTAAAGAAAGCAATGAAACTCAATTTGCTAATGACGAAGGTACTTATTTCACGCCTTCATTATTGTTTTACAATGCTCAAGGTAAAGAAGTATTGCGACTAAGAGGTTATTATCCTCCCTATGTTATCCGTGCTGCATTGGACTATATCATTAGCCAGAGCTACCACAAAGAAAGTTTCCGTGAATATCAAAACCGTGGTGCTCCCCCTGAAAACCTTAAGCATTCACAAGCACTGCATAAAAACCCTTTGTTTATGCAGCCACCCTATATATTAGATCGCCAATCGGCTTCCAGTGATCGCCCCTTAGTCGTGTTATTTGAACAACCACGTTGTCATGCTTGCAATATTTTGCATACTGATTTACTGCTTGATCCTGTCATTCAAAAACGCTTTAAGTCTTTTGATGTGGCACAATTAAATATTTTAAGTGATACTCCTGTCCTCACTCCAGATGGAGAAAAAATCACCGTTAAAAAATGGGCGGATAAAGAAGGTATTTTTTACACTCCAAGTTTATTATTCTTTAATGAAAAAGGGGTTGAAGTTATTCGTGTTGAGTCAGTGATACATCATATTCGTTTAAATCAGGTGTTAAAATACGTTTTGCAGCGTGGTTATGAAGAAACAGCTATTTTTGAACGTTGGATTTCACGCCAATTAATGATGGAAGGAGATGAGATAAAAAAATAACAAAGCCTATATTCATCGAGTATGAATATGCGATGACCTTGTGTAGATGTTGATACCGTTTTTATCCTGAAATAACAGGCTTTTTTTCCTTTGTGTGACCCTATAGGTTGTTTGAAATGATGATATTTAAAAACTATTTGTTATTGTGTTTAATGCTGCTTTCTTCTGTTTCCATGGCGAATAATGGCATGTCTTCGGGTGTCAATGACCCACGCCAGATTAAAATTATAGCGAAAATTCAATTAACTGAAAAAATGGCTGAAAAACCTGTTCAGCAGACTGAATTCACCGTGAGTTTGATTACGACTGAAAACACTCAAGCCATTATTGAAAAAGGTGTGGAAATCGCCTTACAAGGTTTGCCTGCGGTGAATCAAGCGGCTAGCAATGAATTTCGTAGTGCTATGCTGCGTTTACAGATTCGCCCTAGTATGACTCAAAGTGGACATATTTTATTGCAATCAGAATTACAACTGGACGAACCCTTACAAGAAGATTATGTTTTGTTCTTAAAGCGTCGAGTATTCACCACTAATATTATTAAAAATAATAGTACTGCTTTAGTGGGTGAAATTCATGAGAAAGAAGGGGAGGAGCATTTAAGCATTAAAGTGTATTTAACACCGATGCTACTAGAAGAACCTCTGTAGATCGTTAAGCAGGGAAACACCGCTTGGGGCGGTGTTTCCCCTCGCATACCAGTGATTTACCCCATCTCCGTATAGGCTCTTAAACACTTGTGTTCTTTTGCACCTCTTGCGTCGTCTTTAAGAACTTAATGCGAATTCTCTATACTGCATCATGTCAGCTAATAAGCATAAATAAACTCTGCTGCATCTTTGCCATCAGGAATGCAGGGATAACGACGCGGGTTTAACTGGCGCTCAAGAAAAGCTTTGTCCGGCCAACCTAAATAGCATTGCATGGGTTTTACTGTATTCATGCTGCAACGATTGTCTTGTAAGAAAATACAAGCACTGTCATTGTGCAATAAGTAATGAACCGCTTCCCCTTTCTCTGTATATTCAACATCCGCGTATTGCTCAAGAAAAGCACTCGCGCTTAAATCTAAAAACGCTGCCATACGTTTTGCATCAGCAGGCCGAATTTCTATACCAAAATCCTCGCCTAAGCCTCGGCAACAATCACCACAATAATCGCAATAAGGTGTTTTCATTTTTCTTTAAAGCCTCTCCCATCCAGTTTAATCAAATGTTATATAGGCTATAACCATAAGAAGCGTTCAACAGCTTGCACCGCTGCTGGCGTATAATCGCTGATATTAATGCTATCAGTTTGGGTTCGTAAATGAATATGCTCAATGATTTGAGTGTCTTCATCCTCTTGTTCATGTTCTATAGTTTCTAATTGATCTAATGACACACGTAGCACGACTCGCTTGCCAGTTAATAGATTGCCAGAATAGCGCAAAAAGTAATCTTCTTGTTTGTCATAAACATCATTGGTGGCAGTAAAACTTAAATAAAGAGCTAATAAACCCACCAATACCATGACAGCCAATACTGGTAATAAAATCGCCGCTGCCAATCCTCCATGGCTCAACAAGCGCAATATACCTGTGATAGATAACAAGGTTAAAGAAACACCAAAACCAAGTAATAAAAAACGTTGATACAAACCAACACCAATAATTAAATTATCAGATTGATGTCGTAATAGTGTTTTATGTAAAGCCACAGTAGAACTCCAATGTTATTCCTTGCCTATCCATTGATAGGTTAATTTTCAGAAATTGAAACATCCTCTGAATGAGCATCCAAAGGTAAGATATTCACCATCGTCAATTGTTGCCATATTTGTTGCCAAACTTGATCACGGGCGGCTAAGCGTTTTTGGTATTGTTCGGTGAACCATTGTGCTTTATAGGTCGCAATCACCGCTTGATTAGTGGCAGTAGGTTCTAAGCCTTCCATTGATACGCAAGGGGTAGGGTCTTGCAAAATATCCGAACATTTTAATAATGCTTGATGAATCTGATGCATGACTTCTTTGGGAGGGTATTCATAAGACAAACGCACTAATACATTATCGGCAATGGGCGATAATCGTGTAAAGTTGATAATGGACGCTTCTGATAATTGCATATTGGGCACAGAAATATAATAGCCTTGTCCGTTCTTTAAGCGAGTAGTACGCCATGTCATATCCACCACGGTGGCAGGGTCCATACCTGTTACTTGAATGACATCACCAATGGCAAACAAACGTTCTAAGAAAATCATAATTCCGCCTAAAATATTAGATAGCGTTTCTTTTGCTGCCATCGCAATAGCTAAACCGCCAATCCCTAGACCCGCCAAAATAGCGCCAATCTGAAAGCCTAAGCTTCCTAAAATCATCATAATCGCCAATATCCAAATACCGATCTTAATAAACACGCTTAAGAAAGAAACTGCCATCAGCAAATGTTGATTTTGGTCAGTATTTTTAGTATTTAACACACTGTTAATAAACCGTTTGGCTAACCAAGAGAATAACCAGGCAAAGAATAAAATAATCAGAATTTTTATGCCGACTTTAATGCTATCTTGAATTAAAACTTGGTGGCGTTCCTTGCGGAGAACACCGACTTCACCATGTAAATATTGTTCCATTTCAACCGGAGTTTTAGGTTTTTGTTCTTCAGGCACTTGGTCTAATTCAGAACGAGGAAAACCCATTAACTGCTTTTGTCTACGATCTAAACTGGATAAGCGAGCACCAATTTCACCTAATTTATTATGATAATTGACTTGGGAGGTAGGGAGCTTAGAAGATAAACGGGTACTGAATAACTCAATCCAACGCTTTTGTGTCATTAAGGTGACTTCTATATTAAATAGTTGTTCTACCACGTCTTTGATCACCGCTATTTTATCTTGTTCGGTACTGAGCGGTATAGGGAGTTGTAAATGCACGCCAGTGCGCGCTGCAAACTCAGACAATAAAGTGTCAGCTTGTTCGGGCATCAATTGTGCCTGGATGGTCACCCAGTAGGATTCTTTTTCTATGGTTATAATTTCAGCATTACCTTTTAATACAGCAATTAATTGCTGCAAACTATCTTCTTCTTGTTTAGTAATTTGTAGTAAATAGTTCCACTTACTTTTTTGGCGTTTAAAATTCACTTCTTGTTCTTCTAATCCGCTGAGTTCTAGATAATAAGATTTCAATAATCGTGTTAAGCCTTCATTGTCTTTTGAGGGTAATAGCGTTAACAAGATGTCTGCCGTTTCATCATCATGACGCATCTGGCGTGTAGCACTGTGCTCCATGGCTTGTTTTTTCATTTCACTCAGGTTCTTATGATGGGAAATTTGAGATAATTCCTCTTGGAAATGGCGTATACCTTTTAACAAATCAATTCTTATACCTAATTTACCCTGTGCTTTAGCAATAGCATCAAGAACAGGGGTTAAATCAATATTTGCTTTTTTAAGTATCTCTAAATTGTCTTGAGCACTAATTTTGAGTGCCTCGTATTCTAGTAATTTTGCATTTAAAGCCTCTAATTCTTTATCTTGCAAGGCTTCTGAAATATTTTTTGGAGCTTTTTCTGGGGATAATTTATTTTGTCCCAGATACTTTTTTAAGGCCACGGCAATAGCATAGCGATACATTAATAAGGCTCTGGTTTTATTCAATGTATCAATATAGCTCGTCATTTTAAGAATAGAATGATCTGATTGCTCTATTAAAACCGTGTAAGTTTTACCATAATCAGTTAAGACAGTAGCTAGAGTAGATAGCTTTTTCTCATAGGCCGTTTCTTTTTCCAAGTAATTTTCAATAGTTTGAGAAGAATCTTCTTCAGCATTGACTGTATCAGTAGATGAGAGGCTGGGCGGTGTCTGTTTATTGCCATTTGATGCATCAGTTTGACTGACAGCCCCCCCCTCATGTTCATATTTCAAGTGCGCCATGGCGTATAATTTTTGTAGCAAAAATTCTTTTCTATTCAGTAATTTCTCAATAGAATCTTGCGTGAAAGGCACTTGCAGACGATTCATTTCTTCTTCAGTTTTTTCTGCTTGAGTATGCGCCATATCTAACTCAGATTTTTGAGCCTTTAAAGTCTTTTGAGATTGTTGTAACTGAGTATCTGTTTTTTCAAATTCATTTAGCGTTTCTTGTAAGGGTAAGTCTACCAACTTTTGTTCCCATCGTTTCACTTCCTGATTAGAAGTCACTAGCTTTTCCATATATAACAGGTGTTCTTTAACTTGAGTATGTTCTAATACGAGTTTTTGTTCATTTTGTAATAACTGTTTTAATGCCGTATTGGCTGTATTTTTGTTCTCTTTCGTCAGTATTTTTTGTTCATGAATATCTAGCTTTTGCTGAGTAATATCATCTATTTGCTGTTGGGTTAATACGATGGCATTACTCATTTTTTCATTATCGTTTTGGTGTTCAGTAATTTTCTGCTGTATCACATCTAATAACACCAGCATCTTAAAAAAATGTTGGTTTAAAACTTGCGAATCACCATGAAATATTTTTTCATACTGAATCACTTCCTGAGCTGATATTTTGTAATGTTTTTCAGCTTTTATTTTGACGCTTAAATAATTCAATAACTCTTGATTTTCTTGTAAAGCATTATCATCATTTTTCTTGTTTTGACGTACAGTAATATTCCACTTTTTCAACTCAACTGCGTTTAACAATGTGTTTTCTAATTCACTAAATTTAAAATCTTGGTAAGATTGCATCATATTTTGTTTGGATAGTTGATAGCTGCCTTGCAACCAAACTTTTTCTTCTTGCATATTTCGCAGCACAATGCTTAGCTGCTTAATGTTTTTATCTATATATTCTGTTTGAATGCCAGCACGTTTTTGTGCTTGAGCATAGCTTGCTTGCAACGTTTTTACAGTGTCTTCTGTATGGCTCATATTGGCAGACAATATATTTAATTGTTGATTGAGTTCATCTAATTGAGAAAACCCTTGATTTCCTAGCTCTATACTTTTTTTCTGAGCGGTCATGATCTCTGTCTGTTTAGTAGCTAATGTTTCTTGAGTTAAATGGGGAGGCACATCATCGAGCAATAAACTTTTATCGTTGACTCTTAGTTTTATTTCCATTAAGTAATTTTTTAAAGTATCGAGTGTGGCTAAGTAATGATCAAAAGAAGCTAATAAGTCACTGTTGTCTAAATTTTTTGCTTGTAGCTGTTGTTCTTCATGTTTCAATAGCTCAAGTAGTGCCTTTTGTTGCTCTAAATAATCTTTATGTGTATTAATATGTGCTTCTATGGGGGCTAACTCATAGGTAGATTCTAATTCAGGGGGGCTTTCGGGTAGATTGAATTGTTGTGTTGTTTGATATGCTGCTTGGTAAAGTACTTCAGCCGTAGCGCAAATACGTATTTGTGCCAGGTGTTTTGATTCGGTTTTTTGTAATAAGTCGGAGGCTTTTTTTAATAAGACTTCATTGCTTAATAACTGTAAAGGAACAGGGGCGGTACTGCTGGAGTCGTTTGGTGCAGAGGGTTCAACTTCAGCCGCTATTAATGTTGATAGGCTCAATAGCAAACCACATAGAACATAAAAAGTACGTATGGGCATGAGGGGTTCCTGGGTATAAAATGGGTTGAGTGTCTAATAAATTCCCCGTGGCTATTTATATTTATAGGGGAATAATGCGGGGTTCTTTTATTTTTTTATATTTAATATTTAAGTCAGCAATGCTTGTTCTTAGATAGACGAGTTTAAAATTTAAACTGCCAGCTATTTAACGGCTGGCAAGCTTCTCTATGCTAGAAATAGGCAACGCAGGTAAAAGATGTCATTTAGCATTAACTCTCGTCTTTAGCGCGAGAGACATATTCTCCGGTGCGCGTATCAATTTTCAACACATCACCTTCGTTGATAAACAAAGGTACTTTGACCACCGCACCCGTTTCCATCGTCGCAGGTTTTGTCCCGCCTGTAGCGGTATCTCCGCGCACACCAGGGTCGGTTTGAGTGATGGCAAGCACCACAAAATTGGGGGGAGATACCGACAACGGTGCGCCATTCCATAAAGTAACAATGCAGTCTTCCTGGCCTTTTAGCCATTTAGCCGCTTCACCTACCGCCGTTTCATCAGCTGCATATTGTTCATAAGAACTGGGTTCCATAAAGTGCCAGAATTCACCATCGGCATACAAAAACTGCATATCGGTATCGACCACATCAGCCGCTTCCAGACTTTCGCCGGATTTAAACGTGCGTTCTACCACACGTCCGCTGCGCAGATTACGTAATTTGACGCGATTAAAGGCTTGTCCTTTACCGGGTTTAACAAACTCATTTTCGACGATCACGTTGGGATCATTGTCGATCATTAATTTCATGCCTGATTTAAATTCATTGGTACTGTAAGTGGCCATAAATGCTTGATTCCTATGTTCTTGATAATCCGAAGCGGGTGATTTTACAGTTTTTTCTTACAAATTGTAAAAGCGACCTGAAAAATACTTGTGTTTACATTGGGGGAGTCGATAGAATAGCGGGTTTTCCTCATCGATTATGACTCTACGCTTAATGGGGTTGTAGTCATTAAATGTTCATCTACCGATGACATCACACCTGTCAGTCCTTTAGGAGACACTTAATGTTAAGCGCCGTAGAAAAAGCCGAAGTTGTTAAAGAATTCCAACGTAGCGAAGGCGATACCGGATCGCCAGAAGTGCAAGTAGCCTTGCTGTCTAAAAACATCAACGCTTTATCCGATCATTTCAAAGCCCACAAGCATGACAATCACTCCCGTCGTGGTTTGATTCGCATGGTCAATAATCGTCGTAAATTATTAACCTATCTGAAATCCAAAGATTTAGATCGTTATCGTGCGCTGATTAGTCGCTTAGGTTTACGCCACTAAACCTTTCACACTGTATAACTTCAGGTTCATACCGCATGTTGTCGGGACACCGCATCAATATCGTTCAACCCTTAAGAAGTTATCCACTGTTTCTATTTAAATAAGCCATGCGCCCATCCGTTGATACGGATGGGCGCATTTTTATCTTTCAGGTCTCAACTCTCAACGCTACGCTGGCATCCGCCGGCTCGTCAGGAATGAACTTAATGAATCCATACAAACAGCAATTTCAATACGGTCAACATACGGTGACTTTAGAAACCGGAGAAATCGCACGGCAGGCTACAGCGGCTGTGATGATTAGCATGGGCGAAACGGTGGTATTAGTCAGTGTAGTGGCAGAAAAAAAGGCTCGTCCTGGTTTAGATTTTTTCCCCATGACCATCGACTATCAAGAGCGCACTTATGCAGCAGGACGCATTCCTTCAGGTTTCAACAAGCGTGAAGGCCGTCCCACTGAAAAAGAAACCCTCACCTCCCGCCTGATTGACCGTCCTATCCGTCCCCTGTTTCCTAACGGCTTTACTAACGAAGTACAAATCATCGCCACCGTGATGTCCTTAGACCCAGAGATTAATGCGGATGTACCCGCCCTGTTAGGCACCTCTGCGGCATTAGCCGTATCGGGTTTGCCTTTCAGCGGCCCGGTTGGCGCGGCGCGTGTCGGTTATGCTGAGGGCGAATACCTGTTAAACCCCACCTTTGAACAACTCAACACTTCAGAACTCGATTTAGTCGTCGCAGGCACTGAAGGCGCTGTATTAATGGTGGAATCCGAAGCCAAAGAATTATCTGAAGAGACCATGCTGGGTGCGGTCTTATTTGGTCACGAGCAATTTCAAACCGCGATCCAAAACATCCAAGCCTTTGCCGATCAAGTGAACACCCCTTCTTGGAACTGGACGGCACCAGAATCCAACGAAAGTTTGGCACAAGCCCTGGCAGGCGCAGCAGAAAGCCCTGTGGCTGAAGCTTATAAAATTCACGACAAACTCGAACGCTTAGAACGCTTGTCAGCTTTACGCAAAGACACCGTTGCACAATTATGTGTCGCAGAAGAGGGTGCAGAAGCCCAATGGAATGAAGACGAAGTCTTAAATGGGTTTGAAAAACTGGAAAAACGCATTGTGCGCTCTTCCGTAATACGCGGCGAAGCCCGTATTGATGGACGTGACACCCGCACCGTGCGCCCTATTACCATCCGCACGGGCGTTTTGCCTCGCACACACGGTTCAGCCCTGTTCACTCGTGGCGAAACTCAAGCCATCGTCGTGACCACGCTAGGTACCGAACGCGATGCACAACACATTGATGCACTGGAAGGCGATTACAAAGATGGTTTCATGTTGCATTACAACTTCCCCCCTTACTGTGTGGGCGAAACAGGCCGTGTAGGTACGCCTAAACGCCGTGAAATTGGTCATGGTCGCTTAGCTAAACGCGGCGTAGCTGCTGTCATGCCAGAACATGACACCTTTCCTTACACCATTCGCATCGTGTCAGAAATTACCGAGTCCAATGGTTCTAGCTCAATGGCTTCCGTCTGCGGTTCCAGCCTGTCCATGATGGATGCTGGCGTGCCTTTAAAAGCCCCTGTTGCCGGGATTGCGATGGGCTTGATCAAAGAAGGCGAAGAATTTGTCGTACTGACCGACATCATGGGCGACGAAGATCACCTTGGCGACATGGATTTCAAAGTAGCCGGTACCACCGAAGGTGTGACCGCTTTGCAAATGGACATCAAAATTGATGGCATCACCAAAGAAATCATGGAATCCGCGCTAGAACAAGCCAAAGAAGGCCGTATGCACATTCTTGGCATCATGGAAAAAGAGATTTCCACACCACGCGAAGACATGTCTAAATATGCACCACGGATTATTTCCTTCCACATCAAACCAGAAAAAATCCGTGAAGTGATCGGCAAAGGCGGCGCGACCATCCGCTCTATTACCGAAGAAACTGGGGTGAGTATCGACATCAACGATGATGGCGAAGTCAAAATTGCCTCAGCCGATAACGAAGCCAGCAAAGAAGCCCGTCGTCGTATTGAAATGATCAGCACCGATGTTGAAGTCGGCATGATTTACGAAGGCAAAGTGGCACGTTTGATGGACTTCGGCGCATTTGTCACCATTTTACCGGGCAAAGACGGCCTGGTTCATATTTCACAAATCTCCGATGAGCGTGTGGAAAAAGTCAGCGACAAGCTCAAAGAAGGCGACGTTATCAAAGTCAAAGTCTTAGAAATTGATAAACAAGGTCGCATTCGTTTAAGCATGAAAGCGGTTGATAAAGATTAAAACTTAGAGCCTATACGAAGATGGGGAATCGAAGCGAAAATTCGCCCTTTTGAGGCAAGTTTTTCGGTTTTTTAAGGCGAATAGCCAGCTATTTAACGAAAAAAAGCGGAAAACCTGGCCAAAAGGGCGGATTTGCAGCCGATGATCCCGTTTTCGTATAGGCTCTTAGGCTTTAAGTTTTAGTTTTAACGCATAAAAAAACCCGGCACACTGTTTCAGTGTGCCGGGTTTTTTTATGCGTGATTTATAAAGGTCTATAGGGAAAATAAATCAGTGATGCGACAAACCTGATAGGTTTCAAAAACCTGTCATATCTTCATCACGATACGCCAGTACCACTGAAATATATCGGTACTGACCGCAACGCGGTCAAGACGGCATTCCCATGCGGCGCATCACTGCCATTAAGTTAAGGAAAAAAACTTAGAATTCAAGCTACTCGCTTCCCCTCCTCGCAGGAGGGGATTGAGGGGTGGTGATTAAAGGTCTTTATTCCTTAAAAACAAGCTAAAGAAGGTGGCTTTTATTCACCACTCCCTAACCCCCTCCTTGAAGGAGGGGGAATAACATCAACTGCTTGCAATACTACTAGGCTTAACTTAATGGCAGTAATGCGGCGCATGGGAACGAGTTAAAGGGTTTTTAGCCCCAACGGGGCGGTATTCCTATAGCCCAGGGCAACGCCCTGGGTTTGGTCTGAATGGTAGTGATGCGCCGCCTCTTAGAGGCTTAACATCATGGTGCCGGATAAGTAAAACGGCTGTGAATATCTTTCAAACCCTTCAACACATCAGCATTCAAATTCACCGCTAAACTCTCAATATTACTGCGCAATTGCGCCATGCTTGTCGCACCAATAATCGTACTGGTCAAAAAACTGCGCGTATTCACAAACGCCAATGCCATTTGTGTCGGCTCCAACCCATGCTCTTTGGCTAATGCCACATAAGCGCGAATCGCCTCCACCGTGTGCGGATGGTTATAACGATCAAAACGCGGGAACAGAGTCACCCGCGCCTCTTTTGGCTGTTGATCTAAATACTTGCCTGATAAAGTACCAAACGCCAACGGGGAATAAGCCAACAATCCAGTTTTTTCACGATGCGCCACTTCTGCCAAACCCACTTCAAAGGTACGATTTAGCAAGTTATAAGGATTTTGCACCGATTGCACACGCGGCAAGCCCAAGCTGTCCGACAAATGCACACAATGCATTACGCCCCAAGGGGTTTCATTCGATAAACCGATATAACGCACCTTGCCTTCCGTCACCAAATCCTGCAACACCTCCAGCGTGTCTTGCAAAGGCGTGGTGAGCGGATCATCAGGACGTTGCATATAGCCTAATTGACCAAAAAAATTGGTCGAACGAGAAGGCCAGTGCAATTGGTATAAATCAATATAATCCGTTTGCAAACGCTGCAAACTGCCTTCAATGGCTTGGCGGATATGTTCACGATTTAAGCGCGGCCCTTTGCGCAAATAACTGACAAAATCCGCAGGGCCCGTGACTTTAGTCGCCAACACCAGTTGCTCTCGCCCGCCACGTTGTTTCAGCCAAGAGCCAATATAAGCTTCGGTTAAGCCCTGTGTCTCTGCTTTAGGCGGCACCGGATACATCTCCGCTGCATCAATAAAATTAATCCCTTGCGCCACCGCATAATCCAACTGTTCATGCGCCTGCGCTTCGGTGTTTTGTTGTCCCCAAGTCATGGAACCCAAACATAAACGACTGACTTGTAAATCCGTACTGCCCAATAAGTGATATTGCATGTTTTGTGTGCTCGTAAAAAAGGGATAACATCACTTAAAGTAGTGTTATCCCTTATATAGCTGATTAAACTGAAATAAGTCTTATCTTTAACCTTTTTCTAATAAGTTACGCAGTTCAATTAAGCCGGTATTGGCGCGAGAAATATAGGCGGACATGACCAGCGAGTGATTAGCAAACAAGCCGAAATCAGAGCCGTTGAGGACTAAAGGACTCCACAACATACGTTGGGTGGATTCCAACTCGCGGATAATTTGGCGCAGGCTGGTTAAAGCACGTTTTTTCTGTAAAACCCCGTGAAAATCAACTTCAATCGCACGCAATAAATTGATTAAGGCCCAAGAGGTGCCGCGAGCTTCGTAGAACACATCATCAATCGCCCACCAAGAGGTTTTGGTCGTCACCACGGAGTCGGCTGTGGTGGATTGTTGGCTACCGGGTTCGCCGTCTAAATCGGTGTTGAGGCGGGTTTCGCCGACACTGGCATTGAGGCGTTTAGACAAGCTGCCCAGACGACGCGCCACTACTTTTAACCAATCACGCAGGTTATCGGCGCGAGAATAAAATTGTGCGTTAGAGGCTCCTGAATCGGACATTTTAGCTAAATAATTTTCAATATAATCAGCACCATCACCATAAGCGCTCTCTGAAGCGGGCATCATCCAAGATTCGTTATCCACATTAAATTTTGGCTCGGCTTTCGCTAGGTCGGTATCTTCTTCTCCCAAGGTTTGAGCGCGGCTGAGTTCATTTCGCATCACTTTAGAAAAATCACGGACTTGTTGTAATACGCCAAATTCCCAGTTGGGCATGTTATCCATCAACACGCTGGGCGGGATGACATCATTGGACAGATAACCGCCTTGTTTATCCAGTAACGTGCGGATAATGGCAATTAAGGTGTGGGTGGTGACATAACCATTCACCACTGTCTGAGCATTTTCTTCGGCATAGGTTTTTGCTTCAGTCTCGACATCGAGTAAATCCGGTTCAAAGCTCCAATAAACGGCGATGACATAGAAGAATAAGAAAATCACCAGCATGACAATGCCTAGTTTTTTACCTTTATGTTTATCTTGTAATACGCTGCCGAGCGCAAACTTGGATTTTCCACCCTCGGGCTGTTCAGTCGTATTGTCAGATGAGGACGGTGTAGGGGAAGCGGCCTGGGGCGCATCTTGGGCATTAGAAGTATCGTTCATGAAATCTCCTGAAACGGTGTTGCCGTGGATTAGGAAGCTGTCTAGCCAATATAAACCGACTGCGACCCAGCTGAATTTGGCGATATGATTCCAAAATTTTCGTTAAATAGAATGACTATTCGCCTCAAATCTTGAAACCATCTCGCTCAAATCAGCTGGCCCTCGCTACGGCTTCTATTGACCAGACAGCTTCTAGGGAAAAAAGAAATGCGGATCATTTTCGCACAATCTACAAAATCGGACATAATTAAGCGCATGAAAATTTATTCACACTTTTTATCTTCTGTATTAGCGGTGGGCGTGGTATTGCTGTGTATTTTTACGGTCAAAACTGGGGTTGATTTGCGTTCTTTACCGGAGCATTTGGATTTTTCTGATGCACAAGCCCGTAAAGCGCAGGTGCTGGATCGCACGCTGAATATCTTGACCGTGACCTATCAGAACCGCTGGAATTTACATGATTATCGGGCTTTGCATGAGATGCCGGAACATTTGCAGCAAGCCTTTATTTTTGCTGAAGATAAACGCTTTTTTACACATAGCGGCGTGGATTGGTGGGCACGCTTACACGCCATGCAACAAAACCTTCGAGCCGGTCGCATTGTGCGAGGGGCGAGCACTATCACTGAGCAGAGCGTGCGTATGTTGCATCCGCGTCCACGTACTTTTTGGTCGCGCTGGTTAGAAACCATTGAAGCAGCACAATTGGAAGCTCGTTTTCGCAAAGCTGAGATTTTAGAGTTTTATTTGAACCAAATTCATTATGCTCAGCAACGGCGTGGCGTGGCACAAGCTGCACGGCATTATTTTGATCGTGAATTAGATACCTTAAATCTAAAAGAGATGCTGGCTTTGGCGGTGCTAGTCCGTTCGCCCAGTCGTTTAGATTTGCGTCACGGGGATAAAGATTTACTCACGCCTTTAATGATTCTTGCCCAGCGTATGCAGGAGGCGGGCGTATTAAACGCGCAGGAAGTGGAAGATTTGCACGACGCACCTTTGGAATTGCACAGCCCGCGTTTAGCGGTGCAGGCCACGCATTTTGTCCAGCATATTTATCAGCAAACCGAGCCTCTCACGGATAACAAAATCGTCACCACGCTGGATGCGGTGTTGCAACACCGCGTCCAAGCCATTCTTGATCAACGATTGATTAGCTTGCGTCATAAAGGCGTGCGCAATGGGGCTGTATTGGTGGTGGATCAGTCCACACGCGAAGTGCTGGTTTGGGTGAATGCCGGATCACTCGATGCCGATATTCCGGGCAGTTATATTGATGCAGTCACTACGCCCCGTCAGCCCGGTTCTACCTTAAAACCTTTGCTCTATGCGCAAGCCTTAGATAGTGGTTGGACAGCGGCGACCCTCATTGATGATAGCCCTTTAGCGGAATCGGTCGGCACGGGCTTGCATTCTTATCGCAATTACAGCCGCAGTTTTCATGGCTGGTTGCGCTTGCGGGATGCCTTGGGGAATTCTTTGAATGTGCCTGCGGTGCGTACTGTGCAGTTTGTGGGGGTGGGAGAGTTTCTACACACTTTGCATCAATTGGGCGTGCGTAGTTTGAATGGACATCCAGATTTTTACGGTGATGGATTGGCCTTGGGAAATGGTGAAGTGAGCTTATTTGAACTGGTACAAGCCTATGCCAGCCTAGCCTCTGGTGGACAATTTCAACCCTTGCGCTGGTTATTAAAACAAGATAATACGCCGCCTCAACGAGTTTTTAGTCCTGAGTCTAGCGCCATTATTGCCAATATTTTGTCGGATGAAGAAGCTCGACGTTTAGAATTTGGTGGCGGTGCTTTGTTGCGCTTTCCCGTCCAAACAGCGGTTAAAACAGGCACTTCTAATGATTATCATGATGCTTGGGCGGTGGGTTTTAATCATCGTTACACCATCGGCGTATGGCTGGGACATTTAGATCATCAACCGATGGCGCAAGTGTCAGGGAGTAGTGGCGCGGCTTTGGTGTTGCGCAGTGTCTTTGCTGAAGCGATGCGGCATGAAGAGAGTCGTCCGCTGCCTTTACCGCCACATTTGGTGCAGTTAGATATATGCCGTGACACGGGTTTACCCGCTGATGAGGGTTGCCCCAGTCGTATTGAATGGTTTATCCCAGGTTCTGAACCCACGGCTATAAGCCACTGCGAAGCTTCTATCTGTCCGCCCACCACCGAAGTCGGTCACTCAAGTACGGAGACTCAAAACTTACGTTTACGTCATCCTAGCCCAGGTTTGCAATTGGCGATGGACCCGCGCATTCCTGATGAATACGAAGCCTTCACGTTGGCTTTAAATGCCGATATTGACACAATGGATATTGATTGGTTGATTGATGGTGAGGTGGTGGGGCGTAATCAAACAGCGCGTTTTGATTGGCCTTTACATCCAGGTCAACATCAAGCCCAAGCGCGTATTTGGGTGTCTGAAGCGGCTCATCAGGACACCCCCGTTGTTGAATTTATAGTGAAATAACTCACCTTACGTACATTAGACTTGTCCGGGTTTAAACGCCGTAGCGAAAAGCAGCGGGATTGAGTGGTTTTTTTCGTTCGTATGAAAAGCATAGTAATTCGTGTAACAAGAATGAACGGGAAAAACTGCCTATACCCGCTTTTCCGCAGTAGGCTTTGTGTTTTCGGACACCTGCATACCCCCTAAAAGAGATAAATCATGAGTGATACACAAGCGGCCAGCATTCTAGTAGTGGACGACACCCCTGCTAATTTGGAATTGCTGGAAAATATTCTCTGTGATTATGAAGTACGCACCCTTCCTAGTGGTGCCTTGGCTTTGCGTTCAGCTAAAGCCGAACCACCTGACCTAGTGCTGCTCGATATTCGTATGCCAGACATGGATGGTTATATGGTGTGTGAGCAATTAAAAGCGCATCACGCTACAGCCGACATTCCCATCATATTTATTAGTGCCTTACAAAATATGGAAGACAAAGTAAAAGCCTTTAGCGCAGGCGGTGTGGATTACATCACAAAACCTTTTCAGGCCGAAGAAGTGCAGGCACGGGTCAGCACTCATTTGCATTTGCACCAGCTACAGCACAGGTTGATGAAAAACAATGAAGAATTAAGCCAAGCGAAACATCAAGCTGAAGTAGCAAACCGCGCCAAAAGCACTTTTCTCGCCAATATGAGCCATGAATTACGCACGCCGTTAAATGCCATGTTGGGCTTTGCGCAAATTATGGAATTAGATGAGTCTTTAAACATACGCCATAGACGTAATGCCAATAGTATTCGTCGCAGTGGAGAGTTCTTATTAGAACAAGTGAATGACATTTTAGATTTAGCGAAAATTGAAGCCGGACGACTTGAATGCCTACCTCAAGTGTTTGAACCTCATCCATTCTTTAAAGAATTAAAAAGTTTATTTAAATTGCAAGCAGAACATAAAGCATTGTTTTTTCATTATGAAGAAATAACACCCTTACCCCAAGCATTATATTGTGACCATAAACGCCTACGTCAAATTGCGGTGAATTTATTAGGCAATGCCCTTAAATTCACGCATCAAGGCGGCATCACCCTGCGCACTCAATACTTAGAAGGTCAACTAATACTTGAAGTGTTAGACACAGGTATCGGTATTCCTGCTTCCATGTTAGATAAAATTTTCGAGCCTTTTCAACAAGCAGGGAAAGCTGAGCAAAAATCACAAGGGACGGGGTTAGGCTTGTCGATTAGCCGCAAATGGGCCGAAATGATGAAAGGTCACATTACAGTCACCAGCACTTTAGATGAAGGCAGTGGTTTTACGCTCACACTACCCGCCACAGTGGTGTCTACATTAGATGAAGCTTATGTTTCAAATACTGAACTGCCCCGCATAAAAGGGTATCAACATGCGGCTCTTCGGCCTTTGCATCTTCTGGTGTGTGATGACATTGCTGAAAACTGTGAAGTGCTACGCGAATTACTCACACCTTTAGGTTTTGTCATACATGAAGCCGATAATCGACAGACGTGTTTACAACAAGCTCAACAATCACCGGATGCTATTTTATTAGAACCCGATCTGGAACAGATGCGCTTAGTGCGCGATTTACACCAGCAATGTGCTGATATTCCTATTATTGCAGTGTCCGCTAATGCTTTTACTGAGCATCAACATGACAGCCTAGAAGCGGGTTGTCACGTCTATTTAAGTAAACCTGTTCAGATATACCCGTTATTGGAGGTACTCAAAACATCATTAAATCTGACATGGGAATATGCGTCTCAAGAAGCGTCACAAAAAAATCATAGCCAGCGCCTAAATTCTAAACAAGTTCAAGAGTTTGCCTATTTAATTGAGCAAGGCAACATCACCGGGCTGATTCGTTTAGTTGAAGAACTGGAACAAAACGATGCCTGCCCAACACTGGTACATGAAATTGGAGAATTAGCACAGAATTTTAATCTGAGTGGCTTAAAACAATTAGGGCGCTCGTTAAGCGAACACTGTGAATAAAATATTGGTGCAAATGGGTGGTAGAAAACTTCAGATTGATCTATAGTTGCAACTGAAGTTTAATGTAAAACCATAAGAAATTAACGCAACATATTATTTTAATTGAAAAAAACATGGAATTACCTAGCCTTTTAGGCCGTCAACAAATCCCCCTAGTGGGCATCGACATCAGCTCAACTGCGATCAAGTTATTGGAATTAAATCGCGTTGGCAAAGGTGGCAAAAGCTATCGCGTGGAAACCTACGCGGTTGAAACCTTGCCGTTTAATGTGGTGGAAGATAAAAATATTAAAGATGTCGAAGTCGTAGGCGAGGCCATGCAGCGAGCGGTTAAACGCAGCCGTATCAAAACGGATCGTGCTGCCGTAGCTGTTGCAGGAGCGGCAGTGATTACCAAGACCGTACAAATGCCAACGGGTTTATCCGATTCTGAAATGGAAGCCACATTAGAATTAGAAGCTGAGCAATATATTCCTTATCCAATGGATGAAGTGAGTCTGGATTTTGAAGTGATAGGCCCTAGCGAAAACAATCCAGAGGAAGAAGTGGATGTTTTATTAGCCGCTTCTAAAAATGATATTGTTGAAGATCGTATAGCCATCTTAGAAATGGCGGGGCTAAAAGCAAAAGTAGTCGATATTGAAATGTTTGCATTAGAAAATGCATTCACCTTGCTGGCACAAAATGATCCTGAAATCGATAGCAATGACGTGATCGCGTTAATTGATATTGGAGCGACCAGTACCAGTTTTAGTGTGTTAAATGATTTAAAAATTGTATACACCAGAGAACAAGCTTTTGGTGGTAATCAATTAACGGAACAAATTCAACACCGTTATGGTCTTAGCTATGAAGAAGCCTCGATGGCAAAACGCCTAGGACAACTTCCAGAAGACTATGAAACAGAATTGCTAGAACCTTTTAAAGAAGCTATTGCACAAGAAGTTAGTCGTGCAGTGCAATATTATTATTCTTCTAGCACCTCTGGCAATATTGCTCATACAGTGATTGCAGGAGGGTGTGCCTCTATCCCCAATATAGTGGAACAAATTACCCATAAAATTGGTGGGCACGTCACTTTAGCCAATCCGTTCGCCAGCATGTCAGTTTCTTCTAAAGTCAATAAAAAAGGTTTGATGAATGATGCGCCTGCATTAATGATTGCTTGTGGGTTAGCTTTGCGTAGTTTTGATTTGCCTAAATAATGATGATGTCTATAGTGTATATTTCAGGCATTACATCAGTTGATACACATACGAGTTTTGCATAATGGCACATATTAATTTATTACCTTGGCGTGATGTACTGAAGAAAGAACGAGAAATTCGTTTTTTCATGATGACAGGCATTGCACTGGCCATTTGTGGTGCCATTTTCTTCGGCATCTATATGTATATTAATACTTTAATCAGCTATCAACAATCACGGAATGATTTTTTGAAAAGTGCTATTACGGTGGCAAAAGGAAAAATTAAAGAAATTGAAGAATTAGAAGCCGAAAAAGCCAATGTTGAAAAACGTATAAAAGTGATTGAAAAATTACAATTAAGCCGCCCTGAAGCGGTTTATTTATTTAATGAAATCTGCAAAATTCCTGATGGTGTTTATTATCGAGGAATGACACAGGAAGATTATGCTATTGCGCTTGATGGTGAAGCTCAATCACCAGCGCGGGTGTCTAGCTTAATGGATAATTTATCCAACTCAAAATGGTTACGTAATCCAGACCTTGAATTAGTACAAGAAATTGACAAAAATGAAAAGAACCGAGAATTCAGATTAAATGTACAACAAATTTCCCCAGAAGAAATTGATGAGCAGAAAAAGAAAGATGAACTTGAGGCTAACTTGAGGTGAATGATGAATTTAGATGAATTTCAAAACCTTGATCCCCAAAATTTTGGGAACTGGCCCGTTCTTGTTAAAGCGGTGATTATTTTATTGATCTGCGTAGTGGCTTTAGGTGCGGGTTATTGGTTTATTACACAAAAACAATTAGACGCTTTGAAAACACTTGAAGATGAGGAAATGACTCTGGTTCAAGACTTTGATCGTAAGCAGAGAAAGGCTAATTCTTTAGAGCAACTTAAAGAACAACTCGCTTCCATTCGTGAGATTTTTACTGAGTTATTGCGACGTTTACCGACTGAAGCAGAAGTAGCTGATCTATTACGTGACATCTCATTAACTGCGCAAGCAAATGGTTTAGATGTTAAATTATTTAAGCTGCAAAAAGAACGTTCAGGTAAACAGTTTTATAAAGAATTGCCTATTGATTTAGTACTCACAGGCACCTATGCCGCATTAGGTAATTTCGTTTCTGATGTGTCTAAAATGGAACGTATTGTCACTCAGCATAATATTAAAATATCAGAAGCAGAACCTAATACATCTCTATTGAAAATGGATGTAGTGGCAAAGATTTATCGTTTGGAAGATTCCAAGGATAAGAAAAAATGATACGTTTCTTCCGATTAACGCCTAGTTTTTTCCGCTTATCATTCATCATAAGCCTGTCATTTTTAATGGGCTGTGTAAAAGAAGATTTGAGTGATTTAGAAGCGCATGTTGCCCAGATAAAAAAGGAAGAACCTTCGCCACTGACTCCTTTACCTCCTTTCCCACCTGAACCCGTTGTTTTATTTCAATGTGAAAAAGAAAATCCATTTGAAAATTTCAACAAAGTGAATTTACGTAAAATAGACGTGGCGCTTGAACAGAATGATGAACCTTTGCGCCCTGACTGTAAGCAGCCCGATATTTATGTCAATAAGCATCCATTAGAAAAATTCCCGATAGATTCATTATTAGTCGTCGGCACTTTAAATTTAAAAGGTGAAATGTGGGGTTTGATTCAAGAACCGGATAAAGCACACATGGTTCATAAAGTAAAAGTGAATGATAGGCTAGGGGAGCATTTTGGTAAGATTATTGCCATTACTGAACGTGAATTAGATATTGTTGAAATGTTGCCCATAGAAGATGAAATGGGTAGCTGTTACCGTGAAGAGATGCGAAAAATTCATATCTATAATCCAAATGCACAATAAATGTTTAGCTGCATTGTGCGGTGAATACCTAGCCATATAAATTTTCATATTTACAGGCTGACAAGAAGCTTGTACGTAACATCGATCAGTTCTAAGGAATATTACATAACTTTGCAATACATGCAGAGAGGTTAATAATGAATAGCAATATTAATCAGGCTCAGCCTGTTCCGTTATCCTTCATCACAGATAAATGCTTTTTCAGCTTTCGCTGGAGCGTTTTTATGTTCTTGGTATACTTATGCATTCAGCCTTATAATGTGGCTGCTGACACACAATTAACGGGTGTCAATTATTCTGTTTTGCCGGGTAATTTAATTGAATTATCATTTGATTTCAGTGAACCCATTGCTGTACCTCAGCACTTTCCTATTGATAACCCCGCTCGCATTGTATTGGACTTTCCTCAAGTCCAGTCTATGCTTAAAAAACATCATAAAATTGGTGTAGGCATTGTTAATGCGGTGGATGTCGTTGAAGCCAATCAACGTACTCGAGTTGTATTGGACTTGATTCGCTCTGTTCCTTATGAAGTATTTACCGTTGATCAACGACTCATTATTTCAGTAGGCACTCAAGCTGAATCTGCGGTGACTCAAGCTGTCTCAACAACACCTGCAATGCCGCAAGGATTCACCTCATCTCTAATACCTACCCCTGACTCCACACCTTTTGATTTGACCACTTCATCTATTGCTCCGCAAATCGAAAACATTGATTTCCGTCGTACTGAAGATGGTGGTGGACGTGTAGTAGTCACCTTGTCTGTCACTAACGCCATTATCAATATGGAACAGGAAGGTCGAAATATTAAATTATATTTGCGTGATGTTGAGTTGCCTGAAACTTTAGATCGTACATTAGAAGTCACTGATTTTGCGACCCCTGTCACCACTATTGATACACGTCAAAATGCTAATTTACGTGATGTTGTCATGACGATAAAAACCACAGGTGCCTTTGAGCATTTGAGTTATCAAACCGATAATAAATACTTTCTTGAAATCAAGCAAAAAGTGGAACAACCTACCGATAAACTGGATATTAGTAAAAAGGAATATAAGGGACAAAAAATCTCTTTTAACTTCAGCAGTATTAATGTGGGTTCAGTATTATCTTTACTGGCAGATTTGCAAAGCAAAAATATTGTGGTGCCTAATACCGTTAAAGATACGACAGTGTCTTTACGTCTTAAAAATGTTCCTATTGATCAAGCTTGGGATATTATTTTACATGCTAATGGTTTGGGATATGAGGAAATTGGCAATGTAAGAACAGTGGATTTCCAAAAAAATATTGATCAAAGACGCCAAGAAAAATTGGAGAACATGAAGAAATTAAAGGATTTAGAACCCGTTATTACTGAGTTTATTCAAATTAATTATTCTAAAGCTGATGATTTCAAAGAGTTACTGCGTTCTAAAGCCAGTGGTCATGATGCGCATTCATTTCTTTCTGATCGCGGCACTGTTTCCGTTGATCCTCGCACGAATACCTTATTAGTTCAGGATACTGCTGATCGACTAGATGATATTCGTAGAGTCATTAAAGAATTGGATAGACCTGTCAAACAAGTATTAATTGAGTCCCGCGTGGTGATAGCCAGTGATAGTTTTGCAAAAGATTTAGGCATCGCTTTTGGACAAACCACGAATGGTCGGTTTGGCAATAATCGAGAGTGGAGTATTAGCACCAGTAATAGCTCAACTAACCGTAATGCAAGTACACCAGGAAATGCATTCATCGTTGATTTGCCCGCTAATCCTGCTGATACCACATCGTTGCCCGCTATTTTTGGCCTGGCTGTCGGTAAAGTGGGTACTTATTTATTGCAACTTGAGTTAAGTGCTTTGCAAAGTGAAGGCAAAGGCCAAATTGTTTCTAGTCCTCGTATTATTACGTCTAATCAAACTGAAGCGACTGTCAGTCAAGGGGTAGAAGTGGCGGTTTTTGGTATTCCTGCGGTTAATCAAGCGGCTTTACCTGTATTTAAAAAAGCGGTGCTAGAACTTAAAGTAAAACCTCAAATTACACCTGATGATAGGGTATTAATGGATTTGCGTGTAACTAAAGATAACCCTCAACCGGGTGCTACCACGGGTAGCTTTGAAACTCGTATGTTAGAAACCCAAGTATTAGTAGCTAATGGTGAAACCATTGTTTTGGGAGGGGTTTATGAACAAACACAAAATAACTCGACCAAACGAATACCGTTTTTTGCAGACTTGCCAGTGATTGGCTATTTGTTTAAGAACAAGCAAGTGAGTAATGCTAAACAAGAGTTATTGATTTTTGTAACACCTAAGATTTTACAAGAGAATGCTTCTTAGAAAATCTATGCTTTTTAATATGGTTTTGTTTATAAGGAGATTTATTCATGTGGCAGCAACATAGCAAGTGGTTATGGCTGGTTTTATTTGTACTCATTTCTGGTTGTAGTGGCGGTGGTGCGTTTCCAGAAGCAACAACGGATACTCCCACGGATACTCCCACGGATACTCCCACGGATACTCCCACAGGGATACAGGGAACTATTCTTCATGAAGCCCCTACCATTGTGCCGGTTGGTATTTCTACTGCCACAGTGAGTTTTTCTGTGCGCGATCAGGCTATTCCTGATCGCGTTCTTAGAGGAGGCATTCCTTTAATTGTGACTGCTTCATCTGGGGCTACAGTGAGTAATACCTCCCCCGTAACAGATAGTAGCGGTAATGCTGAAGTGACGATCACTTCTAATACAGTCGGTAGTGTATTAGTCAGTGTGGCAGAAGATGAAACTTTAGACAATGGAATTGTTTTTTTAGGAACTAGCTTTACTATCCATTTCGGTGCCACGATTAGTGAAACCATTGTGATTAATAATGGACAACTCGCCAATGGTAAAGATGCAGCAACAGTACAAGTACGCGTGCAAAATGCTCAAGGTTTTCCTTTGGAAGGGGTACCAGCTTCTTTGTTTTTTGAAACCAATTCACCCGCAGTCGCTCTGTCTATGCCCACAGCCACAGATGCGAATGGTATGTTTACGGTGGATGTAGTGAGTTCAATTCCTGGTGCTACGACAGTTACTCCCTTGATAGATAGTCATGCCGCAAACCCAGCAACTTTGAACTTTATAGATGTTGGTACAGGTACTACCAGTGGCACTATTTCTTATGGAGCACCTTCCATTGTGCCTGCAGGGATGTCTACTGCTACAGTGCGTTTTTCTGTTCGTGATGAGAACAGCCTTCCTCGTGTAGGTATTCCTTTAATTGTGTCTGCTTCATCTGGAACCACTGTGAGTAATACCACCCCTGTAACAGATAGTAGCGGTAATGCTGAAGTGACGATCACTGCTAATGCAGTTGGTAGCGTGTTAGTCAGTGTGGGAGTAGATGACACTCTAGGCAATTTAAATATTACGGGAGGAGGTAGCCTTATTATCCATTTCGGTGCCACGATTAGTGAAACCATTGTGATTAATAATGGACAACCCGCCAATGGTTTAAATCCTGCGACCGTGCAAGTGCGCGTGCAAGATGCTCAAGGTTTTCCTTTAGAAGGAATACCCGCCTCTTTATTTTTTGAACCCAATTCACCCGCAGTCGCTTTGTTTATGCCTTCAGCCACAGATGCCAATGGCATGTTTAAGGTGAATATGGTGAGTTCAATTCCTGGCTCTACAACAATCACTCCAGTGATCGATGGTTATGCGGCGACTCCTGTGACTTTGAATTTTACGGCCAGCGCCCCACAAAGCCCTATTTCTTTAGATTTAATCGTGGTCAACAATCCAGCGTTGCCGAATGGCAATGCAACGATTAAGGTCATTGCGGTGGCTAGAGATGAAGCTAATGTACCGATTCCTGATGTCAACATTACAATAGATACGAATTCTGCAACGGCGGTGGTAGATAATCTATTAGGTTCAACAGGCCCTAGCGCTAAGTTTGAGTTTTCAGTCACCAATACAGTGGAAGAGGATGTTGTGTTGACGGTTAAAGCCGGACAAGGCGAAGGCGTGCTAACTAAAACCCAAACAATTAGCTTTCGCTCCGACAACATTAATACCGATGTTAGCCAAATCATTACCGAGGTGGCGGGTAATACCAATGGCACATTAGCTAATGGGGTGGATGCGGCATTAGTCACTGTCACCGTTAAAGATACTAATAACTCTCCCGTCGTAGGTGTCAACGTTGGTTTTATTGTGCCTGTCTCTGCACTGAATTTATCACCCACAACAGGTACTACTGACGAAGCAGGGCGTTTTACCACTCAAGTGCGTAGTGATTTAGTCGGTGTCTTTAAGATCACCCCGATTGTCAACAACGTTTTACATGAAGATAAAGTCATTGACCTGAGCTTTGTGAGCGCTTCTGGATCAGATAGCGAACCCACACAATTGACGGTGTTGATTTCAAACCTCACGACTGAAGTCTATGCCGATGGCATCAGTGCTTATAATCTATTTGCTACGGTGAGAGATAAAAACAATACGCCCATTAAAGGTGTGAAGCTGGCATTAAGTAGTTCTTCTCCACGCGCTTTGTTGCGTAAATTTGATGCAGACCCCAGTACAGGCAATGCCTATATGGAGGCAGTGACTGATGACAATGGCTCGGCAGCCTTTAAATTTAGTAGCACGGAAGTCGGTGGGGTTGATTTGACTTTTATAGCACCGGATTACAGCAATATTATTGGTGCAGTGGAGACCTTTGTATTTATTGAGCCATTATCCAATTCAGCCGATACCCCTATCGCCAATGTGACTCTGACTTCAGATGTCAAAACCCAAACGGCAGATGGCCAAAAAAGCGTTAATCTTGCCACCATTGTACGAGACGCTAATGGTGTACCGATCAGCGATATACGAGTGGTCATGGCAACGGCTTCTAGCAGTAGTGGTGCTATTTTTGGTGAAGCTGCAGGGGTGACAGCTAATAATGGTGTGTTTGCGACCACAGTCACCAACACCGAAGCCGAACAAGTAGAAATTATTGCCACTGCTTTTGAACCTTCAGGTAAAACAGTCAATTCAAATCCTAATCTGTTTTTGAATTTCACCACAGCGAATACACCAGGAAGTGATGTACCTGCTTCATTACGTCTGGAAGCTTTTAATAACCCCGCTCTGCCGGATCCTAATAATGATATTTCTGATGGTACTGATACCATCACGTTACGGGTTTTAGCATTTGATTCTAGTGATAGAGCTTTACCTGGTGTGGCTGTGAGATTGGATGTTAGTGCCATTGACCAACCTGGGCCTTTATATGTTTTTAATGGTGCAAATGAAGGTCAAACTGAAAGCAATGGTGCTTTTGACCTTACTTTAACCAGTACTACAGCAGGCAGCTTACAAGTTACCGCCACTGATGATAATGTCAGTAGTAATACGGTCACACTCACATTTCTCACAGCGGCAACAACACAGCCAGCTTCCCTAACTTTGCTGTCTAGCAATCCTGAATTATCTTCAGACAACCCTGTTGATGGCGTGATGATTTCTGCATTGGCTAAAACCACGGCTAACACGCCCTTTGCGAATGCAAAAATCAATTTCAGCGTCGATTCTGGTCTAATTGAAGCTTTGGTCGTAAATGGTGCCACCGATCCCAGTATCACAAACAGTTCTGGCTTGGCTCAGGCGCGTTTGCGCACAGGTGGAGACCCTAATAACCGTACCGTGACAGTGATTGCAGGTGTCGATGGAGAAGATTGTAATATTGCAACTGTGGCGACTAATCCTTTGTGTGCCAGTGTGACAGTGAATATTGCCGGCACCAAAATAGGCATTAATGGGGTGAATAAAACGACTGTTGGTAAATTAAATACCTACGTGATGACACTGACTGACGCAAATGACAAACCTATCCCTAATGGCGCTTTGAACCTAAATTTAGGCAATGGCAGTAATAGTAGTTTTGTTCTTGATGCCAGTACGTCTCCATGCACCACCGTCTCAAATACTCAATTAAATTGTGATACGGATTCACAAGGGCGCGTATCGGTCAAGATTCAATTTAATGTTGCAGGACAGGATGTCTTAAGTGTGAGTGGTTTAGGAGCAACGACACAGGCCAGTATCGAGGTTATTGATGCGCAACGTGTGGTCACGATTACGCCTTTTGATAGCGCATTTACAGGCAATATTAAATTGCTAAATACCGCACAGTTTGGCATTAACATCACACCGGAAATAGCGGGGCAAGTGATTGTTTCCACGACTCGTGGTCATATCAGCACCAGCGCTGCTTGTGATTTTGTTAATGGTTTTTCCACACGGTCAATTAATATCAGCCCAACGCCTAACCAAGCACCCGCTGGGTTTGAGTACCATGGTAGTTTCTATTTATGTGCTGATAATGTAGGGGCTGCGTTAGTCAGCGTAGAAACCACTGATGGAGTGACTGAATCTCTTACAGTGGGCTTTATTCCAGACCAAGCTGACAATATTACTTTACAAGCCAGCCCAGCCAGTATTGGTGTAAATTCTTTAGGTTCTGACAGCCAACAAAGTGAAATTATTGCTGTGGTTCGTGATGCTAATGATAATCTCGTTCCCGAACAGGTGGTGAACTTCTCGGTCAGCGATAGCGCAGCAGGCCGTCTCACTCAAGCCAATACGGTGACGGATCAATTTGGTCGTGCGACCACTATCTTTATTTCCGGAAACTCACCCACAGCGGCTGATGGTGTAGCGATCACTGCTGAGCTGCGTAGCAACACAGCAGTGCGTGGAGAAGTAAAAGTAACAGTGGCACAACGTGAAGCCTTTATCATATTAGGTACGGGTAATACGATTGAAGAGCCTGATCCGAGTCGTTACGCTTATCCCTATACTGTGTTAGTGACCGATGTCAATGGCGCACCTATTAGTAATGCCGAACTCACTTTATCGGCTATTCCTAAAAATTATTACACGGGTCACCGGGTGCTCAATGCCACCGGAGATGCCTGGGCTACATTAAAAACTTACCTTTGTATTAATGAAGATGATGATAAAGATGCCTTGATTGATCCAGGCGAAGATCGCAATCTTAATGGTATTTTAGACCCTAGAAATGTAGCCACCTTTGAGCCCGCTATTATCACAACGAATGAAAGTGGCTTCGCTGACTTTAAAGTGTTATATCCACAGGAATATGCTCATTATATTGAATTAGAAATTCAGGCACGTACCGTTGTGTCAGGTTCTGAGTCCATTGCTAAAACCATGTTTGAACTGATTGGTTTAGCGAGTGATTTTAATTCTATTGATGCGTCTCCTCCAGGGCCCACCAGCCCTTATGGATTAGAACCTTATATAGTCGGTAAAGTAACGACAGTTCCTTCTCTCACTTCTTCACTCCATATTGCTAATAGTGTAACAGTCAACACACCCACTGCTGTACCCCGTAATTGCTCTTTGCTCATTGATGAAAACAACTCTGACTATAAATTTTTTGAATAAACATCTCATTAACTAATATGATTCAAAGGTGGTTTTTCAGTGCTTGAATACACAAGCCTCAAGTACTGAAAAATGACTGTCAGTTCCATACTGAGGTTTATTGTAAAGCCCACCTTTGGACTTTTTTTCATTCTAGCCGCTGTTAATCACCAGACAGCATCGTTCGCTTCACTCAGTCTGTGCAAGGTGGGTTACAATAACTGCGTCTTTCATCCCGAAAAGCGCATTCCTTTGACTGAGCACGATGATATGAGAATCTCCCCCTCCCTATTGCCCCTACACCTCCTCCTGCTGGCTTGGAGCCTCCATGCTATTTCCTTGTTTGCGGCTGATACTGAACCAGAATCCACACCGATAAAAATCGGGGTGTTTGAGCAAAAACCCCTATTATTTCAAGATAATGAGAGTTTTCTCATGGGTTTTTATGCCGACCTGTTAAAGGGGCTTGAAAAAGAAACGGGATGGACGCTGGAATACAGCATAGTGCCACCTGGACAAGCGCAAGATAAATTGCAGCAAGGCGATTTAGACTTATTTATTGGCCTGCCCTACGCTTCTAATTATATGGAAGACATTAGTTTTTCTAGTGAATCCATACTCACGGTTTGGGGCGAAGTGTATACCGCCTATGCTCATCAAGACCTGCAAAACATTTTTGACGTGCAAGGCAAGTTATTGGCTGCTAAGCAAAACTCCGCCATTGCAGAAGCCTTTGCTCATCAATGCGATATGTTTCGTCTTTCCTGTGAATTCAAATTCTATAAAGATTCACCCAGCGTCTTTGCCGCAGTGGCTAATGGTGAAGCCGATGCTGCCGTGATGGATAGTCTTTATGGTGCTTTATATGCCGGGGATTACGATTTGCGCCGCACACAAATTATTTTTGAGCCTACGCATTTGCATATTGTGGCGGCTAAACATCAATCTGCACGTTTATTACGCAGCGTCGATAAAATTCTCTCACATTGGAAAATACAATCTGCCTCGGTTTTTTATCAAGCCCAAAAACGCTGGCTTAGCGGTCTCCCATTGCGTGTGCCACAACAGGATAGCCCGTATAAATGGCAACGCACTGCACTACTGGCCATGGGAGCGGCATTGATTCTAAGCCTGTTAGCGTTATACCTATTGTATAAACGCATGCAGAAGCAACAACTTAAATTACTCGATGAACGCAATATAGAGCATGTTAAAGAACGCAAATATTTTACCTTGCTAGAACATTTACCTTATGGACTAGAAGAACTTGAATTAGATGGAACGCTGGTTTTTTGCAATCAAATGGCGCAAAAAATTTGTGATGCGTCAGCAGATGAAATGCTAGGAAAACCTGTGTTTGATTTATTAGAATCCAAGGAAGATCGGCTAGAACTACGCACTTATGTTGATAATCTTATTACTCAAAAGCCCAATAATCCAGAACCCTACTATGCGACATTACGCTATCGAGATGGGCAAGCTTGCAATGTACGTATGGAGTGGTATTACAAACATGATATACAAGGTGAAATTATGGGCTTTCATGTCATCCTGAATGACATCACCGAAGTCCGTCAAACTCAAACCCGTATTCGCAACTACCATGTTGATCTCAAACGCCTGGCTGATGAACGTAAAGCTGACTTAATTGAAGCCTATAATGAATTACTCGTCACAGCAGCTGTGTTTGAGAATACCGGTGAAGCGATTATGGTGATTGATTTAGAGACCTGCCTACAATCTGTTAATCCCGCTTTTCAAACGATTACAGGATATGATAAAGACCAATGCATCGGTCAACCTCTAGCCATCTTAGCGTCTAAAAAACATGATGAGCAGATATACATTAACTTGTGGAAACAATTGGTTGAAAATGGACATTGGCAAGGTGAAGTATGGAATCAGCGCCCTGGCGTGCAAAATCATGAAGATAATGGCATTTATCCCGCTTGGTTATCTATTAATGCGGTACAAAATGCAGAGGCTGACGTTGTGCAATATGTGGTATTGCTCAGCGATATTACAAAACGTAAGCAATATGAAAAACAAATTTGGCGACAAGCAAATTATGATGCACTGACTAAACTACCTAATCGCAATTTATTTCATCGCCGCTTAGAACAAGCACTGGAAGAATCACCTCACGCTGAACAGCCACAGATTGGATTGATGTTTATTGATTTGGATCATTTCAAAGAGGTGAATGATACATTAGGCCATGATGCAGGTGACGAATTGCTTAAAGCAGCGACTAAACGTCTCAGTGCTTGTGTGGGCAAACAAGACACCGTTGCTCGCATGGGAGGAGATGAATTCACCGTGGTTTTACCTCAGTTGAAATCAACTGAGATGGCCACTGAAATAGCTGCCAATATTCTTAAACAACTGAATATGCCCTTCCCCTTACCTCAAGGCACTGTACAAATTTCCGGTTCTATTGGTATTGTTATTTACCCACACGATGGTGATGACATCACTACGCTGTTAAAAAATGCAGATATAGCCATGTATCGTATTAAAGAACGTGGGCGCAATGGCTATTTTCTTTATTCTGATTTAGAAGACAGTGCCGCATTACACTCTGCTGCTCATGCAGTGGTACAAGTGAAAAGCTCTTGATGGAGGGAGACTAAGAGCCTATACGAAGATGGGGAATCGAAGCGAAAATTCGCCATTTTGAGGCAGGTTTGCAGCCGATTATCCCGTTTTCGTATAGGCTCTAATGGAAAGTGTAATGTGAGTGTTCAGCATTATTAGGGTCTAAGCGTTCATAGGGAAAGCGTAGGCTGACGCAGTAACGTCCCATATCTTCTGACGTGTCTAATTTACCTTTCCGTCCATAGTAAACACTTAAGCGCTGACGCAAGTTGTCCAGCGCAATACCGTTGCCTTTGCCTTTACGTTCAATATGCGCATCATCGGGTGGCAGCGGGTTTTCTATATCAATCTTGATGTCATGTTCATCGGTCAAGCCTGTAATTAAAATCACCCCACCTTCCTGTAGTGGCTGAATCCCATAATAAATCGCATTTTCTAGTAATGGTTGTAAGCTGAGCTTAGGCACTAAAGCATCTTTAGGCACCGCCTCTAACATCCATTTCACTTGTAAACGTTGTCCTAAACGCAAGCCTTCGATACGTAAATAACGCTCACATAGATGAATCTCATCGCTTAAGGGCACTCGTTTCTTGGCATCGCCTAAAGTCGCTCGAAACAATTCAGAAAGGTCTTCCACCGCTTGCTCTGCTAACTCTGCATCAATGCGTGTGAGACTCGCAATGGTGTTCATGCTGTTAAACAAAAAGTGAGGATGAATCCGGGCTTGCAGCGCTTGTACACGAAATTCGGCTTCAGCTTCAGCACGTAATTTCCATTGATAGCTCAGATGAAAATAGTGCAGCGCAATAATACTCACCAAAGTGCTGATGCCTAGATTACGTATCATAAACAGGGGGTATTTGACGGGCGCTAAACTAACTTCCCCCGCCATCTTTATCACGATGCCAAGTTTTGACATGTGGATCATTTGATCCGTGCCGGGTGGGGAGGTTAAGGTGGTGGCAGGGTTGAGCCATAACAACCAAGCGATTTGGCTATACAGAGCTGTGATGAGTATGACTAATAGATGCACCAATACCGCTGCCATGAGCTTAGAGCGCTTATCTAGCCAGCGACGAGTCAAACACAATAAAGCGATACTGGTTAACGTGATGGAATGCACAAATAAAGATACGCTGAATACACTGTCAAAACGATGACCGGGGATACCCAATGGGGCGAGCACAATGATCAACGCTAATAATTGTGCCAACAATAAGCCACTTAAAACCAGTCGCGTTTGGCAAAAATCAGGTAAAAAAGGCGTGTCTGGTGGTGAAGGGATGCCCATAAGTCTCTAAGGGGTCACAGTTAATGCTGCTGCACCAGTCCTTGTGTGATAGCGACATAATGTGGCATTTCAGGGGTTAAATATCCATGGCGCACCAAAAAATCAATCACGACTAAATTGGCGTTGAGCTTAAATTCATCATCACTGCTAGTCAGGCGTTCTACGACTTCGGTGAGACTCATGCGGTAAAAGCTATCCACTTCGCCATCGGTATTTTCAGGCGTGAAATCGCTGGGCAATTCTAAGTCGTAAATAAACAATACGTCTTCTACCCAATTATTGCGACGGGTCGTGCAATAGCTGACCACACCTGCGGGTGTAGCTTGAGAGGACAATTCAGCAGAAATATTGGCTTCTTCAGCCGCTTCTTTCACCATCGTTTCAACAGCACTATAAGCAGCCCCTAAACCACCCGCCACCATTTGATCCAGCATACCCGGATAAGTGGGACTTTGATAAGAACGCCGTGCTACCCACATGCAAAGTTCACCATTATGTTGGGTGATGCCATTAACGTGAATACCATATTTACAAATGCCAAACAGTGAAGTTGCCGCACGTTCCATGAGTAATAAGGGTTCTGCATCAAACGCAGTCGCCACTCGGTAAGGTTCGTCACGCCAGCCAAAGAAGACCTCTTGTTTACGCCAATCACGTAAAACAGGATCAAGTGCCGTCGTGCGTTGTTGTGGGGTTTTTAATTGAGGATGTAGACTGACATTGGATTCTGTACATATAAATATCCCAGGATGGGCTTCTAACAAAGGTAAACGTGAACAATGAATAGCACCCAATTTTTGTCCCTCTACCATAAAGGGTAGAAAGTGTTGTAAGTCTTGTTTTTGCTGACAGCGTTCAATCCAATTCAATAATTTGTTTGTATCAATGTGCATGATGTCATTCCTTTGCGGCATAAAAAAACGGCGCATAAAGCGCCGTTTTTTATCAATTGAGACTTAACTCATCAATACTTATTGAGCAGGCTCAACGACCATGCTAGCCATTTGAGCACTATTAAAGACATTAGTACCATCAGCTAATTGATAACCTGCAAAGAACACATAGAATCCAGCCGCGCCCGTTAATGGGCCACTGTAAATGTGGAATGCTTCGGTTTCACCCATCAGCATTTTTCCTGTTTGATAAGGTTTCAGTGCTCCAGGCTCATTTTGCCAATCCCAAGGTGTAAAGGCCAAACGATCTGCATCGATATACCAAGCCATAATTGTGGAAGGGTCTAAACCAAATAAGCCATAGATATCCATATAAGCAGCAACAATGACTTTATCAACCACTTCACCAACGTGATTAGGATTAGGCATCATGGCAATATTGATGTTCAACGCATCGCTTTCGCTCACTGTTGATTGAACACTAGAGTTAGGGAATAAGGGGGCAAAAATGCCATCTTGTTTGGACACACCACCCGTAACTGTTGTTTGACCGGTCAGTGATGGCATTGTTGGAATCACGATATCAGCAGTGGTATCACCATCGCTATCAATGACTGCATCGCCCATACCTATACTACTGACAACATAGTATTCAGCACCTGTGGTGGAAACGTTACCGGTGGGGTCTTCAAAGCTAAACATCAAATCGCCGTTAGTATTGCCGATCAAACCAGCAGGTACAACTTCTGCGGGAATGCTACCAATACCGCCAGTGACATGAGTAACAGTCGCATCAGTAGTGACAAAAGCGCCAGCATTGTCTTTTAAAGTAACATTGACAAATTTACCAATATTGGTGCCATTGCTTAAGTTGGTAAATGAAGCGGTTAAATAACTATCCACTACAGACAAAGGCACTGAGTTAGATTTCAAAGTTCTGTCAGTCGCTGTAGCATTCGCTAACAACGTAGTAGAACCGTTACCCGCCACACTACCATCACCTGCAACACCACCAATAGTCAAAGTGGTAGACATGCTGCCTGCGGCCATATCCAAGCTAAAAGTGTTCACCACAGCGGTATCGCTGCTGCTGACTACAATATTGTAAGAATGATCGGCGGTGGTCATGTTGCCACTTTCATCTTCAAACCATAATCTCAGCTTAGTACCTGCACCTGCTTCAGCTTTGCTGCTAATGGTGGTTTTTTGAGTCGCTATTTCTAAAGCGGGATAATCGCCACCATGGTGAGCAGCATAGCTCGCACTGATACCTAAGATGCTGGCTAAAGCCCCCGCCAACACGGCGCTGGTTTTTTGCAGGGATTTACCACCCATAGGTGCCTGCATATTTTGGTTGCCTTTATTCACAAAACTTCTCCTTAAAAAATAAAAAGTCAAAAAGATAAAACTCAAATTTATCCGAGCTAAAATCACTACCATCACCATCGAAATGATTTATTAGTAGCTTGCGCCAAACGGGTTCGATTTTATTGGGCGGCAATTTTACTATTTTATGACAAAATAACCAACTGCCAACGATCAATAGTAATTTCAACTTATTGACCTAAAGAAAAATAAAATTATTTAAAATCAAATAGGTAAATCTTGTCTAAACAAAATATTACCGACCCAATAAATAAATCGCTATATAGGGATATTGAATTAGGAAGCAAGCATAACTTAAACCCTATTGAGCTTTCTTTATCAGTAAGATAGATGGCAAATCTAAGCAGATTGGCGGCATACTGCACTGAGACAATATTGGTAAGCATGACAAGCACTTATTTATGAAAAATCCCATCAATGCTGGCATATTATATGGGCACATAGTGACATCATTTCCTCAATGCCATCCCCCCCTTCAGTGATCTATGCGGGATAACAGCGCTCTAAGCAGTGTTACCTCCAAAGCGTTTCAATGTCTCGCTTTTAAAGCTTATCACTACTTTTCAGCCCAATAGAAAATTGCTTAAGATAAGCATTAGGCTGACTGCCATCATAGATCACGCCATCAATAAATTTTTTTTGTGGCGGACGAAATCCAGTTTCTTTAGCAAAATCAGGTTTGACGATCCCATCAAAGCCGCATACGAAGAACAGCGAGCTTATCTGTTGGCACCCTGACCACGCCAAAAATCGCTCTGTCAAAAGCATCTATATAGCTAAATTACATCATTTATAGGCTTAGGATATCTTCAAAGCCAAGACTGCCAGTCCTTGAAGGACTGGCAGCCTAACAACTGATATAATTTTGCTATAGAGCCTATTTGATATCTTTTAGATAATTTATACTAGACAGACATTAGCATCAGAAGACCTAAGCAATGGCTTATTCAAGTAGCTTAACTAACAAGGAATGGAACATCCTTGAACCACAGTTATTGACACTCATTCCCCAAAAAAAGCGAACGCGCCCTCCTGAATGGACAAAGCGGGACATTATCGATGGCATTCTTTATCAGCTCAAGAACGGTTGTAGTGGGCAAGACCGCCCGAAGGACTGACCGCCCTACTCTACGGTGTATTGGCATGACAAACAGTACAGAGATGAAGGTGTTATCAATGCCTTGATGGAGGCATTACATCAACAAGTACGCCAACGAGTAAAAAAAACCGCAATGGACACCACTCATAATGATTGACTCTCAGGCCGTCAAAAATACGTGTACTGCCAGTGTGTTATCAAAATGCTTCTGCTTTTACAAAGCCACCCACGGGATTAAACGTCATCTTATTAGACGCAAACAGTCTACGTTTGGCATTAATCAGCGAAGCGCTGTTGTCGATGACAGGGCGTATCACGATGTGAGGTATGAGTCGCTGGACAGAAACG
>JADGEH010000032.1 GCA_016744475.1 Thiotrichales bacterium | reverse complement strand
CTAAATTACATCATTTATAGGCTTTCGATATAGCCAAGCCCAAGACTGCCAGTCCTTCAAGGACTGGCAGTCTTAACAACTGATATAATTTTGCTATATGAATGGTCAACTGAGCTGTTACGCACTTTAGAGTGGAAACGTTTTGAGGATGTTTGCACAGAGTATTTTAAGCTGTCTGGTTATGAGACTAAACAGACTGATCTTGGTGCTGATGGTGGCATTGATGTCATAATATATAAAAATGAGAAACCTTTTGCCTTGATTCAATGTAAGGCACGCAGTAATAGTTATGTGGGAGTAAAAGTTGTTCGTGAGCTTATGGGCGTAATGATCGTAAAAGGTGTGAAAAATGGTATTTTAATGACGAATTCAGGGTTTACGAATGATGCTATTGGTTTTGAGAAGGACATTAGAGCCAGTAAAAAGGCTGCTTTTAATTTGGTAAATGGTGAACGTTTATTGGCTCTGATTAAAAAATTACCAGAAGATAAACAGAATATAGCGAAATAATATCAGTTGTTAAGACTGCCAGTCCTTGAAGGACTGGCAGTCTTGGGTTTGGCTTTATCGCAAGCCTATAAATGATGTACCTTAGCTATAGTTTATTGACTGTTGCGACAAGAGGTGATTTTCAGACTCCCACTTGTTCAAGATGTGGAATTAAGATGACTCAACGTACACGAAAGAAAGATGGTGTACCATTTTGGGGCTGCACGAATTATCCAAAGTGTCGTCAAGTGATGAACGTCAGTAGAACTTAAATAAACACTTTCAAGGCTTTGAGCCTTCCATATTTGGAGTCGTGTTCTATTTTTCAATCCCATTCCTGTCATGCATATTCCTGATAAAGATATTCATGATGAAGTGCCTGATGATTATATTGCAGAAGAAATAACCACCACATTCAATGGTATTAACCTGATTCTTGAGAAAGAAGATTGAGCACCTTTTTTTATATGTAATAATAGTGAATGCAGTCGATTAATATTAGGACTAGCGGGTAAGATAGACCTTGAAAATTTAAGAAATATAAACGTGGTATTAAAAAAAACCTCCTCCAAAATATGAACACAAAAGCAAGCCTCATGTTTCTACAGCACGATTACTTTCTTTGTGCAATTAAACTACCTTAACAGGGTTGAAGCGGACTAAGTAAAGGAAAGTTAAACTCTATTGTTAATAAGGTACTCATATCACGGAATACTAACAGAAAAATCAGCAACACAAACCCTGATAAATATCTCTCTGAAGTAGCAAATGTGCTCAGAGGAAATGGTAATACAGGTGATCTTAACCGTCGATTGAATGCTTGTTTTATACCTTATTCATCTTCAGACGCTAACTTTGGTAAGAAATTTTCAAAGGACGTATTTGATATGTTTCTAAATGATAGGGCAGAAATGTTAATATCACGAATAAAGGAAGTTGTTGGCGATTCGTGGCAGAGTCCATTTGATGAAGAAATTAATCTTGAGGATGACGAGTTTGTAACAACGTAAACTCACAAATCAAGACTTGTAACGTTGACTTGAATATTATCTAGTTTCCACACGTTTTACATGGGAACTCATAGCACCACGCCTGTAGTGCTTTTCATGATGCAAACACGTTATCACTAGAGCACATATATAGCTAAAGTACATCATTTATAGGCTTGCGATAGAGTCAAACCCAAGACTGCTAGTCCTTGAAGGACTGGCAGTCTTAACAACTGATATAATTTTGCTATAGAGATATGCAGGAAAGCAACATGATGAGCCATGCCGTGATGATTCAAATTATTTTTCATTAACAGAGCTTTTACCCCTCTCTATATTTACATGGCTTTCTAAGCCTTATTCTATCTATCCGCTCTGCGTGAGAACAATCAACACACTATGCCTGAATTACCCGAAGTCGAAACCACCCGCTTAGGCATTTTGCCGCATCTGCAACACCAGCACATTGAGCAAGTGATCATTCGCGAGCGACGCTTGCGTTGGCCTATTAATGCTGATTTTGCGCAACGTGCTGAAGGCTGTGTGATTCAGGATGTGCAGCGTCGTGGTAAATATTTGTTATTGCCTTGTCATCAGCCTCAACAGGCAGGACATATCCTGCTGCATTTAGGCATGTCGGGCAGTTTACGCATCGTGGACGCTGATACCCCGGTAGCCGCGCATGAGCATCTGGATTTGATGCTGAGCAATGCCCGTAGCTTGCGTTACAAAGACCCGCGCCGTTTTGGTTGTGTGTTGTGGGTAGAGGGCGATCCGCTGCAACATGCTTTATTAAGTCGGCTAGGGCCCGAGCCGTTATCTGAGGCTTTTGATGGGGCTTATTTGCAACAAAAAGCGGTGAACAAACAGGTGGCGGTGAAAAACTTCATTATGGATGGCCACATTGTGGTGGGAGTGGGGAATATTTACGCCAGCGAAAGTTTATTTTTAGCCAAAATCCATCCTAAAAGAGCAGCAGGGCGCATCGCTAAAGCCCGTTATGAACAATTGGTGGTGGCGATTAAGGCGGTGTTGCAAGCGGCTATTGCGCAAGGTGGTACGACTTTGCGGGATTTTTCTAATGGTGAAGGTCAACCGGGTTATTTCCAGCAATCCTTAAAGGTATATGGACGCACAGGCGAACCTTGTCTTCAGTGCGAAACGCCGATTAAGCAGATCACTTTGGGGCAGCGAAGTAGTTATTATTGCCCACAGTGCCAACATTAGACACTACAAGGACAGTTATAAGCTCTATACGTATTTTCCCCCCTTAGCTTGTTCCTGCGCAGAAGTTGGCATTTGGTGATAGATAAAATCCGCTACAATTGCGCCTCACCTCTTCAACATAGTAAAAATTTAAGGAGACTACATGATTCCCGAACTTGGGCATTTCGCCCTAATCCTCGCGCTGTGCCTAGCGGTGGTGCAAACCATTTTCCCTCTCATCGGCGCACAACGAGGCATGAGTAATTGGATGGCGGTGGCACGTCCTGCGGCGGCTGGGCAATGGGTCTTTTTAAGCATCGCCTTTGGCTGTTTAACCTACTCTTTTATCCAAAGCGATTTTTCCGTGGCTTACGTGGCGGGCAACTCCAACAGCGCGTTGCCCTTGCAATATCGTATTTCTGCGGTGTGGGGCGGACACGAAGGCTCCTTGCTATTGTGGGCGCTGATTTTAAGCAGTTGGACTTTCGCCGTCGCCATTTTTAGCCGCACCTTGCCGCAGGAAATGGCAGTGCGCGTGTTGGGCGTGATGGGTTTTGTCAGTATCGGCTTTTTGTTGTTTATGATTATGACCTCCAATCCCTTTGATCGCTTATTTCCTTTCCCCCTGGAAGGCCGCGATTTAAATCCCTTGCTGCAAGACTTTGGTTTGATTATCCATCCGCCGATGTTGTACATGGGCTATGTGGGCTTTTCCGTGGCTTTTGGTTTTGCGATTGCCGCATTGTTGGGCGGTAATTTGGATAGCGCCTGGGCTCGTTGGTCTCGCCCGTGGACAACCGTAGCCTGGGTGTTTCTCACTTTGGGCATCGCATTGGGAAGCTGGTGGGCGTATTACGAACTGGGCTGGGGCGGCTGGTGGTTTTGGGACCCGGTTGAAAATGCCTCCTTCATGCCTTGGTTAGTCGGTACGGCGTTGATGCATTCTCTGGCGGTGACTGAAAAACGTGGAGCGTTTAAAACCTGGACAGTGTTACTCGCCATCACAGCTTTTTCTTTAAGTTTATTAGGCACTTTCTTAGTCCGTTCTGGAGTGTTGACCTCGGTTCACGCTTTTGCCAGCGACCCCGCACGCGGCGTTTTCATTCTCGCCTTTTTAGTCGTGACCGTTGGTATTTCTTTGGTGCTGTACGCTTGGCGTGCGCCCGCCGTCGGTCGTGGCGGCAGTTTTGCGCTCACCTCCAAAGAAACTTTTTTGTTGACTAATAACGTGTTACTCGTTGTAGCGGCAGCCAGTATTTTGCTCGGCACCTTGTATCCATTGTTTATGGACGCGCTTGATTTAGGCAAAATTTCTGTGGGCCCACCGTACTTTGGTACCGTGTTTTTCTTCGTCATGGCACCGTTATTTTTAGCCTTGGGTTTAGGCCCATTGGCGCGTTGGAAACAAGATGATTTTGCCCAAATTATCAAACGTTTAATACCTGCATTTGGCATTAGCGTGCTCGGTGGCTTAAGCATGTTGTTGTGGTACGGCAGCGAGGGTTGGGCGGCTGTACTCGGCATCACAGCCGCATTGTGGGTGACTTTAGGGAGTGCTCAAGCGTGGTATGAAAAAACCCTGAATAAAGCCAGTTTTTGGCAAGGTGCGCGGAATTTACCCCGTAGTTTTTACGCCATGCTCGTGGCTCATCTTGGCGTAGCGGTCTTCATTGTAGGTGTCACTTTAACCTCCGCCTACAGCACGGAAAAAGATGTCAGCATGGCTCCAGGCAAACCCGTAGATGTGGGTGGTTATGCTTTCTTGCTAGAAAACATTGAACAAATCCCAGGGCCCAACTACACCGCCACACGAGGCACTGTACGCATCAGTAAAGACGGCGTAGATATTGTGACCTTACATCCAGAAAAACGGGTATATCGTGTGCAAACCATGCCCATGACTGAAGCGGGGATTGATCCTGGACTCACTCGTGATCTGTACGTGGCGTTGGGTGAGCCTTTAGGCGCGGGCGCGTGGAGTATGCGGGTGTATCACAAACCCTTTGTGCGCTGGATTTGGCTGGGTGCCATCTTGATGTCGCTAGGCGGACTCATCGGCGCTATGGATAAGCGCTATCGCCGTCAATCTAAACGCGAAGCCAGCAAACCGATGGCGATAAAAGTGACCGAGGCGAAAGCTTAAAAAGGCTCTAAAGTCTATTTTTGCCGCGCAAGCAGTTGATGTTATTCCCCCTCCTCGAAGGAGGAGGGGAGGCTGATACGTTGAATTCAAAGTCTTTTGTCTTAAGTGGATGACTGCGCCCCTCCTTGAATGAGGAGGAATAACATCAACTGCTTGCAATGCTTCTGGGCTTATTTAAACTCTTGCGTTGTTTTTTAAGGACTTAAATGCTTTCTCTATTGCTTCATCTTTTCTTTTTGCAAAACATAATACTGCGTCCATAGCCCGCCCTCTAAAACCGTATTATATAAACGTCGTGCTAAGTATTGTTCAATGCTTAAACCCCACTCCCCAGTTAATTCAGCTAAAACAGGTATGTAAAACCCTGTTTTATGGCTCTCGATAATAGACAATTGAGCCGCCTGAATTTGTTGTTTCAATACCTTCTCGCGCATTAAATTAATATGCCCCGTTTTTATAATTGGTTCTTTATAAATCCAACGCACTAATTGTATGATTCCCGGTAGAAAGGCGATTTTCGCGGTGAGTTCTAATAAACTATAAGGCTGGGGCGTGGATAATAACAAAACCCCACCGGGTTTTAATAAACGCGCCATTTGTTGAATCATCTCAGCCGATTTTAAAGTGTGTTCTACCACTTCTGTGCATAAAATAAAATCAAAAGAACTGCTGGGTAGACTTGAACCCGTCATGTCATCTATTTGAACTTGTAAATGAGGGAACTTATTTTGTAGGCTTTGCGCACGTTCTAAATAAGCGGGTTCAATATCCACCACCATTAATTGTTGATAATATTGCGCCAAATGCGGCAAATAAATCCCGCTGCCAGGGCCGACTTCTAAAGCACTGAATTGTGCTGTTTGCGGGCTGTATTCTGTGATTTTATCAAACAACCAAGCTTTGCGAGAACAATGCAACCAACGTCGCGTGGGATTTTTAGAATGATATAAGGTGTCTTGTAATTCCACCAATTCTTGATTTGAAGACATTGATTGACTCGTCAATATTAGACTTGTTGTGAGAGCCTATTCATTTAGTGAAGCCCCCAAAAAAGAAACATCTATTTATAGGCTTGCGATAGAGCCAAAACCAAGACTGCCAGTCCTTGAAGGACTGGCAGTCTTACAACTGATATACTTTCTCTATAGTCAGAAACAACGCTCTGATGCCATTACTTGCGGAGTTTACAGACCTTTGTGGGGAATCACATCAGTCGCTGATAATCACTGCCATTAAGTTAAGCCAAGGAGCATTGCAAGCCGTTGATTTTATTCCCCCTCCTCGCAGGAGGGGGCGAGGGGGTGGTGATGGAGAGCTTCTTTCCTTCGATTTTTTTGTCAAGGAATGAATGCCTTTGCTCACCACCCCTCAATCCCCTCCTTCAAGGAGGGGAGGCTCAGCGCTTAAATTTCAAGTCTTTTTTCTTAACTTAATGGCAGTGGTCGCTGATAATGTTAACGACCTTAACTAGCCGACAAAATTCCTTCCAGTTCTGTAAACGAATCCACCACCACGTCGGGGGCGGCGCTACGAATATCATCGCCATGATTGTAGCCGTAGCTGACGCAGATCACCTGAAAACCCGCAGCGCGAGCGGCTTTTACGTCGCTGATAGAATCCCCTAACATCAAGGCATTTTCAGGAGCCACCTTGAAGTGCTCAGCCGCATGTAATAAGGGCATGGGATCAGGTTTTTTCTTGGGCAAGGTATCGCCGCAAATGATGAGGCTAAAATCATCATGAATGCCTAAATTTTTCAATAAGGGCAGGGTAAATTGCGTGGCTTTGTTGGTGATGCAACCCAAGGCTAAATCTTGCTGTTTCAACCATGCCAAGCCTTCTTTCACACCGGGATATAACACGCTGCGCTGGCTGACGTTATCGGCATACAGCTCAAGAAAGATGGGGTAGGCTTTCGCGTACAAGTCTGCGTCGGGCGTGCCGTTCAGTTCACCGCTTAAAGCCCGTTCGACCAATTTGGGCACGCCGTTGCCGACCCAATGGCGGACTTGGGCTTCGCCACGTTCTGACAAACCTAAGCGCTGCTGCATGGCATCCACACAAAAAGCTAAATCAGGCACGCTGTCAACGAGGGTGCCGTCGAGATCAATTAAGATAAGTTGAGGTATTTTCATAAGCAAAAAAGCCTGAGTCAAAAACTCAGGCTTATAGGTTAAAAGCGATATATTAAGCGGTTTTAGCTTTGGCTAATTCTGCACGCATGGCATCAATAGTGGTTTTGTAATCGTCTGTGTTGAAGATCGCAGAACCGGCTACAAAGGTGTCGGCTCCAGCCGCAGCAATCTCACCGATATTGTCCACTTTAACGCCGCCGTCGATTTCTAAGCGAATATCTAAGCCGCTGTCATCAATCAGTTTGCGGGCTTCGCGCAGCTTATCGAGGGTGCCGGGAATGAATTTTTGTCCACCAAAACCGGGATTGACTGACATCAATAAAATCATGTCCACTTTGTCCATGACGTGTTTGAGGCAATCTAAAGGTGTGGCTGGGTTAAACACTAAGCCGGATTTACAACCTTCGCCGCGAATCAGTTGCAGGCTGCGATCAATGTGCTCGCTGGCTTCTGGATGAAAGGTGATGTAGCTCGCGCCTGCTTGGGCAAAGTCAGGAATAATGCGGTCTACAGGTTTGACCATCAAATGCACGTCAATCGGTGCGGTGACACCATGTTTGCGCAGCGCTTCGCAGACCAAAGGCCCGATGGTGAGGTTCGGCACGTAATGGTTGTCCATCACGTCAAAATGCACGACATCAGCCCCGGCTTCTAATACGTTGACGACTTCTTCGCCTAAGCGGGCAAAATCAGCGGATAAAATAGACGGTGCAATTAAATTGTCAGCCATGAGTCACTCCATAGTCTTATTAGGTTAAACATTAAAGAGTCGGCACTTTACCGGAAAAAGTGTGGAGTTTCAGCCTTTTTAACTGATGTGATGGTTCATGGCTTCAATAGACGTTGATAATACTCAGGACGGCGGCTTTTGGGCGCTTCGCCTCGCCCGGAATATATCGGGATAACTGGAGCCAGTGATAACGACGGCAAATTTTTCGCACAAATCCGCCCGACTCTCCATAATAATGAGTGGTATGGAGATAAAGCTTACAAATTACCTGATAAAGAAGATATTCAAGATAAACAGGAGTTTGTTGTACTAACGCCAATAAAACAGCTAAAACAGCTAAAACAGCAACAAGCCCCATTTTAAAACCCGTTGAATTTTGATTAAACATTAAAGTATAAATATGCGGGTTTTTACATAACGTGGACAAAAAACAAAAACTATGGTGTTTGTTTGCTTTACGCTATGTACGTAATATGAGTTATTGATACCTATACATAGGAGAGAAAATAGTGTTTATATCAAAGAAATACCTTGCCACCTTTATCCTTTCATTATCACTGCTACCGACGCTTACTCAAGCAGAAAACCTTCTCAATATCAGCACCCGCTGTCATATTCAGACCGATCAAAAACAAGCCATTGCAGGTTTTGTGATTGAAGGCTCACAGCCCAAAACGGTGCTGATTAGAGGCATTCGTAGTGGTGTAGAACCGGCTGATTCCCGTTTCGATCCTGAATTGTTGTTAATGCACTTAGTGGGTAACAAATGGCAACAAGCAGGCTATAACGATAATTGGTCAAGCGACGATGCGGCAAATGCCATCAGACAATTGCCTATGAATCTGATCCCTAAACAGGATTTGGATGCTGCCCTCTTGGTGACGTTAGAACCGGGGATTTACACCGCCCTTGCCACCCCAAGAACAGATGCAGGCATTGGCGTGGTCAGCGTGGATGATTTAGATGATCTTAGCCAAACCGACAGCCGTTTGCTCAACATCAGTGGACGTTGTTCGATAGAAACGGAGGCAGGACAAGCCATTGTAGGTTTTGTCATTGAAGGCGACACCCCTAGGAAGGTGTTATTACGAGGCGTTCGCACCAGTATTGAAGCACCAAACTCCATGTTTGATCCGGAAATGACCTTGATGCAACTCATCAATGGGCAATGGACGCAAATAGATTATAACGATGATTGGCAAGATGGCTCTCAAATACTTGAATTTGAAGCACTTAAAACTAACCTTTTGCCCGGACATGCGAGTGATGCCGCGATCATCACAACCTTAGAACCCGGCATTTATACCGCTTTAGTACAGACCAAAACAGTGCCAGGAATTGGTGTGGTGAGCGTGGATGCATTGGAAAGCGCAACTCCACCACCACCACCGCCACCACCGCCACCACAAAGAAAATCTTTATGTAACGTATCGGATTTCACTGATGTTCTACAAGCCACACAAGGCGCAGAATACATTTCTAACCCCATCTGCATTAAAGATTTAGACCGTGCCATCCAAGCGACAGTCTCCGGTGGTATCGCCAGCCTCATCGTCAACGGCCATGAAGTCGGCAGTTCAACAACGCTCAACAGCGGCGACACTGTAGCCATCAAAGCTCAAGCACCAAGAAGCGCAGGCCAGCCTAAAACCTTAACCCTGAGCTACGGCACAAACAACACCGCCTGGACACTGGATGCTGCCAATGTCGCAAGCGTACAACCAGCGGCTGGCGAGATGTCTGGCTACACGCCGATCAATTGCGAAGTCAACGAATCTGGGGCGGCTGTGTGCTCTTTGCCGATTACGAGCGCTCCCGGCACAAACGGCATGGCCCCTTCATTATCGCTGAACTACAGCAGCCAGAGTGGTGACGGGCCGCTGGGCATCGGCTGGTCATTAGGCGGCTTGTCGGCAGTGAGCCGTTGCGGCGCGACGCTGGCACAAGACGGTTTTATCGACGGTGTGGATTTTGACGACAACGACCGCTTCTGTTTAAACGGCGAGCGCTTAATGGCAGTCAACGGCGCTTATGGCGCAGACCAGACAGTGTATTTCACCGAACAAAACAGCTTCCAGAAAGTCGTTTCTTACGGTCAGGCAGGCTCAGGCCCTGCGTCGTTCAAAGTCTGGAACCAAGCGGGACTCATGATGGAATTCGGTGCCACGCTGGATGCTCGCATTGAAGCCCAAGGGCGCGAAGATGTGTTGTTGTGGACACTGAACAAAGTCGAAGACACGCTGGGTAATTACTTCAGCGTCAGCTATCAGGAAGACGCCGCTCAAGGCGAATACCGCCCCACGCGCATTGATTACACGGGTAACCAACAAGCGGGTTTGTCGCCGTATGCGGCTGTCACCTTTGATTACGAGCCGCGCCCGGATGTCTCCACGCGCTATGTGCAAGGTTCAAAAATCACCTCCAGCCAGCGCATTCGCGCCATCACCACCTGGGTCGGCGCGGATCAGTTCCGACGTTATGAGATGGCGTATCAACAAGCGGGGGCTGCGCAGCGCTCGCAGTTGGCGAGTGTGCGGGAGTGTGGGACGGATGGAAGTTGTTTTGCGCCTGCGAAATTTGAGTGGGGAACGTTGGTTTCTGGGGAACTGAACTTTAATGCTCCAAATACAGGAACTTGGCAAGGTCATGGAGGCGGAACAAGCAATAATGTCAGCGGTGATTTTAATGGCGATGGTAAAACAGACATAGCGGGTCATGCGGGTAGTGGTTCATGGCATGTTTGCCTTGCAACAGGTTCAGGCTTTGATTGTGGTACTTGGCAGGGGCATGGCGGCGGTGCAACCAATAATGTCAGCGGTGATTTCAACGGCGATGGCAAAACTGATATGGCGGGTCACGCGGGTAGTGGTTCATGGCATGTTTGCCTTGCAACAGGTTCAGGCTTTGATTGTGGTACTTGGCAGGGGCATGGCGGTGGCGCAACCAACAATGTCAGTGGCGATTTCAACGGCGATGGCAAAACGGATATGGCAGGTCACGCGGGCAGTGGTTCTTGGCATGTTTGCCTTGCAACAGGTTCAGGCTTTGATTGCGGTACTTGGCAAGGTCATGGTGGCGGTGCAACCAACAATGTCAGCGGTGATTTCAACGGCGATGGCAAAACTGATATGGCAGGTCACGCTGGCAATGGTTCATGGCATGTTTGCCTTGCAACAGGTTTAGGCTTTGATTGTGGTACTTGGCAAGGTCACGGCGGTGGCGCAACCAATAATGTCAGCGGTGATTTCAACGGCGATGGCAAAACTGATATGGCAGGTCACGCTGGCAATGGTTCATGGCATGTTTGCCTTGCAACAGGTTTAGGCTTTGATTGTGGTACTTGGCAAGGTCACGGCGGTGGCGCAACCAATAATGTCAGCGGTGATTTCAACGGCGATGGCAAAACTGATATGGCGGGTCACGCTGGCAATGGTTCATGGCATGTTTGCCTTGCAACAGGTTCAGGCTTTGATTGTGGTACTTGGCAAGGTCACGGCGGTGGAGCGACCAACAATGTTAGTGGCGATTTCAATGGTGACGGCAAAACAGACATCGCTGGGTACGCGGGCAGTGGCTCATGGCATGTAACACTTTCTAATCATGAAGGTACTGAATTTTTAAAAAGCCTTACTAATGGGCATGGTGCAAATATTGGTTTTTCATATGAGCAATTGTCTAATCCCAATGTTTACACGCAATCCAACGATGCCACTTATCCTGAACAAGACCTAATCGCCCCCATCTACGTGGTCTCCAAACTGTCCACCGACAACGGTCTGGGCGGACAAAACACTGTTTCTTATCACTACGCAGGCGGCAAAGTCGATTTGCACGGGCGCGGTTTCCGAGGCTTTAGCACAATCACGCAAACCAACGAAGCCACGCAGATTCAGCAAATCAGCCATTACGAGCGCGATTACCGCTATATCTCCACCAAAGTCAAACGCACAGAAACCCGCCTGCTAAACGGTTCGGCAAGTGGGCGCTTGTTGTCAGAAACCGACAACAACATGAGCCTGAAAGATTACGGCAACGGCGTGCATTATTCGCGTGTCGATCAAAGCGTGAGTAAAACCTACGAATTGGACGGCTCGCTGGTCAGCACTTCAACCACGAGCAATCAATTTGACGACTGCGGCAATCCCACCCAAATCCGTATCGACAGCCATGACGGGCGCATCGAAACCACCAGCAATCAATACAATTCCAGCAATTGTGTGAAGCCTACGGCAGACACGCCTTGGTTGCTGGGGCGTTTGCTCAACACAGAAGTGAGTCGTGCGGTCAGCGGTCAGGGCAGCACTTCGCGCCGTTCAAGCTGGGAATACGCGCCGCAAACGGGCTTGCTGGTGAAAGAAATCATCGAACCCGGTGATGCTTTGTGTGTGGAAAAACGCTATGTGCATGATGCCTTTGGCAATATCACCCAGAGCCGCACACAGGGCTGTGCCAGCACTAACCCGCCGATTGCCAGCCGCAGCCAATCCAGCCGTTATGACAGCAACGGGCGTTTTCTGGTTGAACACGGCAATGCGCTGGGGCATACGGAGCGCCGCGAATATGACAAGTTCGGCAATAAAACCCGCTTAATCGGCCCGAATCAGTTAGCCACGCGCTGGGCGTATGACGGCTTCGGACGCCCGGTGCTGGAAACCCGTGCAGATAATACCTGGACGCAGACCGCGTACCGTTTACACAACGCCAGCAATAGTGTGTGCGGCGGGAATACGCAGTATTTCACCCAAAGCCAAAGTGCGGGCGGTAATGTCAATTATCAGTGTTTTGATAAGCTCGACCGCGAAGTGCGCAAGGCGAGTTTTGGCTTTAACGGGCAGTTGATTTTTGTTGATACCGAGTACAACGCACGCGGCGAAGTCACGCGCGTGTCTGAACCCTATTTTTCCACCGACACGCCACTGTGGTCACGGGTGGAATACGATGCGCTCAGCCGCCCGGTGAAACAAATCGCGGCGGATCAAAACGAGACGCGCATTGAGTATCGGGGACTCGTCTCAGTTACGATCAATGCCAAGCAGCAACGCAAAACTGAAGAAAAAGATGTGCATGGCAATCTGTTGAAAAGCGTGGATGCCAATAATCAATCTGTCACTTATGTGTATGACGGCTTTAATCATTTAATCGAAATGCGGGATGCAATGGGCTATCGCACGGAGATTTTTTATGACCAGCGCGGCAATAAAACCCACCTGTCTGACCCGGACACGGGCAATACGCGCTACAGCTACAATGCCTTGGGCGAGTTGTTGTCGCAAACCGATGCCGCCGGACGCACCACAGACTTTACTTACGATTTGCTGGGACGCATGGACACCCGCACGTCTCTTGAAGGCACGGATCGCTGGCGTTATGACAGTACCGCGCACGGCATAGGCCATCTGGCGGGCATCACAGGCGCGGACGGCTATGCGGAAAACCACCGTTATGACAGCTTCGGGCGTTTGACGGAAACCGAAACTCGCATTGCAGACGACAGCTATTTCATTAATACCCAATACGATCAATACGGGCGCGTCGCCTCACTGACCTATCCCACAGGCTTTGCGGTGCAGCATGAATACACGCCGCAGGGGTATTTGCAAAAACTCTCACGCGCCGATAACCAGCAGCCTTTGTGGGCAGCGGAGACCATGAATGCGCGAGGTCAGCTTGAGCAGCAGCGTTTTGGCAATGACCTCATCACCCGCACGGCGTACCAGCAAGCCACAGGTTTTGTCAGCAGACTTCAAACGGGCAACGCGGTCAATGCGCATAATGTGCAGAATCTCTCTTATCAATTCGATATCTTGGGCAACTTGACGCAACGCCGCGATCAAAACCGCAATCTGGGTGAGACGTTTAATTACGATAATCTCAACCGCTTAACCCGTGTGGCTTTGAACGGCGTTACCCAGCAAAGCATGGGCTATGACGCGCTGGGCAATATTGTGTCGAAATCCGATGTCGGCGGTTATCTGTACGGCAGCCATCGACCTCACGCGGTCACCCAGGCGGGTAATGTCAGCTACAGCTACGACACCGTGGGCAACCGCATCAGCGATTCCAACGGGCAGCAGATTCAATACACTTCGTTCAACAAGCCCGCGCTGATTACGCAGGGTTCAACGCAACTGAGCTTTAATTACAATCCCGACCGCGAGCGCTACCTGCAAAACATCCTGCGCAACGGGCAGACCACGCAACGCCTGTATCTGGGCAAACTTTACGAGCAAGACAGCAGCGAAACTGTGGTGGAAGGCAAACATCATGTGTTTGCCAATGGCAAAGCGGTGGCTATTGTCAGCAAAGACAGCAATGACCAGGAAAGCACGCGCTATCTGCACCGCGATCATCTGGATTCAGTGGAAAGCATCAGCGATGAAAACGGCAATCTGCTCAATAACTTGAGTTTTGATGCCTGGGGTCAGCGCCGCTCAGAAAATTGGGGGCAATTGACACAAGAAGAAGCGCTGGCTTTGGTCGAACAACTCGATACCCAGCGCGGTTTCACCGGGCATGAGCATCTGGATGAAGTCAATCTCATCCACATGAACGGGCGCATCTACGATCCACGCATTGGGCGCTTTCTCAGCGCTGATCCTTTGATTCAAGCACCGGGCAATATGCAGAGTTTGAATCGGTATTCTTATGTTTTGAATAATCCGCTATCTTATACAGATCCTAGTGGGTTTGGATGGTTGAGCAAAACCTTTAAGAAACTGAAAACCTGGGTCAAAGAACACAAGCAGGTCATCATTGGCGTTGTGTCAGCCGTTGTTGGTGCTTTTACGGGGGGCCTAGGAACAGTGTTAGGGCAAGCCATAGGACTGAGTTCTTTAGGTACGGCGGTATTGAGTGGGGCTGCATTTGGGTTTGGTTCCTCTTTCGCAGGCTCGTTACTGTCTGGTAGTGGTTTTAATAATGCCTTGAAAGCGGGGCTGACAGGAGCTGTGATTGGCGGGATAACGGGTGGCTTAGCCGATTTTGCCACGACAGGCATAAAAGCCTTCAAAACTTTTGCCAGCAAAAAATTCGGGGAAGCATTGGGGGCCTATGTGACTAAGGCTGCGGAAGTTGTATCTCACGGTGTTATTGCAGGTATGGAAAACAAATTGAAAGGTGGCAGTTTTGGAGAAGCCTTTAAAGAGGCTTTACGTCAGGGGGGATTTGAGTTCTTAAATTTGGCTTATCAACGTATGGTGGGAGAAGCGCCGGAATTGTTAGCTTACAATAGAGAGGCTAATAAAAAGAAAGGGCTATGGGAATTGCCTACAACTGACCACTTAAACTTTGGCAGTCAAGGTATTGTCGATGGTATGCCAGCTTGGAAACGCACCTTTGGAGAGGGTTCATCAGCGATGGATTTTATGGGTAAATATGTACCTTTCATGAATGCCATTTCTGGAGCGCATGATTATATGCAGGTGAAATGGACGGGGCATTCTCAAGGATGGCGAGCTGTTTCAAATATACCCTACATGATTCCTGCGACTTTACTGACTGTTGGAGCTTATGTGGGAGGGGACAATCCTCTGCCTACCACTTCAGCTTCATTTGTTAAAAACTCATTAAGCCAATCCAGTTTTTGATCAGTTGAACCAGCCTTCTCAAGAGGTAATGCCTTGAGGAGGCGAATTTTATATAAAACCCTTCAAAAATAAGTTCATTGCTTAAATGAGAATAAAAAAACCGTCCATCATTGCCCACACAAGGTTGCATTATCAAATGCTCTACTAAGGCTTAGACAGCCTTTGATAATACTCAGGACGGCGGCTTTGCAGGGGATTGGTGTTGGGCCCGTACATCGTCTGCACGCTGTCTAGGCATTCGGCCTTGAGGGTGACGGTGGCACAGCTAAAGGGCTGTTCGTCGTGGGCGATGTTGACCAGCACTTGTCCCATAGGATCAACCACCCGGCTATTGCCGCAGAATTTAATCTGAGCGGTGCCCTTGCCTTCGTCGTCATAGGTTTGCTGGCTGCAATCATTGGCGGCGAGCACAAAGACTTGGTTTTCTCTCGCTCTAGCACGAGTAAATAAATCCCACAGTTCTTCTGCCGCCGCAGGCCAAGCGGAGACTTTGCAAATGATGTCAGCCCCTTGCAAAGCTAAACAGCGCATGGATTCAGGCAACACATTGTCATAACAAATCAGCATACCGATTTTGCCTAAGCGCGTATCAAACACCGGAAAACCCAAATCACTGGGCTGTGTGGTATCAGGCTCATCCCACACTAAGTGCATTTTTCGATATTTGTGAATCTTTTGACCATCAATCAGAAAAGCGGCGTTATAACAGGGTTTTTCTGGGCTAGGGCTTTCTGAAGGTTCATCTAAACCAATGCAGATCAATAGCTCATGCTGTGTGGAGAGTTGCTGCAAAACATGAATCGTAGATTCATAATCTTGTTTTGAAGCAAAACCCACTAAGCAAGATTCTGGAAACACGATGATGTCGGAATCTGTATGGCTTTCTATGGCGCTAACGACATCGGCAATATCTTTTGCCTTATCTCGGTAACGCCATTTATTCACCACCGTGGCTTTGATATGGGGTTTCATTCTTTACCGTTGCCCTGGCAAGCGGCATTGCCATTCACCGGGGAAACCTTCTATGCAGATTTGTCCACCAAAGTCGCACACTCTCCCTTGTTCATTAAAGAAACAGAATTCTTCAGGAATGAATTCAATGCTGGGTTGGAAGCTCAACACTTGACGCGCACGACCACGACGACGCACAGGATTGTCTACTAGATTAAACGGCGTTTGGTATTTGAGCACGGCATTGTCATCCACGAGAATTTCTGAGCTTAAGTTAGGATCATCGGGGAGTTCAAAGGATTCCAAGTTGTATTCAGGCTTGACCAGATAAGTGCGACCGGCCGCCAATGCGCTGAATGTGCCGTTTGAATTGCGCACCAAATTGTCCACACCTTCAAATTGCAAACCGATGCTGCGAAATTCATCAGGCTCGGTAAAGGCGGGGTTCATCAATTGTGAGCGACCATCAGGATACACCAAACGCTGTTTTTGGCTGTTATCCAGCGGCAAACGCGAATCAATCCGGCGGAAAGGTGGCGCGTGCATTCCAGGCGCGGGCGGGAAGAAGGCAGGATCACACACACAACCGGGCGGTGGGAAGATGCCGATGTATTCAGGAGCCAGTTGTTCAGGTGGAATCACGCCGCAAGCCGCCATGCAGATGAAGGCATCCGGTGCAGGTTCAACAAAGGCTTGGAAGCTGGAGACTTGACGCGCCCGCCCACGACGGCGAGCAGGCGTGTCGTCTTCGGTGCCAAATTCTAGATATACGCTGCCATCTTCGGTGATTTGCACTTGGCTGTCAGTCCCCAAAGATTGCGCGAGCTGCACAGGGTTGGCAGGTGCTGGTAACACGCGGAATTGCTCACCGGATGGCGTAACAATCAGGAAGAAACCACCGGGATCAAGATTCACGCCCACTGGCATGGATTGGTTAACCACAATCATGTTGCCGGGATCAGGCAAGAAGGCCATTAAGAAGTTGGGGTCGGTGTCTGAAGTTAAACGCAGAATACCGAATTCATTTTGATCAATACGGAATAAGGAGTCTTCCGGCTGTTCAGCATTGGGGTCGAGCATAAAATCAATACTGAGTTTCAAACCGTCCACAGCTTTGCCAGATTCCAGCACTCGCCCACCGAGTGAGAAGCTGGTGTTTAAGTCTGGTATATCGTCAGGCAAGATCACTTGTGACGGTAAATCCGTGGGAACATCGCGGTTGCGGTAAGTGACTTTGGTACCTGTCGGCACACTGAGTCGCCCGGTGTTCAGATCAATCCCCCACCCCGTAGGCAGATAATGTTGCGCCGTGTCTGGCGTGATGTTGTCAGGATTAATGTTCACCAACCAGCGAGACGCGGCTTGACTGGACAATTCCTGTGTCATCACTTGACGATTCAAGCGTAACAATTGTTGAGCGCTTAAGACTTCTAAAGTATCAGGATCAATGGACTCAAAACTCGCCGCATTGAGGTTGCTCAGTGAAACAGGAGGCAGTGCTTGCAGTTGTTCTGCGGTCATGCCGACCAGCGCGTGCGGTGGAATATTTCCGAGTTGAGAGGCGCTTAACGCAGCAAAAGCTTCGGGGGCGATTTGCTCCACTTGTTCGCGTGACAGCAAGCTTAAAGTGACCGGATCAACTTGGCTCACTTGTTCGGGTGTCAACAGCGCAAAGCTTGCGGGATCAAGGTCTGCGATAGGATTAGGCGTACCGATGGGCGGGGCTTCTGAGAAAATCGCTGTACATTGCTTATCACCATCGATCAAAATCTCTCCATCACTCGAACAATCTCCCGTCCAACCAGTAAATAACCAACCTTCACCTTTAATCGCGCTCAGTTGTGCAGTGCTGCCAAAGTCGTATTGGAAAAGATTGTTATCGACGCGCCCAAAACCTTGTATTTGCACGCTGAGTGAGTATTTTTCGGGTTCAAAAATGACATGACAATCTTTGCTTGCATTCATGAACACGGATAAATCAGCGGTCACGCTGGCTAATGGCACACCGGGCCCACAATCCCCGCCCCAAGCGGCAAAGCGCCAGTGAGTATCGGGAATCGCGTTCAACATCGCGGTGCTATCTTCGGTTTTAATCCCCGCGCCTTGCACCTGACCTTGACCTTTGATGGTCGCTGCCAGGGTGAAAGTATTGGGCGGCAATTCAATGAACGTCGCCACACAGTGTTGGTGGGCGTTGAGCGTGAAAGCCAGGCTGGTATTGGTGCCCGAACAATCGCCGCTCCAGGCTTCTAAAGCCCAACCTTCTGCGGGTGTGGCGATTAAAGAGACCGCTGTGCCGCTGGCATAATTCCCCGCACCATTCACATTCCCTTGACCCACAACAGCGGTTGTTAAAGTCACCGTATTAGGTGGGATTTCGGTAAATGTGGCAGTACAGTTTTTTGCAGCGTCCATGATGACACTACCGTCAATAAGACAGTCGCCCCCCCACTGGGCAAATTGCCAGCCGGGTTCGGGCGTGGCAAGCAAAGAAACGGGGGTGTTTTCAGGATAATCCCCGCCCCCCGTCACGCTGCCTTGACCGATCACAACGGCTGTGAGTGGATACACCACAGGCACCGTTGTGGATTCAACAAAGGTGGCGGTGCAACTGCTATCGGCATTGATAAAAATACTGCCTTGGATAGAGCATTCACCGCCCCAAGCCGAGAAAATCCAGCCTGTGGTGGGCGTGGCGACCAATTGCACGGTATTTCCAGTTTGATGAATGCCCGCGCCTGTCACGTCACCTTGTCCGGTGATGGTCACATCCAGTAAGCGTTCTTCATCACTCACACTCAGTGTGGCGGTGCCGTCAAAATAACCCGTTGCTGTGGCTGTGATAGTGGTGCTGCGAGAACCATCACGCACATTATTGTTATTCCCGCTCATGGAAAAATCAACGCTGGCTTGTCCATCAAGGATCGTGACCGTGGCAGGCATACTCGCAGCCGCGCCATTGCTGCTGCTTAAGGTCACGATCAAATCGCCCACCGTGGTATTGCTGCGTGAGACTGTCCCCGTCAGGCTTTCATATTCCCAGATGCTTCCCTTGCTCAGACTAAAGTCGATATTGACTCGTGGTAGTACCGTCAGCGTAAAGGCTTGTTGCACATCTTCGGTGCTGGCATTCAAATGCAGGGTGACGTTGACAACCCCTGCATCGGCATTGGTCGGCGTGCCGGATAAAATCCCTGTCACTGGATCAAGCGCCATCCAAGTAGGCATTCCGGTGGCGCTTAAGACAGGAATGGCACCGTCGGTAGACTCGTTATCCGTCACTACCACAGCATAAGAAAACGCTGTCGTGGCAATCATTTGCAAAGGCGGTGGCGAAGTCCAATCAAATGCCGGAGTGCTTTTTTCATAAGCCCCGATGTCGCAAATGGCACCGCCTACAACTGAGCGCGTCAAACCACGCGCATCTAAATCATTAGTTTGTGTGGCATTGGTACAAATTCCATTGCTGCCTGCATCTACCGCCGGAGAACCCGGCAATAAGGCCATCGTGGGCACTGAACCGCCATTATCTTGCAATGCGCCGAGCAAAGGATCGCTGCCCAAGGTGGCGCAAGGATAACCGTTGGCATCGCCGATGATGTAGTTGCTGGTCGCACCACCGCCACCGCCTACCGCTTTACAATCTTTACCGCTATTAATGGCACCAGCGCTTGAGTTGCCATACAAAATACTGTTGTCAATCCAATGATTCGCAGTGGTACTGAGAAAACCACCCGCATCACCCGTCGTGGCAGTATTGCCACTGATGGTGCTATTGAGTATGAGCGCCTGTGCTGAGGCAGTATCGCTCTCCACACTCACAGCACCCGCTTCTAAGGCGGTGTTGTTGACTAAAGTGGAATTAAATATCTGCATAGCGCCTTGATTGTCGTTAATAAAATAAACAGCCCCGCCTTTATCGCCACCGTTGTTTCCAGTCAAGGCGCATTGCATGAGTCTTAAACTTGTGATAGTCCCCGCTTTACCTACAAAGCGAATGCCACCGCCTGCGTTGCCCGCCCCCGCGAGACCGTCTTTGATAGTTAAAGCCTGAAATGTGGCTTGAGAAGCAGTGATAGCCGCTGAGTAATCCACATCAAACACCCGTACTGTAGAACCACCGCTGATGCTGATCTTGTGCGTACCGCCATCAATCATCATGTCTTTATTAATGAGCAAAGACCCGCCGCTGCTCACATCAATGGTGTTGTTGGCTAAAGCCGCATCAAAAGTAATGGTGCTGCCTGCACAAGCCCAAGTGACCGCATCGCGCAACGTACCCGCACTACCATCGCCTAATGTAGAAGTCACTATCGGATCAGTGGCACAAGCATCGGTGACCAGAGTAAACACATTGCCATCAGCAAAGCTCACATTATTAAAGGTCGCTATTCCTGCGGCATAGCTATCCGGCAAAATCTGGGTAGGCGTGCCGGTGGTGAAATCCGCATCATTATCGGTATCAATCAACAAAATCGCTTGCGCCCCTGTCAAAGTCGAGCCACTCACATCCATCGTAAGATTCACCGCGCCCACGCTACCGATGTTAGCGACTTTCCATTCCCGCGCTAAACGGCGATTGATAATGCTGCTAGGGGGGACTTCGGTGGTTTCTATGTCATCGCTTGAGGCCGCATCATTTCCCCAAATGAGGAATTGTTGGTTCGCAGCAAAAGCGGCGGCGTGTTCCATGGTGACGATGCTCCCCGCGTTGACGCTTTTCGATTTGCGTTGATCCAGACTCGCAGAATCGTCATCACGCCCAATACCAGCGATGTCGTTGTCATAGCCGCCGCCCAAAGTCCAGGCTGTAGTGGTGCCGTCCGAGATCACATAATCCACCCCAGAGGTGATGCCGTATTTGAGAGACAGGTAAGTGCTCACCTGCTGCACTTCCAGGTCACTCAAAGCGCGTTTATAGATCAGCAGTTCAGACATCATGCCGGTGTAATCGCCGAAACTGTTATGGAAACCCACAATGGCGGTGTCATTGGCCATGCTGCTGGTTTGGGCAGCGAACAGACTGCCAGGTGTGGTGAGCAGACCGTCGAGCAGGCCGTCACCAGTGCTGTCATTGGCGACGTTGCGGCCACCTACGAGGTGAGCCTGGTTTGACGATACCGAGGCCGCATAGTTGATCAGCCCTTCGTCGCGCACCTGGGCGGCCCCCATAGACAACCAAGTCAGCGTACCCAGATTGTCCTTGGCTTGGAACAAGATTTGACTGTTGGCGCGTTTGTTCATCACCGCAAACATCGTCATGGCATCGGTGTCCGACAGGCCGACGGCGGCAGTGGTGAGGCTGCGATCCTGAGCGGTGGTAAAATCCACGTAGGGATTGAAGTTAAACGTGCCGTCGCTGGGGTCATTGATGAGGTCTGGGCCGCCGTTAGCGGTGCGGGGCACGAAGTGATAGGCGTTGCCCGTGCGGTCGTTCCACTGGGTGATGGAGCCTGCGGCTATGGCGGTGGCTGGGTCGAGCCACAATTGCAGATTATTGCTGATACTCGCGGGGGTCGGCTCTGTATATTCACCCGCAGTCACCTCACCTGAGCCAGTGAGTGTTGCGGAAACAGTGTTCGCTGCCGCGTCGCTGCCGCCGTAAGTCCACATCGCACCGTTATGAAACATCCCTTTGAAATTAGCTTCCGTACCTGCGATGTCGGTGGGATCAATGTACGTTGCCGTGGCTGTGGCATTTAAATTCGTTGCATCGGTGCTCAAGCTCCAATAGCGATTGATAAAATCTGTGGTGCTATCGTTGCTGGGGTGTTTCGCGCTGGTAAGGCGTGCGCTAATGTAAGCACCTGAGCCTGCCAACACATCCAGTTGGATCGGTGTGTAGTTGGTGCCATCGCCGATGGGAAAGAGTTTGATACCCGGCGTGAAGTCAGAAATGCGCAATTCGCCGGTGCTGGTAGCCACCACCTGTCCGCTGAAACGGGAACTGGTGTTGGTGGTCAGGTGGTATGTGTCTAAAATCAAGTTAGCACCATTGACTATCAGCAACTGGATCGTTCGATCCCCCGTCAAACTGACTGAGCCTGAACCCATCACGGTTAATCTTTCAGGACCGCCAACAGCAGGAAATTCATCGCCAAAGTCGCCCGTACCGCTACCGCTGCGGATTAATTCGCTGTTGGTGCCCGAATAGCTGAAAGTGTATCCATTCACATCAACCGTGGCGGGAAATTTCCGAGTAAAGTAAGCACCACTACCCTGAATATTCAGATCATCCGCCAGCATCATGGGCTGTGTTGCATCAAGATGGCCTAAACCTTTGCCAAAAATACCCGCAACATAGTGCGGCTGAGTGCCATTATTGAGCTTGGTGGGTTTATTACCTGCATTATGACCCGTACCCACGGCAAAAGCGTTGCCTGTGACGTTGAAATTGAGATCGGTGAAGCCCGTGGAGTCAATCACCAAGTGATGAATATCCGATGGTGCGGCAGATTCGTTGGGTGCATTACCGACATCGCCTAAATAAACATTGGTCGTGGTGGTGGGCACCAAATGGGTGCCTGCCGCGTCGGTGTCCGTCCAGTTAGCCGAATTGCTCCACAGTGAATCGCCGCCCGTACCGCTCCAGATATTATAGGCTGTGGAATCCACATAATTAGAACTCGCCCCGCTCAAGGCAAAATTGGTCAAAGTGCCGTTATTGCCGTTCATGGAAGCGTCCAGCACTTCCGTCATACCCGTGTTGGTACCGCTGGGTTCGCCGTAATCAAAGGGATAATAAGCCACCAAGTTGGTCTCAGTGGCGGGGTCGGGAATATCGCGGTTCATGTAAGCGCGGATGTTTTCGGCGCTGCGGGCGGTGTTCCAGATGCGAACTTCGTCGATTTTGCCAAGAAAACCATAAACAACGCCGGTTACCTGACGACCAATATGTAGTATATCAGTAGTATTGGGAGTCATTCCTGCAGGCGTACTACCAAACAGCACGCCATTTACATAGAAGCTGAGATTTGTGCCGTCAAAAACCCCTGCAAGATGTGTCCATTGGTTCAGTGTGACCGCAGACCCCTCGATCACATACCATGTGGTATCACCCACCCATAACTCCCACTTATCAATATCTGCCGCATAAATCGTCATGCCCGAAAAACCGACACCACTACGATTACTGACTACAGTGCGGTTTGTACCTGCACCGCCGGTGACTTTGACCCAGGCTTCCATGGTGATGACTGCCGGATTCAGGGAGGCGTTGTAAGACACCTCGACATAATCATCCCCCCCGTCAAAATCCAACCCATTCCCCGGTTGAAAACTGTGGTGGGCTTCCGCTTTCACCCAATTGGATGCTGCTCCGGTTAAGGCAAAACCGCTCAAACTGCCGTGATTGCTGCCTGCCCTATCTGCGGTGGCTGCGGCAGTGGGGTTAGCACCGCCTGCCGCCCCTTCATCTAAAGGATAATAAGCGACTAGATTCGCTTCACCGCTCGGATTAGGAATGGGGCCATTCATGTAGGCTTTGATCTGCGCTTGCGTGCGGGCACTGCTCCAGATACGCACTTCGTCCAAACGGCCTTGTAGCGGTTGTCCTCCGGTATGGCTCGCTCCCAGTGTTGTAGCACCGGGTGCGGGAACTATTGGTACGGGACTGGAAGCCAAAGTGCGAGCCATCCCATCCACATATAGTTTCCAGGTGCCCGCTTCTCTCACGAGAGCCGCATGATGCCATTCATTTAGGGGGAACACATAGTCAGAAAGCGGTGTGGAAACACCGCCGCACAAAAGCATTAGTTTGCCGCTGGTACCGTCCAGCAAAAGTCCGTAGCCATTGAGCGAGGCATCACCGTTGTACATCAGGACGGCATCAGAGACGGCGGTGGCGTACACCCAGCCTTCCAGCGTCACATTGTCCGTGTTGGTCGTGACTAAAGAAGCTGATACATAATCATCCGTACCATCAAAATCCAGCGCATGACCGGGAAACAGTGCTGGGTCTTTAGCCAGAGTAAAAAACTCGCCATCAGAGAAATCCACACTGGCAGGCAAGTTGTAAACCGTAGCCGCAGAAAAATCCGCAGCATTGTTGCCGACCAATAGATATTGTGCACTGGCATCGGTTGAAGTCACCGTCACCGTACCCACCGTGCCCGTTTCTGCCACTGTCCACACCCGCGCCATATGCAGTTTGTCAGCAGCCGTGGTACCGGTATAAAGCGTTGCCGCGTCATCATTGCCCCAGATTAAATAAGACAAATCCGTACCTAAGGTAGCGCCATCTATGGTGATGAGTGCGTCAGTGCTATTGCTGATGGATTTAGGTTGATTGAGTGTGCTGGCATCATCACGGCCTATGCCTGCGATGTCATTGCTATAACTGCCTGCGATGTTCCACAGCGTAGTACCTGCGGAATTGAAATAATTTACATTGAGTGAGATGCCGTATTTAATCGCAAGATAAGAATTGACTTTTTGTACATCGGTGAGCAATAAGGCGCTGTTAAAGACGATTAATTCAGCCAAATCGCCGTTGAGAAACTCTCGGTTGCCGCCGTCTACCGTGCCAATATTCATACTCGCACTGCGAAAACTGACACCGCTGGCTGTGCCCCCATCAACCGTGCCATTTTGATAAAAGGTAAACGCCGCGACATTACGTGTTGTCGCCACAATGCGCGGCGTATCGTCATGTAAATTGGTGCTGGTTCCCTGAAAAATGAAACCTGTATTTTGATCTGTAATCAGCAGTTGTTTGCCTGCATACCCACCCGTACCATCAACACGGTAGTGTAAGCCATCGCAATTAACGCCTGCGCAAAAGCCGCCATCAACCCCCGTATTCGCGCCCAAAAAGCTATGCACGCTGGTGGCACCCGCTTTATAAGCGGCAAAAATAGAAAAACTATTCGTGCCATCCACACCCAATGTACTTTGTGTGTCTAGCCAACTACTCCCATTAAAGCGCATGATGGGGTTAAAGTTCATACCATCGCTTACCAGAGTGGGTGAGCCATTGATTGTCGCCCCAATGGTCTTACCCGAAGCACTGTCCCAAGCCGTAATTGGCGCACTGCCTGCTACGCCTGTATCCGGTTTCATCCACAAACGCAAATTAGTGCTGATGCCGCCGGGCCCAGATTGACAGCCGCCAGCGTAAGTGAAAATGTCGTTGTCATCACAACGCATAATGGAATTTTCATCATTGGTAGGCACCACTTGACTTGCAAAATTAACTGCCCAAATGCCGCCACTGGCATCCTGGACAATCCCCCAGTTATTACCCGTGCAATTGGCATCCGTGCCACTCACCGCCCCCCAAGTAATATCCGACACTTTCAGCCCCTCTGCTGAACTGGCAGGCGGCTTAGCCCCAGGTGCAGCGCAATAATTTGAGGTGCTATAGCAAAACATACCGAGACTGACATCAGATGAGCTGTTGGTGTTATTGAAGACCACACCGTATCGAGGCACACCACAAGAAGCCGCACCGGTGCGTTTCAGAGAATAAGTGCCGTTCATATCGGGCCCTACCGCAAAGCTTTCAAAACTCCACAGTAGCGAAAAAACAAATGTGAGCCACCAAAATAAGTGGGTACGTAGGGGCATAACTGGGTTCATGGGAATAATTCCTTATATTAGACTTGTTGCAAGGGGGACTCATCGACTGCAAAGGCTTGGGTTTTGGCCTGTTTTTCCGCTTTGGCTCAAAGAATGGAGTGCCCCTTCGCCTCAAAAAACCGAAAAAACAGTCTCAAAACCATACCTTTATCGCTACGATGCCCACTTCTAGCAACAAGTCTATTGAAACATCACCCTTAATAAGGGTTTAGGGCGAGGTTTTAACTGATATATAAGCTTTGTGCAATGCTTCTTTCGGATGAAGCGGCGCATTCTAAAAGATAGCTAATGGGAGAGAGAGAAACCGCTATTTTTTTGAAAACACAGCATTTAACACTCTTTTTTGGAAGCTTAAAGTCTGACATGTTTTGTTAAATTTCACATGTATTTATGACTGTCTATCATAATCGAAAGATAAAGGGTAGAAAATAAATGAGGATTCCAAATGTCTGTTTTACTTGCAAGCAGCCCTATCAGATGACCTATTGGCAGCCAGTGTGAGTGAGCTATGGTATGCCTTGATATGTATTAGACTATTGCGCAGGATAGGCATCGTAGCGAAAAGGTGCGGCTTTGAGACGGTTTTTTCGGTCTTTTGAGGCGAATGGTGGGCTATTTGTTCATAAAAAGTGGAAAACCCGGCCAAAACCCATGCCTTTGCAGTCGATGCAGACCCCTCGCAATACATCTATTGAACTGACCTTAAAGCACATCGTGTGAAGCAATAGTGATGGTGATTTACTTTCAGAAGCTGTTGGTAAAAAACCAAGCCTTTACTTCACCTCAGTTATTTAAATAAAAGGAGTATCCTTTCGTGATGACATTTAAACACTATAGAAACGCCAGTCTTATTTGTAGTTTATTATCCAGTTCTTTGGTTTACGCTGAAATTGTTCCCTTTGACAGTGACCGCTGGGCTTTCGCATCGGATGGAGTGGAAATCATTCCTTTTGAAGCCACAGTAGACACCTACCAAGGTCGAGAAAAAACCTTAACTTTAAACCAAGGTGGTGGGTTTATTGTTGATTCTGAATTAAAGTACGGCAGTATTGAATATGATGTGTCATTTCCTTTTGACACAGAAAACCAAAAGCCGTTTAAAGGCTACAATGGTGCTATGTGGCATATTCAAAATCAAGGTATGGATAGTGAAAGTTTTTACATGCGCCCTCATCAAAATGGCAATGTCGATGCTACACAATATGCCCCCAATTTCAACGGCGTATCCAGTTGGCAGCTTTATCCACAATACAGCGTACCTTACACCTTCACTTTTGATACCTGGACTCATGTTAAATTGCTTATTGGTGATGGTTTTGCAGAAATTTATGTCGATGACATGGATACGCCAAAAACCTGGATGCCACTGACCGCCACACCTGAATCTGGCATGGTGGGCGTAATGGCCAATATGGTCATGCCCACAGTACCAGCGCATTTTTCCAATTTTGATTTCACCCCGATGGACACGCCGCCAGTATTAGCCAGTCAAACCCAAATAGAAGCATTCAAAGCACAGCAACCTGAACCGGGCACCATCATGAAATGGCTAGTCTCAGATGCTTTTGCAGAAGATGAGTTAGAAGAAAAATACCAACTGATTGAAGAAGACCGCACCGCGCATACTTGGACAGAACAAGCCGCAGAAGTGACCGGTTTAACCCAATTAAGCGTAGTACAAGGGGTCTTTGGTGGAAAAAATACCGCATTTGCTAGAACCACGATTGTATCGGACAAGGATCAAGTCAAACCCTTGATATTTGGTTTCAGCGACAAAGTACATGTGTATGTGAACGGACAATTAATGCTGGCAGGGGATGATGAATCCTACAATCGTGATTACCGTTTTCTCGGCACCATCAGTTATTTTGACACTGTATTTATGCCATTAAAACAAGGCAATAATGAAATTTGGATGGCTGTTACAGAAGAAGATACGGGAGGCTGGGCAGTACAAGCACGTTTGAAAGATATGCAAGGTATTAGTGCTGTCAGTACCGAACTCACGGGTACTTTATCCAACAACAGCTCAACATCCCATTGCACCGCGCAATACGATCCAAATAACGCACAATTACAACTGCCGTGCATCAACATCCCCGGCTTTCCTCTATACCAAGGCACATTAGAACAAGACGCTCCTGGTAGCGTGCGTTTTAACCTATTACCTGAAAGCTTAAAGATTATTGAGGAATAGAAAGAGCAAAAATGAGCCTCTTTCTAAAGGCTTAGATGGGACAAGTCTAATACCTAGGTATTGCTGTAAGTCATCATCTCATCCAATAAAAAAGGCATGTGATAGAAATATCATATGCCTTTTTTAATTAAATATAGCTCACTATGGAAGGTCATTGTTCTTCTAAGCAATAAAAATATTTCTTGCGGGTATTCATTAATAGTTTTTTTCTTAAACTGAGCTTTTTTTAAAAGATCATTCCTCAGCAGTTTACAGTGCATTCAACCACCATTCATTAAAATGAATAAGGTGAAATTGCTGCAAGCCATATTAAGACTCGATCCTTGTTTCAGCAATGCGCGGCGTAAACGCCAATTCGATAATCTCCTCGCCCAATATTGTAGACAACAATAACTGAGCAAGCTCGTTATTGTTCATTAAATACTATAGCTAAAGTACATCTTTTATAGGCTTGTGATATATCCAAACCCAAGACTGCCAGTCCTTCAAGGACTGGCAGTCTTAACAACTGATGTAATCTTGCTATATAGCAAAATTTCCTCCAAGATAAATTTTACGGAGCTTCAGGAGCGGGTAAAAAAAGGAAAAGTAGCTGCCTATGTGGTGTCTCGCATCGCTTAAGAGGTGTTCACGGACATCCTTGCCCTTAGAACTTCTTAAGTGGGCACGAGATGCTATTTTGGCGCCCCGACACGTCCGGTATCACCCAGTCACCTTCGCACTCCGCTGCTACGGTCACTGCCTTCCCCATGACTATACGGCCAATACATTGTGTCTTGGCAACACCCGCGATGCGAACCAAAACCCTTCGCATCGCTGGCGCCATCGTCCAAAATGATGCCTTGTCGCGGGCTACTCGATCCCGGCTGCGCCTCTCCCCGTCTCGCAGCGAGAGATAATTCTTCAAACATACGACCCCTTAAAACTAAAAAATGATGATAATATATATTCTATTTATCATTATATAGGATTAAAGAATGACACTTGATGACTTAATCAATGAGGGTGATCCTCGTGAAATTAAACGCGCTATGTCTACAAAGATGTTTTTGTCGGGTTCAAGCAGAGACATGATCAGTCATGTTCTCAATGTAGGTGTTGATTTTGTCACGAAGTGGAACCGAGTCTATCGTGAACAAGGTGCAGAAGGTTTACTATTGGGATACATAGGCAGTGAAGGATATTTTACTGATGAAGAGCGAAGCAGTATTCATCATTATATAAAAACACATGACAGCATCACTGTTAAAGAATTATCTCTTTATATAAAAACACAATATGGCATCACTTATTCATCCTTAAGTTCTTACCATAAACTGCTACATGAAGCGGGGATGAGTGGAAAAAAAACAGAAAAGTAAACCCGAAAAGAGACGAGGTTGTCTTAAACGAAGACGATGGCGATTTGATTCATTCTCAACAAGCAGCACACAGGGTGGTGATGAGGGAACTGAATTTTAACTGGCGCGTCATGAAAAGATATAGCAAGATTACATCAGTTGTTAAGACTGCCAGTCCTTCAAGAACTAGCAGTCTTGGGTTTGGTTCTATCGCAAGCCTATAAATGATGTACTTTAGCTATATAAATCAATGTCCGAAGGTATTAGTGCAACGGGTGAGAGAGTCAGAGCGTTATGGGGCATGATGGCGGGACAAGGAAAACTTCATACTTAATAATAGGTAAGAGCCAATTCTTGGCTAACATTCTGTGTCTGATTGGAAATATTAACTTTGAATCCCTCTTCCTTCAAGGAGGGGGATCAAATTAGCCACTTAATAACTATAGAGAACATAAGTCAGTTGTACGACAGACCCGGCAGGCTTCAAAAAACCATTAGTTCTTAACTACGATGATCTAGTACCACTGAAATATTATCCCTGTATCAGTACTGACCGCAACGCGGTCAAGACAGCATTCCCAAGCGGCGCTTGGGAACGAGGGAACATTCATCCTAAAAGCTAAGTTTTACAAAGCACTGGCTTTAAGCTTCCACCATCATACGACCACGCATTTCCATGTGTAATGCATGACAGAACCACTGACAGTAGTACCAGAACATGCCGACTTCATCGGCAATAAAGGTCACAGAAACCGTCTGCTGTGGGCTGATTTCCATCTGGATGTCGTAGTTAGTTAAAGTGAAACCGTGAGTCACATCTTCGATCTCATCAATATTTTTGATGATGATGGTGACTTCATCGCCTTGTTTTACTTTGAAGTCCGTGATGCCGTAATTGGGTGCATAAGACATCATGTAGAGTCGCACTTTATTACCATCGCGTATCACTTTATTGTCTTTACCTATCTCTACACCGTCTTTTTTCGCCTGCGCTTTTAAATCATCGAACATCGGATCATTGGGGTCGTACAAGCGGCTTGGATGCAGCACATCACGGCGCACTACGATGCAATCATGGGGCTCGGAATAGGTCGGGCCGTCATGCACTAGCTTCATTTCGTCGCCAGAAATATCAATCAATTGATCGCACTCAGGTTTCAACGGGCCGACATTTAAGAAACGGTCTTTAGAGAACTTGTTCAAACTGATCAGCCATTTGCCATCGGCTTCTTTGGTCTCTGCCATGCTGGCGTTGAGATGACCGGGTTGGTAATGCACATCGAGTTTCTGACGAATCGGATTGGTTTTGCCGTCTTTGAAACCTTTGATCGCATCTTCTAAGTTCCATTTAGCCACTTGGGAGTCGATGAATAAGGTGGTATACGCATTTCCGCGTCCGTCAAAGGTGGTGTGTAGCGGCCCTAAACCCAGCTCTGGTTCAGCCACCACCACGTCACGAGGTTCTTTCAATTTACCGTCAAAGTATTCATCGAGCTTGGCGATTTCGACCACAGACACGGTGGGCGACAACTTGCCATTGGCAATAAAGTATTTGCCATCGGGCGAGGTGTTGATGCCGTGAGGCCCTTTAGGAATGGGAATGTATAAGGTGAGATCAGAGCCTTTGGTGCCATCGACAACAGGGACTTTGGAATCACCAATGGTGGTGAATTTACCTTGTTTCACGGCTTCTTCAATGCGAGCAATGTTGAATACCACGACATGATCGCGTTCTGCACGCATCATTTCGCCCAGGACGACTCCATTTTCTGAGTTGTAACAGGTGGAGAAAGCATAACGCCCTGCGTAATCTGCGTTGGTGTTGTCCAAGTTGCCAGAGACTTTGACTTGCCATTTTACTTCCATGGTGTCGCCGTCAAGCGCAGAAAACAGCGTGTAGTATTTAGAGGGATCGTACATGTCGCGCCCATCATTGGGCTGTGGAATCATGAACTCACCGTTACAAAACACATAACCCGTGCGGGGGAATTTTTGCAAACGCAGACCGTGCACCGCTTGTACATTAGGAATCTGTACGATCTTATCGCACACCATTAAATCCATACGGATACGTGCGACGCGAGAATTGGCTTTATCGTTAATGAACAAATAACGCCCATCATAAGTGCCATCGGTATAAGACATGTGGGGATGATGGGTATCACCATTGCGCAATATACCGCCTTGTTTATCAGCGCGGCGCTTACCTTGTGGAGTCAAACCTTCATACAAAATTTTGCGACTTTCATTGGTCACGCCCCAACCAGTGGCAGGGAAGTAATTGAAAACAGGAATACGCTTTAACTCGCGCATGGACGGAATGCCATATACGCGCACCTCGCCACTTTGTCCGCTGCTGTAAAAACCGTAATAATCATCCAGCTCACCCGGAGCGACATAGCCGTCCGCACCTGGTTCTGATGATTGTGCCGCCATAGGCAATAGGGCCGCCGTCATTCCTCCGCCTGCGGCAATGCCTGTCAGGCCAGAGGCGACCAGAAACTTACGTCGAGATACACCAGATTTATCGTTAGAATCACTCATGATTGACTACCTCATTGATGGGTGTGTGGTGGTGGTGAGGGCATATAATGAGACTTGTTGCGCGGGATATTCATCAGTTACAAATGCGTGGATTTTGAACCGCTTTTCCGCTTTTTATCGTTAAATAGAATGACTATTCGCCTCAAAAAACCGAAAAACCGACCTCAAAACCACACCTTTTCGCTTTGATGGATACCCCGCGCAAACAACTTTATTAATGCCCTCTTAGAAGCTGCTGACCAACCGATGACGCTCGGTATACCAACAACTTTTTATGAAGAACTTTTAACGACGGGTTTGATGCTGTGTATGGTGTGCTTGGCGCGCTCGGCTTTTTCATGCCGTTTGCGGCGCTCAGCCAATGGTGGACACTTGGTATTATCTAAATAGGTCACTTGACAATCTAAGCAGTAATGGCACTCGCTGGGATGAATGTCGCCCGTATCATTAATCGCCTGAATCTCACATTCTCGTGCACAGACCTGACAAGGCTTACCGCATTCTTTACGGCGGCGCAGCCAATCGTATAAACGCAGCTTGGAAGGAATCGCCAGTGCCGCGCCCAGCGGACATAAGTATTTACAGTAGAACTTGCAGTTAAAGGCAGAGACCAGCAGCAGACCGAGCGCATATAAAACAAAAGGCAGTTCACGCATGAATTGCAAAGTAATCGCGGTCTTGAAGGGTTCGATTTCTGCGTAGCGCTCAGCAGTGCCTATGTCATGCAAAGACACGGCAAACAAACCCAGCAGAATCAAATATTTCAGCGCCCATAAACGCTCATGCACAATATGCGGGAATTCAAATTGAGGCACACGCAGCACCCGCGCGGCCTGATTGATAAGTTTTTGTAATGCACCGAAAGGACAGAGCCAACCACAGTAGATACCACGCCCCCACAGCAGCAAGGTGACGGCAACAAAGCTCCACAAAATGAACATGATCGGATCGATCAGGAAGGTTTCCCATTTGAACTCGGTCAACACCGCATTAGCAAAGGTTAAGACATTCACCACAGACAACTGTCCGAGCAAATACCAGCCAATGATAATACTGGTGTAGAGCAAAAAACTTGTGCGCAAATAGCCCAGCAAGTTTGGATAACGAATCAACATATCCTGAAATAACAGGATGAACACCAATACACCCAGAGCGACCAGCAAGAGGGTGGTTTTGAATGTGCGGTCTTCCCATACTTCCACCCACATCGGTTGTTCTTCGGCTTCTAAGATGGCAAGACTGACAGTGGACGCGAGGGGGGCAGGACGCTCCACATAGCGCTCTGGAATGTCATATTCCCCCACAAAACTGCTAAACACACTGTCCACCGGACCAATCTGCTGACGCACCAATAATTCCAACGACCAAGGTGCACCTAACTCCAAATTCATATCCTTGCGCACAATGAAGATCGAACGCTCCGCAAAGTGAGGCATTCCCTCTAAATACACATCACTGAGACGGTAATGATCCAGATCACGGAAATTATACGTTTGCTGATTTTGCACCAGTTGCACACGGTCAAAAATCCCGCCGCGCACATAGCCAGAACCCTTAAATGAGTACTCACCATTCGCCATCACCGCAATCGCATGTTCGTCGGGCTTGAGTTCGCCCATCAGCCATTTGTACTGGCGTTCACCCAGCAAGTTACGTCCAATCGTTGGCGCGTTGAGATAGGTGTAATACATATCAATGAAATTATTGTCTGGCACGCCTTTAATCGTGCCTTCGGCTTGCGTACCGACAAAACCGTCTGCCACCTGGGCATGGGTTAAATGCAAACGACGAATCGATCCATCACCCGATAATTTTTGCCAGTCCGCCGCTTGATAGGTCTCCAGCAACGTGGCTGCTTGTACCTCAGCCCTTGATTGAATTAATTGACGGCTTTTGGCGATCTCCCGCACGGCACGCATGATGGTGCGGTTGACCACGATGACCGTGACGGTCGCACCCGTGATGGCATCCACATTGGCATAACCGGGCTTAGGCGCACCCACTCGCACAGCATCGGTCGCCGCTTTGCCAATGTAGGCATTGGCAAAATCATCTAATTTGGATTCAGGTATTCCCACCAATAAAATCGGCTCATGGTGCTCCACCACCTGAGCACCCACGATTTTGGCCTGCATATCCAAACCGATGACTAAATCAACAGGCTGACCCGAATAAGCAGGAATTTGCACCATATCGCGCGTTAAAAACACATAACCAAGCAGCGTGTCATCTTCAGACACTTCGATAGCGGGCGGTGTTCCCTGAAAATCACTTAATTTATTGGCAGTAGGAAAAAACTGACGGGCTGCACTGTGAACATCAAAATCCGTAGACGCAGCAATACCAAGAAGAGGATTAAGAAAAACCAACAGGGTCAAAAAGATGATGGTCGGACGTGGCATGTAAGACTCCCAAAACGGCATGGCGTAAAACTATCTTGGCAGCTTAACGGAAGTCTTGACGGGAATGATTTGATCTGAATCAAGATTTGGAAAAATAAGGGGAAAAAGGAAGAATAAAGAGGGAATAAGGCCATTCAGGTGACGTGTTGCTCAGCTCACATAGGGCGGATAAGGCGCGTCTTTTTGCGTCGTTATCCGCCATTTGGGAAACATTCGGCGCATGACGGCAAAGCCTTATGCACCTACATGCTTCATTGATCCATCGGTTGCTATTTACTTTAAGGCTTTGTATTTATAAATCAAATGATTGCCCGTATTAAATCAGTATATACTTTGAATGCCTTTTCCATACTAAAGCTTAAGCTTAGGACAGCCACCCATTCACCGTTATAACGGCACCTGGTCAGCATATGACGCTACCCCAGCACACAACACATCAAAGGTACTATGAGCAACGACAACGCAACCATCATCTATACGCTAACCGATGAATCCCCTTTACTAGCAGCCTCTTCCCTGCTGCCAATTATTCGCACCTTTACCGCTCCAGCAAATATTAATATCAAGGAAAGTGACATTTCCTTATCCGCTCGCATACTGGCTGAATTCTCAGATTATCTTGGAGCCGAACAACAGGTCGTTGATTGCCTCGACAATCTGAGCCAGCTTACCCAAGTAGCCGATACCAATATCATTAAGTTACCGAATATCAGCGCCTCGGTTCCGCAACTCAATGCCGCCATTGCTGAGTTACAAGAACACGGATTTGCGGTGCCGAATTATGCTGATGAGCCACACGACGATAAAGAAAAACAGATCAAAGCGCGGTATTCCAAGGTCTTGGGTAGTGCCGTGAATCCCGTCTTGCGTGAAGGCAATTCTGACCGCCGTGCGCCACACGCAGTGAAACATTTTGCACAAAAGCACCCGCACGAAATGAGCAAATGGAGTCAGGCTTCGCAAACGCATGTGTCCCACATGCGTCAAGGTGATTTTTATTCCAGCGAAAAATGCATGACCTTGGACAAAGCCCGCGATGTACGCATGGAGTTGGTGACACGCTACGGTGAAGTCATGGTGTTAAAAGAAAAAACCCCACTACTAGAAGGCGAAATCATCGACAGCATGTTTATGAGCGTCAAAGCACTGTGCCAGTTTTTTGAAGAGCAACTGCAAGATGCGATGGATACGGGCGTGATGTTCTCGCTACACATGAAAGCCACCATGATGAAGGTGTCTCATCCGATTGTTTTTGGTCATGCTGTGAAAGTGTTCTATAAAGAAGCGTTTGAAAAACACGGCGAGTTGTTCGAGCGTTTGGAAGTTAACCCCAACAACGGCATCAGCAGTGTGTACGAAAAGATTCAATCACTGCCGCGCTCTGTACGGGTTGAAATTGAAGATGATTTACATGCTTGTTTGCAACATCGTCCAGAGCTGGCGATGGTGGATACACGCAAGGGCATTTCTAACCTGCACGCGCCGAATGATGTGATTGTCGATGCCTCCATGCCCGCTATGATCCGTGCTGGCGGTAAAATGTGGGGGCCTAATGGCAAGCTCAAAGATACTAAAGCGGTGATGCCCGAAAGCACCTACGCCCGCATCTATCAAGAGGTCATCAACTTTTGTAAAACCAATGGTCAGTTTGATCCCACCACCATGGGCACCGTACCTAACGTGGGTTTGATGGCGCAAAAAGCCGAAGAATATGGCTCGCATGATAAAACCTTTGAACTGCCCACTGATGGTTCAGCCCGTATTGTGGATTGTGAAACGGGTGAGATATTGCTTGAACAGCACGTTGAAAAAGGTGACATCTGGCGCATGTGCCAAACCAAGGATGAGCCTGTGCATGACTGGGTTAAACTTGCCGTCAAGCGTGCCCGTCAATCAGGCACACCCGCCGTTTTCTGGTTGGACGAATACCGTGGACACGACGCTGAGCTGATTAAAAAAGTCAAAACCTATCTTGCTGAACATGACTTGAGTGATGTGGATATTCAAATCATGTCGCCCCTGCGTTCAATGCGTTACACCCTAGAGCGGGTGATGCACGGCAAAGACACCATTTCAGTAACGGGTAATATTTTGCGTGATTATTTGACCGATCTCTTCCCGATTATGGAACTCGGTACCAGCGCCAAGATGTTATCTATTGTGCCTTTAATGAAGGGGGGCAACTTGTTTGAAACGGGGGCCGGGGGAACTGCACCTAAGTTGATGCAACAATTATTGGAAGAAAACCATTTAAGTTGGGATTCTCTGGGTGAGTTTTTAGCTTTGACTGTTTCATTAGAAGAAATATCGGGCAAAAAGGATAACCGCAAAGCAGGGATTCTTGCCGAAACCTTAGATGCTGCTATTGGTAAATTGCTGGACAACGATCAATCCCCTTCACCACGCACCGGGGAACTGGATAACCGTGGCAGCCACTTTTTCTTGACACTGTATTGGGCTGAAGCTCTAGCCATGCAAAATGAAGATACTGAGCTTAAAGCTCAGTTTGTGTCATTAGCCAAAACCTTGGCTGAAAACGCAGACAAAATCATTGATGAAATCGCTCATGTGCAAGGAGGAGAAGGGGAACTGGGCGGTTACTTCGTTCTTGATCCTGAAAAACTCCAAGCTGTGATGCGTCCTAGCGACACCTTTAATCAGGCACTAAAAGCGGTGAATGAAGTGGGTTAGAACCTAGGCTCTGTTGACATTTGGAGGCTGGCGGCTTTTTGCCCCCTTTCCGTGCTGACGGCGTTATTTTTTTCTACCAATGGAGTGCATTGCTACGAAAAAAATGTCTTGTCAGCTCAAAAATGTGGCTAAAAATCCAATCAGCCCCAAATGTCAACAGAGCCTAGCTAACAGGTGTTGGCGGGGATTTGAGAAAATATTTTCATGCAGAAAAAAAAGGCATGTTTGTCGAGAAACATGCCTTTATAAAAGTAAACGATAATGATGGGGAATGCGGGCTGTGAGAGGCTTGCATTTGGCTGATGGTGTCAGCTCTTATGAGTGATAAGATTTTATTATGGGCTGCTTGAGGATCATTTAGCAAGTGCAAAATAAAACAAATATCCATCATTTTGGATGTTAAGCGGGTTTTAAGAGGGGATATTAATCAACATCATCGGGAAATTCGTCTTCCCCTGCGCTGAGTTCATCTAAACCCAACACTAATAAATCGCTTAATAGCGCATCGCGTCCTTTCAAGTCTGAAGCATTCACGCTTTCGTAATCTCCCCCTTGGGCAGCGACTAATTTATCCAAACGTGCAGCGATTGCGTCAGGGACTTCAAATTGTATATTTGCCATCAGTATTTCCTCGTTCTTATTGCGTAAACAATGACTTATTTTCAAAAACTAAACGCTGTCTTAAAGTCTAATGTATCGCTTTATGGTTTGCAATTTTCCTGAAGAATAAACTTAAGCTTGTTATGATTCAGTCGAGCTGCGTGTACGACAACGCTGCTACAGCTTCTCACGAAAAGGCACCAAAAAACTGATTTATCTCCGTTTTTGGGTCGCCCATACATACCCGCTTAATTCCGTTTAATGACTTCAAGGTGACTGATATGAGATATATTTTGACCCTATGCCTGAGTGTATTGAGTACTTCAGTGCTGGCTGCGGGGAGTTTGTTGACCCCCTTGCCGCACATGCCTAAAGCCCCCGATTTTTCTTTAAGTGATCTCGATAATCACTCACATACCTTGTCAAATTATCAAGGTAAAGTGGTGGTGCTCAATTTTTGGGCGACGTGGTGTCCACCATGTCGTGCGGAAATGCCGTCTATGCAGCGGGCTTGGGAAGTGATGCGCGATGAAGATATGCTCATGCTGGCGGTAAATGTGGGAGAGCGAGAGGCGTTGGTGCGTGAATTTAGCCAAAATATGGCGGTGAGTTTTCCGATGTTGTTAGATGACCAGTCCAGTATTATGCGTCACTGGCCTGCACGAGGATTGCCCACCACTTTTGTCATCGACCCACAAGGGCGCATCGCTTATCGTGCGATTGGAGAGCGGCGTTGGGATCGACCCGAGATTTTGAACATGCTGCGGGCGTTAAAAAACTCTGCAAAAAGCCCCATTGATGCAGGACATGAACAAGAGGCCTTAAAGGTCGTGAAAGCCCCTCTTGTGAGAGACTAAAAACCCTCAATATTAACCCTTCTTTACTCACTGGATAATAAACCTAGTGTTTTGTCATATCTCATTCTTTGGGTGATATTTCTCACCACGGAGGCACGGAGTTCACACGGAGAGCACGGAGTGATTTTCTCAATGAGTGTTCTCTGTGACTCCGTGGTGACATTTATAATCAATACAACACATCAGTATGGCAGCCCCCGACTTCTCTCTTTTTAGGCTCGTCATACCATTGCCTTATCTTTGTAAATTAATAATAGGAAGTGAACTATGAAAATTGGCCTCATTGGCTGCGGTATTATTGCCCAAACTCATGTGGGAATTTTAAAGAAAATTCAACCTCATGCGCATATTTCAGTCTGTGATCTGAATCTCGATTTTGCCCGTCAATTTGCGGGCAAAATCGGTGCGCAAGGAGGGGCTTACAGCAGCATTGATAACCTGCTGGAGAATGAAAAGCCCGATACGATTCACATCATGACCCCGGTGATGGCGCATTTTGAGGCGGCGAAAAAAGCCTTAGAAGCAGGTTGCCATGTGTATTTAGAAAAACCGCTGACTGAAAGCCCCGCAGAATATAACCAACTGCAAGCCTTAGCCAAAGAAAAAAACCGAGTGTTAGCCGCAGGTTACAGCACCTTAGGTATGCCCGTGGTGATGCAGGCCAAAGCGTTGATCGATTCCGGTGAGTTTGGGCGTTTAATCGCCGTGCATTGTGATTTCATGTGCGCTTGGGGTGGCAATAGCGTGCCTGATGGACGCGCTGATCACTGGGCTTATGCGAGTAAAGGCGGCGTGTTACAAAACATGGTGGATCATCCTGCCAGCTTAGTGGTGGATGTGATGGAGCGCGTGGATAACTACCAATATCACTATGGGCAGCGCAATATTTTGCCTTACGATTGCCCGGATTTACTCCACATCAGTATGCAAAATGAAGATCAAATCGGCTCTTTTACCTTGTCATTAGGCCACGGCAATGGGCATCGCGTGGCTAATTATTACTTGGAAAAAGGCACCATTACCATCGACATGACGCGCCAAGTCATCAGCGTGATTCGCGGCAGTGGACCGCCGGGCATGGTGAAAAAAATCAGCTCCAGCCTCAGCACCGGGTGGTCGATTGCGTTTGGCTCAGTATTCAATATCGTCAAAGTCATCACGGGTAAATTGCGCAAAGCCCACGGCATTTTTACGCTGGTGGAAAATTTTTATCACACGGTTGAAGGCAAAGATCGCTTGCTAGTCAAGGAACAAGTCGTGAGTCAAATGACCGAAATGCTCGATAACATTTGGGAAGATGTCAACAGCCACCCTTTGGATGATGTCAAACATGTGAACGCCAAGCGTCAAAGTGCTGAAATAGCGGCTAAGGAGACTGCGGAATGAAAGTATTACTCGTCGGATTTTCAGGTTTTTTAGGCCGTCATATTGCCAAAATCTTGCTCAACAATGATTATCAATTGCGCATCATGCTCAATCGCCACACCATCACGCGCCGCGAATACAAAACCATGCCAGAGGTTGAAGTGGTGTGGGGTTCGTTTGCTGATCCTGACGTGATCAAAACGGCGGTAGAAGGCGTGGATTGCGTGATTCATAGCGGCTGGGCGTTTAGTCGCTTTGATGCACAACGTCCCACCGTCAACGAAACAGGCACTCAGCAATTATTTGAAGCTTGCGTAGAAGCAGGCGTGAAAAAATACATTTTCTTAAGTTCTGTAGCGGTGTATGGCATGGGCGGCACAGGCGTGGGTTTAGTCAGCGAAACCACCCCTTTTGCCAGTGGTGAACAAGCTAGTTTTGTTTATCCGGCGGAAAAAATCGCCACGGAGCAGTGGCTGGAAGGCTTTGATCGCAAAGAGATGGAATTGGTGTTATTCCGTCCTGGGCCGATTTTTGACGAGAAAAAAGGCCCTGCGAAAAAACTCATTAAACTCGGCCCTTGGCGTATTGGTTTGAACTTTGGACATGGCAAAAACCACATGGCTTATGTGCATGTCGAAGATGTCGCCGAAGCCATTGTGCTGGGCGTGGATAAAGCCAGTGATGGTACCGCCTTCAACATCGTAGCCAGTCAACAACTACTGTTTTCGGATTGGATTCGGGTGTGGGGACGGCGCAAAGGACTAGAAATTCGTCCGTTTTTCTTGCCGCCTTGGTTTTTACGCTTTGCAGGCTGGGGAGCCAGCCAATTGAAAAAAGCCATGGGCAAAGGCAAGGTGGATGTCGAATACCCCATCGCCGCTGCGACCCGCGATATGGTCTACAGCAATGAAGCCGCCAAGCAGGCGTTAGGTTGGTCAGATTCGAGAACTGAAGAATATACGCGATTGTCTTCAGGGACGGGACGTTCTTAGAGTTGTACCTTATTCCCTAACAGGCTTGGGGTTTAAGCGGCAAGCTTCCCCTCCTTCAAGGAGGGGATAGAGGGGTGGTGATCGAGAGCAATATGCCTTAAAAACACGGTAAGGAATACTGCTTTCTATAGTTGATTTTATTTCCTCTCTTTCAAGGACGGGGCTAAGGAGGAAACAAAAGCAACTTTCTTTAATTTATTTTTAAAGAATGTTGCCTTTAATCAGCACCCCTCAATCCCCTCCTGCGAGGAGGGGAAGCGAGTGCGTTAAAAGTCTACGTTTTTTTCCTTAAGTGAATGGCAGTGTCCTTTAGGCTCTTATACTTAATGCGTAATCCGTTCTAAAGCATCTTCACAAGGTGGCTTATACATATCCTGTGTAATCAAGTCCACGCCGCATTGCAAATTTTCAAGCCAATCTAAAAACTCATCAATCACCGCGCGTCCTTTGAAAGGACGACCATGCTGCGGCACAATCCATTCTAAATCTAATTTGCGCACCATATTGACCCAAAAACGGCAGGCTTTATTGCTGCTCATATAACGTTGGTGGAAGGTTTCCATGTATTTGACGTGAGGGGCAAAATTTTCTACTGGAGCAGAGTGATTGTCGTGTACTAAAGAAGCGCCTAAATCGCCTGAAAACAAAATCTTAGCGACCGGATCATAAAAGTTAAAATTGCCTTCTGAGTGCAAGAAATGCGCGGGCAAGGCTTGTAATATGACGTTGCCCAAATGGATATTCATGCCTTCATCAGGAATACCGATTAAACGCGCAGATAAATCCGCTTTAGGGGCAAAGTGCGGAATAAAACGTTCCCAGATTTTAGGGACTAATACTTTGCAATCAGAACCTAATAACCACTGATTGAGAGAAGAAATGATGTCTGGGTCTTGATGCGAGCCAATCACGTATTCCAAGCTATTGCTAAATAAATAGCGGTAGGCTTCCATAAATAAATCGCGGTAGACCAAATCACCACCCGGATCAAGCATGGCTGAATGCTTACCATTGACCACCAGAAACTGATTGGCTTGTACGCCTTGGCCTGACACTAAATCATAAAAACCAATACATTTGTGCTCGCCATCGTTATACAGTTCAAGTGCCATAAATCCCCCTGAAAAACTTAAAATCCATTTTCAAAAATGGCTGTTACACAGAGGTGGGCAATGTGGTTTTAATCTTTTTAGATCAGCACCTAAAACGCCTCTACCGCATATTTTAAATCCTAAAATAGGCTGTAACATCCATTCAGTGTGTTTTTGTGGAAAAACAGCGCATTTTAACAAATATGTCACAATGCAACAGAATGTTTTTCAATACTTCATGTTTGATTCTTCATGACTTCATCCGCAGGCCAGATGAATTCAGGCTCTTTTTGACAACTTATCGGCTAAAATAACAAAAATCCTTTAAAGCTTAGGATATGTTTATAATCTCATTGAATATCAATCAGTTAAATATTTTTAAAACAACATTTTAGGGCGCAATCCTGCAAGCCACAATGCCGCAAAATACATCGCTCCGCCGCTGCTGATCCATAACAGCAATTGCCCCGCACGCTGCCATTCTCCGGCATTCATCCACCACTCTGTAACAGGCACACCCCAACTGAGCAACAGGCTCATCAACAGGGCTGCAAACACCAAACGTGCGAGAAAAACGCCCCAACCTGGTTGCAATGCAAAAACGGCTTCGCGGCGTAAATACAAATACAACAAACTGGCATTTAAGCTCGCCGACAAAGCCGTGGCTAAGGCCAAACCTGCGTGAGCTAAAGGGATGATCAGCGCGAGATTTAAAACGATGTTGGTCAACATGGCGACCACCGCAATCCGCATCGGGGTTTTCGTGTTTTGTCGCGCAAAAAAACCCGCAGCGAGAATTTTAATCAGCACAAAAGCCATTAAGCCCACGCTATAAGCGATCAGGCTACGAGCGCTCATGTGAACATCCGCCGCGTTAAATTCTCCGCGCTGAAATAAGGTTGCCATAATCGGCTCTGCCAGCAGCATTAAACCCAAAGTACAGGGCAAGCCGATCACAAACACCCAGCGCAAACTCCAATTTAAAGTGTCGCTGTAGGCTTGATGCTCTTTTTGCGCCGCCAAGCGCGACAACTTTGGCAGCATCACCGTCGCCAAAGCCACGCCAAACACCCCAATCGGAAACTCCAACATGCGATCCGAGTAATACAACCAGGCAATGCTGCCCGTGGCTAAAAACGAAGCCATTAAAGTATCAATGAGCAAACTGATTTGTGTGACGGAGACGGCAAACAGCGCAGGCAGCATGAGCTTAAGAATGCGTCGCACCCCTTCATGAGGAGGGCGGCGAAAAATTGGACGGGGCAACAAATGAAGACGAGCCAGAAACGGCAGTTGAAATAAAAATTGCGCTAAACCTGCGATCAATACACCCCAAGCCAGCGATAAAATAGGCTGATCAAAATGCGGTGCCCACCACAATGCAGCGCTAATTAAACAAATATTCAATAACACAGGCGTAAAAGCGGGTACCGCAAAGCGCCCGTAAGCATTCAAAATGGCACCCGCAAACGCCGTCAAAGAAATGAAGAAAATGTAGGGAAAAGTGATGCGCAACATCTCGCTGCTTAAGGCAAATTTCTCTTCATCAGCTAAAAACCCCGGCGCAAATAACATCAACAACAGCGGTGCGGCTAAAATTCCCAACACCGTGAGCATCGATAACACCGCCCCCAAAGTGCCCGCCACATGATTAATCAAATCCTGCACTTCCAGCGGCTCACGTTGCGTTTTATATTCACTCAGCACCGGCACAAAGGCTTGCGCAAAAGCGCCTTCCGCGAACAAGCGGCGCATAAAATTAGGAATCTTAAAAGCGACTAAAAACGCATCCGCCCCCGTGCCTGCGCCAAAACTATGCGCAATCACCATATCGCGCACAAAACCTAAAATGCGGGATAAAAAGGTCAAGCCACTGACCGTGCCCAAAGCTTTCAGCAAACGAGATCGCATATTTAAGCCGCCAATTCATGAAACTCAAACTGCATCGTCTCCAAATCACCGAAGACATAAGTCGGATTTGCGCCCACGCCGCCAATCGTACCGGGGTTACACACCGTGGTCTGTCCGCCTTTAATGTTATCCACCGAGACCAATTCCGTGTGATGCGTATGCCCGCAACAGACCAAATCATAATCCCCCGTCACCGCCATCGCCTTAGCGTAATGCGGATAATGCACCAAGAAAATACGTTTATTCTCCAGCGTAAAAGACGCATCTTGCCCGTAGTAATGAATCAAGCTATTCGGTTTATGGGAAATTTTCGACAACATGTACAAATCCCCAGAATTATTACCATGAATCACATGCACAGGCAGACCCAGAGGCTGGAGTTTATTCACCGTGCTGGGAGCCACGACATCACCGCAATGCAAGACCGCCTGCGCTCCCTGTGCTTTAGCGGCTTCCACCGCTGCACACAGGCGAGGAATATTATCGTGACTATCAGACAAAATGCAGATTTTCATAGAAAGGCTCTCAGGAAATGAATATAAGCTGTCTATTATATACGGATGAGCACCAGAGGCGGATTTTTTGCGGCAAGCCTCAAAAATGCTTTGAAATGGGGGTCATTGAATAACGGCAGTAGGATTTGCGCCGCATTTTTTTGCGGCGCGAACACGGAGAGGGATGTGTGGTGTCGAGGTATCGTCCGCGTGCGAAAAATGCCATTTTAATGTTGTGCCAAAACAAAATTCAGTGGCGGCATTATGCACACCTTAGCTGACTCCAAAATCAGTACAATGCCATGATAAGCAATGTTCACTATTTAACTCATCATGGCCTGTTTCAGTGACAAAAATGCAACCTTGATAGCCACCTTTTGAGGAGGAGGGGGGAATGTCGAGTTTAAAAATAGACTGATAATTATACGACTTTGGTATCGTGGATTCCGCAGGGCAATCGCATTAAAATTCATGTCATTTATTGCCCTACTTTTTTCTGAGCCTAAAATAACTGTCAGTCAGTAGCTTTCATCCCAATCCGCTTTGAGACGCTTGATTTTAATGCCTACTTTAGAGGTTTTCTCGGTCTTCAGTAAATGGA
>JADGEH010000157.1 GCA_016744475.1 Thiotrichales bacterium | reverse complement strand
CTGTTTTAGTGGCTCGGGTTCTATTTTTTAGATTTCAAACCCAAAATTGCGTGTTCAGGCTCCTGAGACGGGGTTCTTTTACAGTCTCGCCGCATGGGAGTGCCGTCTTGACCGCGTTGCGGTCAGTACAGATAAGGCAAATGGACAGAAGCCGCTACAACCTTGATGAACATCAAGTTCCCCATTTTTAACTCATTCCATGCGCGGCATCTACTGCCTTAAGCCCAGTAACATGGCAATTAGTTGATTTCATTCCCCCTTTTGCGAGGAGAGGAAGCTAATACCTTGAACCCCAAGGTTTTTCCTTAACTTAATGGCTGTGATGCACCGAATGGGAACGAGGGCAAAAAAATAAGCTCTTCTATTTTTGCTGACTGTTAGCGTGATATATTTTGTATTAACATGCCTTGAGCACTCAAAAAACATCATTGTTTAACAAATCCAAAGAGGATGACATCTGTGAGTATTAACCGCCGCGAATTTCTACAACTCATTAGCGCCGCTGCTGCTGCGGGCCTATTTCCCACCTCCAGTTTAGCTGCCAAAAAACAACCCGGTAGTCTTTATGAAGTACCCAACTATGGCAACGCCCGCTTCCTCCATTTCACCGATTGTCACGCGCAACTCATGCCCGTGTACTTCCGCGAACCCAACGTTAATCTTGGTATTCACGGCATGTTAGGCAACGCCCCGCATCTAGTCGGCGAAAAACTGCTACAACATTTCGGAGTCAAAAGCGGCGGCATCGAAGCCCACGCGCTGAGTTATTTAGGTTTTGACAAAGAAGCCGCCAAGTACGGAAAAATCGGCGGTTTCGCGCATTTAGCTACCCTCATCAAACAACTGCGCGATGGTTTTGGCAAAGACAAAACCCTGCTGCTCGACGGCGGCGACACCTGGCAAGGCTCCGGCACCTCCCTGTGGACACGCGGCATGGACATGGTAGAAGCCTGCAACCTGCTCGGCGTAGACGTGATGACCGGACACTGGGAATTTACCTACCGCGAAGAAGAAATCATCGCCAATATCGATGCCTTCAAAGGCGATTTTCTAGCACAAAACGTCAAAGTCAAAGAAGAAGCCAGCTTCGATTACGAGCACGACTACAACGAAGATACCTATCGCGCCTTCAAACCCTACGTCATCAAAGACATGGGTGGCGTGCGAGCCGCCGTTATCGGGCAAGCCTTCCCCTACACGCCTATCGCCAATCCCTCCCGCTTCATTCCCAACTGGACTTTTGGCATCAACGATCAAGAGATGCAAGCCCTAGTAGACCAAATCCGCGCCGAAGAAAAACCCGATGTTGTTGTCGTCATCTCCCACAACGGCATGGACGTAGACCTAAAAATGGCCTCTCGCGTCACTGGCATTGATGCCATCATGGGTGGACACACCCACGACGGTATGCCCGCACCCACCGAAGTCAAAAACCCAGGCGGCGTGACCCTCGTCACCAATGCAGGCTCTAATGGCAAGTTTGTCGGCGTGCTGGATTTTGACGTTAAAAACGGCAAAGTCAGCGGCTACAAATACAACCTCTTACCCGTATTTTCCGAACTGCTTGCCGCCGACAGCGCCATGACCGCACACATCGAAACAGTCCGCGCCCCGCACTTAAGCAAACTGCAAGAAGAACTCGCAGTAGCCGACCAAGTGATGTTCCGTCGCGGCAATTTCAACGGCACTTTTGACCAACTCATTTGCGACGCGCTGCGCGTACAAGGCGATGCCCAAATCTCGCTGTCTCCCGGCTTCCGTTGGGGCACCAGCGTGTTGCCTGGACAAGCCATCACCATGGAACACATCATGGATCAAACGGGCATGACCTATCCCGAAACCTACATGCGAGAAATGAAAGGCCGCGACGTGCATTTAATTTTGGAAGATGTGTGCGACAACCTGTTCAACGAAGACCCTTATCGTCAACAAGGCGGTGACATGGTGCGCGTCGGCGGTTTGGATTACGTCTGCGATCCCACCGCGAAAATGGGTCAGCGCATCAAAGACATGACGCTAGATGACGGCACAAAAATCGACATGGAGAAAAACTACAAGGTCGCAGGCTGGGCCACCGTCGGCTCGCAATCCCCCGGCGCCCCTGTGTGGGATGTCGTCGCCGATTATCTACGCGACCGCAAAACCGCCAAACTGGACAAAATCAACACGCCGAAGTTGGTCAATGTGAAAGACAACCCAGGCTTAGCAGAATATATGGGGGCGGTGGTTTAGAGCAGCAAAAGTGTCATGTAGGGTGAGTTAGGCGCGGTGCTCATTAGGGCATATTGCACCGTCACCCAGCATCGATATTGATATTGAATTCATTTCCACATTTAACAGGAGAAAGCCTCATGGCTAATGAAGGATACCATGAACCCATTGATGAATTGAAAGATGAAACCCGCGATATGCATCGCGCTATCACTTCTTTAATGGAAGAACTAGAAGCTGTCGATTGGTACAATCAACGGGTTGATGCTTGTAAAGACAGTGAATTGAAAGCCATTCTCGCACATAATCGTGATGAGGAAAAAGAACATGCTGCAATGGTGCTGGAATGGATTCGTCGTAAAGATTCAACTTTCAATAAAGAATTGAAAGATTATTTATTCACGGATACACCGATTGCACACGAGTAAAATCAGTGCGTCGGATGGGTAGAGGCACACTGATGAACTTCGTTTTAGCCAGTATCTTTCCCGCGCCGAAACCCATCATCTTTCAGCTCCGATGATGGGGGTGATTAGATTTGCCCACCCTTTAAAGCTAAAGCTATTAATGATGATGCTCATGATGTTGATGCATGGGCATTTTACCTGTGACTTTTTTCACTTTAGCCATCACGTCTTGCTGGCTATCATCGCTGAATTTTAAGGTGAGTTTCACTTCATCCCCTGCTACAGGACGTTTTTTGACCCCAATCAGCATGATGTGCAAACCACCCGGTTTGAGATCAACGTGCTCACCAGCGGGCACTTCTAGCGCTTCAATTTTTACCATACTCGCCAGTTCTCCCTCCATGACGGTCTTATGAATTTCAATGGTGTCATACTGATCGCAATCCACGCTTAATAAACTCACATTTTCTTTTAAGCGGTTATGAATGTGCATATAAGCCGCCATCACTGTGGCAGTCGGAGGGGCTTCTCGAATCCAAGCGTCTTCAATAGTCACACTCTCTGCCCACGTATTAAAACTCAGAAATACCAGCATTAAGCCTGCGAATGATTTAAACATTGTTTGTGTCCTTTAAGTTAAAGTCGTTCTGAAAAAGTCAGTGTATTGCCGAATGGATCAGTGATGGTCATTTCTAATGTATTCCATTCGGTGTTCTCACAACCAGGGCGAGCATATTTGTATTGTTTGTCCAGCAAGGCTTGTTGATAGGCTTTGAGTCCTTGCATATCAAAAATCAATGCACTGCCGGGACTCGCGTCACCATGATGCTCGGTTAAATGCAAATGACAGTTTTGTTTTGAAATTTGCATATAAATAGGGAAATCATCTTCATAACGATGTTCCCAATCAATGTTAAAGCCTAAAAAATCAATATAGAATTCTCGTGCTTTGGCTTCATCAAATATTCTAAGTACAGGAATAGATTCAAGCAGCTTGATCATTTCAAACCCAAAACATCCTGCATGTCATATAAACCTTTCTTCTGTTGCATCAACCACACAGCGGCACGTACTGCGCCATTGGCAAAAGTCATGCGACTAGAGGCTTTATGAGTGATTTCTACACGCTCACCAATGTCTGCAAACATCACTGTATGTTCGCCGACAATATCGCCTGCACGAATGGTTTCAAAACCAATGGTTTTGTGCTCACGTTCGCCCGTGCGTCCTTCGCGTCCGTAGACGGCGCAGCTTTGCAGGTCACGCCCCAGAGTGTTGGCAATCACTTCACCCATGCGTAAAGCCGTACCTGAAGGCGCATCCACTTTATGGCGATGATGAGCTTCAATAATTTCAATATCAGCCTGTTCGCCTAATACTTGAGCGGCAATTTCCAGCAATTTGAAACACACATTAACCCCTACGCTCATGTTGGGCGCAAAGACGATAGGAATATCCTGTGCAGCTTCGCTTAACACCTGCTTATCATCTTCAGATAACCCCGTGGTACCGATCACCATAGCTTTGCCCGCCTCACGACACATCGCCACATGCTTTAAGGTGCCTTCAGGCAAGGTAAAATCAATCAACACATCAAAGCTGTCGCTCAAGTCCTGTAAATTCGCAACAATCGGCACATTCAGCGTGCCTACGCCTGCCCATTCACCCGCATCGGTGCCGAGTAAATGATGCTGCGGATGTTCTAAAGCCAGACTTAAATGACTTTGTTCATGTTGTTGACATGCCTCGACCAGCGCACGTCCCATACGCCCTGCTGCCCCTGCAATGGCTAGTTTGACCACTTGTGTATTCTCCTGAAACAAAATGAATAATAGACTTGTCCGAGTTTAATTGAGGGATGAATAACACGGGTATGCCTATCAATGCATTCTAAAAACAGCCCTCAATATCATCGGCGCAAAGTATAACAGCGGGTTATGAGTCATCAGTAGTTATTTCATGCTCCTGTCGCACCGCATAAAACGAACGAGAACACTCGATAAGCGACATACATAAAACAAAGGCATTGTGATGATTGATTGGCTGTCCAATGTGCAGTATAAAATAGACTCGTGGGACGCTTCATCTTTGTCAGAGCCTACAGCCAATGCTCCCGTCTTCGTATAAATTCTCCGCCACTGATATGGTTTATAAAGGAATTTCCAGATGTCAATTCTTGCCCCTTATGCGGCGCAGCCTGAAACTTCTCGTGGACGCCGATATGCAGAGTCAGCCCCGCAGTTTCGTAGCGAATATCAGCGGGATCGTGATCGCATCGTGCATTCCAGAGCCTTTCGTCGTCTGGAATATAAAACTCAAGTATTTGTGAATCATGAAGGTGATTTATTCCGCACCCGCCTCACGCATTCGCTCGAAGTCGCACAACTCGGACGCACCATTGCGCGTAGCTTAAACCTCAATGAAGACCTTACCGAAGCGATTACCCTGGCACATGATTTAGGCCACACACCGTTTGGACATGCGGGACAAGACGGTCTCAATCAGTGCATGAAAAACTACGGTGGTTTTGAGCATAACTTGCAATCTTTGCGTGTGGTCGATGATTTAGAAGAAAAATACTTAGATTTCAATGGTTTGAATTTAACCTTTGAAACCCGTGAAGGTATTTTAAAACATTGTGCTGTCGCAAAAGCCAAACAATTAGGCGACGTAGCCGCGCGTTTTTTGAATGGAGAACAACCGGGACTAGAAGCACAAGTGGCTAATCTGTCGGATGAAGTGGCTTATAACAATCATGATATTGATGATGGTTTGCGGGCAGGACTCATTACTCTCGAACAACTGCGCGAACAAACTTTGTTTAATGCACATTATTCTATGGTGGAAGCATTAGCCCCCAAAGCACCGGGCAAACGTCTGATTTATGAAACTGTGCGGCGCATGATTAATGCGCAGGTAACGAACTTAATTGAAACCAGTCAAGCACAATTACAAGCCATGAAACCTAAAAGCATTGAGCAAGTGCGCTTGTCAGAAGAACCTTTGATTACTTTTAGTGCTTTAATGTATGAACAGCATCTTGAATTGAAGCGATTTCTACATGCCCATTTATATCGCCATTACCGCGTACATCGGATGGCGAATAAAGCCAAAACCATCATTACTCATTTGTTTGAAGCTTTTATGCAAGATACCCACTTGCTACCACCGCAAGCTTGTCAACATTTAGCACAATGGCAAGCACAAATGGGACAAGAAAGCGGGACTGCACGAGTCGTAGCTGATTATATTGCTGGCATGACGGATCGTTATGCGATTTCAGAGCATGAACGCTTATTCAATGCCACGACCTTGGCATAATCTAGCTTATGCATATGTATAGGGACAATAAATCAGTGATACGCCCACCTATCAGTTCTTAACTACGATGTTCCAGTACCACTGAAATGTTATCCCTCTATCAGTACTGACCGCAACGCGGTCAAGACGGCATTCCCATGCGACGCATGGGAACGAGTTACACATTCCTTAGATACCTTTGGTACTGCTGTTTTCATCACACCCCATAACCGAGATGTCCGATGCAATTGATCAAGCTTGGAGCCGCTACGCTCAACCAAACACCGATGGACTGGGATGGTAATCAACAACATATTCTGGCGGCTGTGAATGCAGCACAGCAGGATGATATTGATGTGCTGTGTCTGCCAGAAATGTGCATTAGCGGCTACGGCTGCGAAGATGCCTTTTTAGGCAATGGCTTATTGCAACAAGCACAGCGCGTATTGCGCAATATTGTGCCGCACACCGAAGGCATTATTGTCTCCGTTGGCTTGCCCGTATTGCACCAAAACCGTGTTTACAATGGCGCTTGTTTGCTGGTGAATGGACGCATCGCCGGCTTTGTCGCTAAACGTTTTTTACCCGGCGATGGTATTCATTATGAACCGCGCTGGTTTCAGCCTTGGCCTGAAGGTGTGCAGGATAGTGTGTTAATTGACGGCATTGAATACCCGTTTGGTGATGTGTATTTTGATTGTGGCGGCGTGCGTATCGGCTTTGAAATCTGTGAAGAAGCCTGGGTGGCTAGTCGTCCGGGGACGCATTTAGCACAGCAAGGGGTAGATATTATTCTCAATCCTACCGCCAGCCATTTTGCCTTTGATAAACGCGATACACGCCAGCGCTTAGTGCTGGAAGGCTCGCGTGCTTTTAGCAGCAGTTATGTGTATGCCAATCTGTTGGGCAATGAAGCGGGTCGGGTGATTTTTGATGGCGATACTTTGATTGCCAGCAATAACGAGATATTAGCCGCAGGTGAGCGCTTAAGTTTTGCAGATTGGAAGCTCATTAGCGCGGTGGTGGATATTGATCGCACGCGCATGATGCAGGCACGCACCAGCCGTTTTGTGCAAAATTTACGGGCTTGTGTGGGGCTTGATTATGAGTACCCCCAACGTTTTCCTGAAGCACCGCAGGCAGTCGATATGGCTGAGTGGGAATCCGCTCAGTATCAAGGTAAACCAGCACGTAAAGAAGAGGAATTTGCGCGGGCTGAGGCTTTGGGTTTGTATGATTATTTGCGCAAAAGCCGCTCTTGGGGATTTACTTTGTCGCTCAGTGGCGGTGCGGATTCTGCTGCTGTGGCTTGTTTGATCCGCATTATGGTCGAGTTGGGCGTGAAAGAGCTGGGCATGTCGGCTTTTTGCGCCAAACTCGCCTCGCCTCATCTGGATACCAGCAGCCTCTCTGCTTTAGCGCATAGTCTGTTGAGTTGTGTTTATCAAAGCACGCGCAATTCTTCGGATACCACGCGCCAAGCCGCACAACACATCGCGCAAGCGGTGGGCGCGGATTATATCGAGTGGTCGGTGGATAAAATGGTGCAAAGTTATGTGGGCACGGTGTCAAGGGCTTTGGGACGCGAATTGGTCTGGCAGCAAGATGATTTAGCCTTGCAAAATATTCAGGCACGAGCGCGAGCACCCGGCGTGTGGTTGTTGGCGAATGTGCGCAATGCTTTGTTGCTGGCGACCAGTAATCGTTCTGAGGCGGCGGTGGGATATGCGACGATGGATGGGGATACCAGCGGGGGCTTAAGTCCTTTGGCGGGCATTGATAAGCATTTTATTCGTCATTGGTTGTGCTGGTTAGAAACCCAAGGCGTGCAAGGTTTACAGCCCATGCCTGCATTGCGCTACATTAATCAGCAACAGCCCACGGCTGAATTGCGTCCCGGTCAAGGGCAAACCGATGAAGATGATTTAATGCCTTATGATTTGTTAAATGCGATTGAAAAAGCCGCCATTCGAGATCGTCAAACACCGTATGAGATTTATTGTTTATTGCAAAGCTGTTTTGATTATTCTCAAGAACAATTATTGACGTGGATTGAACGCTTTTTCCGCTTATGGGTGCGTAATCAGTGGAAGCGTGAACGTTATGCGCCGAGTTTTCATTTGGATGATGAAAATCTTGATCCGCGTTCTTGGTGCCGTTTCCCGATTTTATCGGGGGGGTTCGAGCATGAATTGCGCGAAATGCGAGAAAAAGCGCCATTTACACAGAGTCAATAGACTTGTCTGAGTTTAAGAGCCTATACGAAGATAGCGAAAATTCGCCATTTTGGAGCAGGGTTTTTCGTTTTTTAGGGCGAATAGCAAGCGTGTAACGAAAAAAAGCGGAAAACCTGACCAAAAGGGCGAGTTTGCAGCCGATTATCCCATTTTTGTATAGGCTGTTAAAGGTAGGGTTTGCTCCGCACGCTTTTTGCGGCGCGAACGCGGAAGATGATCGTTGCGTTCTCTCGTTCCCAAGTGTCACTTCACTGCCATTCAGTGAAGCCCCAAAGGGGCGACATCTATATAGCCAGGGGCAACGCCCCTGGAATATGAGAGAAAACACTCAGCCCTGAAAGGGCGATATATCATTTTATGTCGCCCTTTCAGGGCTAGGTATTCGCTATATCCATCACCCAGGGCGATGCCCTGGGTTGTATCAATCACGCCCCGTTGGGGCTAAATAGGCTCTTAATGACAGTGAAGTGTCACTTGGGAACGAGATAATATTGAGAAGGGCGGGCCAAAATAAGCCAAAGCGGATAAACGTTTTGCTAAAATGACAAATGGTGTTGCATTCTTTATTCGCTGCTTTAGTTTCTTTTCAATCACTTAATTTGACATTTAATCAAGGGGAATTAACGTGTCGCCCACAATCCATAATCCACACACCACCAAGCCTAAAGCTTGGGCGCAGTATTTTGTCACTCGCTTAACCGCAGTGCTTTTGCTGTCCTTACCCTTTCATCTGGCGCAAGCGGCTGATACGCTCTATGCGGCAACCCGTGGCGGCTTATCCATGTCCAACGACGGCGGAGCGAGTTTTAGCAATAAAACCACCGCCAACGGCTTGGGGCATAATTTCGTGTACGGTGTCGCGGTCAGTGGTAGCAACGTCTATGCGGCAACTGATGGTGGCTTATCCATTTCCAGCGACGGCGGGGCGAATTTTACCAATAAAACCACCGCAAACGGCTTGGGGAGTAATGCCGTGAACGATGTCGCGGTCAGTGGTAGCCACCTCTATGTGGCAACCCTTGGCGGCTTATCCATTTCCACCGACGGCGGGGCGAATTTTACCAATAAAACCACCACAGACGGCTTGGGGGATAATGTCGTGCTCGGTGTCGTGGTCAGTGGTAGCTACGTCTATGTG
>JADGEH010000156.1 GCA_016744475.1 Thiotrichales bacterium | reverse complement strand
CCGTAAAGACGCTTGAAATAATGCCAACAGCACGCAAATCATCCCCTGCTGCGCTAAAGCTGTTGGTTGATCGTTCTGCAACTATAGACTTGTTGCAAGGGGTATTCATCGACTGCAAAGGCGTGGATTTTGGCCTGTTTTTCCGCTTTTTCTCAGCAAATAGCCCGCTATTCGCCTCAAAAAACCGAAAAAACCGCCTCAAAACCACACCTTTTCGCTACGATACCTACCCCTCGCAACAAGTCTTATGATTACAAGCTTGCAGGCGACACGGAAAACCTTTGTATATACACGATTTTTTCGTGTCTAATAGCCCCAGCCTGACTCAAGAGTTCATGGTCTACAAAAACGGACTCTTTTTCTTCCCCACAACGTTCAAAATGCTACTTATGTCCAAACCGCTTTTTTACAGTTTTTGGCTATTTATCGCGCTGAGCCTGCACACCGCACAAGCTGGGCTGGAGGCTCGTCTGGATCGCTTAGAAATTCAAGACAACGAGACTGCAACCATAACCCTCACAACGAACCAACAAACCCAAGGTGTTACCCCTGATTTAGCCCCCTTAGCGCAAGATTTTGACGTGCTGCACAGCGGACAAAGCTCACAAGTGCAGATTATTAATGGACGACAAACGGCTTCTACCACATGGAGCATCATCGTCGCCCCCAAACGCACAGGTAAACTCTCGATTCCGCCCTTGCAAGTGGGGGCAGATAGCAGCCCTCGATTAAGCCTCATGGTGCGCTCTGCGAAAAAAGTCGATAAAGACGGGCAAGTCGTGCTGGGCGATGAATTTCTCGAAGTCAGCGTCGAGCCTGAAACAGCTTATGTACAAAGCCAATTGACTTACGTCCTGAAATTGCACCACACGGGCAATTTACGATCTGGTAGCATCAGCCCACCCAGCCCCGCTAACGCTCAAGTGCAAAAGCTAGGCGAGGATGTGAGCTACACCACCCGCCGCGAAAATCGCCAATACCAAGTCATAGAACAACGCTATGCGATTTTTCCTGAACAAAGCGGCACTTTGGCGATTCCTCCTATAACGTTCCAAGGCGCTGTGTTTGACCCCAAACAACGTCGTTCACGCCTGTCTTCACCCTTTGACAACATGTTTAATGACAATAGAAACAAATCCTTACGCCTGCGTTCTGAACCGCTTAGCGTGGAGATTCAAGCCCGCCCCGCCGATTTTCCTGGCAATGACTGGTTGCCTGCCAGCGGCGTAGTCTTACATGAAAAATGGTCAGAAAACCCCGTTAAATTCCAGGTCGGCGAACCCGTGACTCGCACCTTAATCCTGCAAGCACGCGGCTTATTGGCAGAACAACTCCCCGACATCGAACAATCCCTGCCTCCCTCTTTAAAAGCCTATCCCGATCAAGCCAAGCTGGAATCCGGCTTAGAAGGTAAAACTTTGATTGGACAACGCCAGCAAAATATTGCGCTGATTCCCACTCAAGCAGGCTCGCTGACCTTACCCGCTGTCGAGATTCCCTGGTGGGATGTACAGCAACAAAAAACGCGCTATGCCCGCTTGCCAGAACGAGTCGTTGAAGTGCTGCCCGCCGCTGCTTCAGCGCAAACGCCGAACACCACCACCGCCCCAGTCACACCCGTGACCGAATGGCCGCCCATGCCTGCACAAGCCTTAAATCCGCAGCTTGAACCGCAGATCATTACCGTTGAATCCGCAGGATGGTGGCCTTGGTTGAGCGCCGCTCTCGGCTTAGGCTGGTTAGCCACGCTGCTGTTGTGGTGGTTCAAGCCGCGTGCCGCTGCACCCGCCGCCCAACATCCCGCCCCTGTCGTCGATGCCTCACCTCAGCGCCGTGCGGCATTAAAAGCATTAGAGCAAGCCTGCCAAGCTCAACACGCCGAAAACGCCCGCCAAGCCCTGCTGCAATGGGCACGCGCTCGCTGGACGCACACCGCTTTTAATAACTTAGGCAGTGTCGCTACACGCTTATCATCAGACGCTGCAAAACAAGCTTTGGCGGATTTAGATCGCTATTTATATACCTCGACAGACGCTCAAAGCTGGGACGGACAGGCTTTCTGGGCGCAACTCAAACCCGCGTTAAAAGCGGCACACACGACATCCACCACCCACACGGCCTTGACGAGCTTATATCCCGTTGCGCCTAGTTATTAAGCCATCGCATCATAATGCTCTGTATTTTTCGCCTTTGCCGTATACCGCCTTCCCGCCTCCTGCGGGAACGATAATGGACACACTATGCTTAAAATAGCTCTCTCTAAAGGTCGGATTTTCAAAGAAACCTTGCCTTTATTAAAACAAGCCGGGATAGAACCCTTAGATGATCCTGAAACTTCTCGCAAATTGATTCTGGACACCAACCGCGATGATGTGAAATTGGTCATTATCCGTGCTTCAGACGTGCCGACTTATGTGGAATACGGTGCCGCAGACATGGGTGTAGCGGGCAAAGATGTGCTGATGGAATACGGCGGACAAGAACTTTACGAACTGGTGGATTTAAAGATTGCCTGCTGCAAATTGATGGTGGCAGGCCCTGTAGACATGCCAGAACTCAGCCGTCGCCTGCGCGTAGCCAGTAAATATGCCCGCGTTGCCAAACAGTATTACGCCAGCCTAGGTCAACAAGTGGAAGTCATCAAACTCTATGGCTCGATGGAATTAGCGCCGCTGGTGGGCTTAGCCGATGTGATTGTGGATGTTGTGGATACGGGTAACACTTTACGCGCTAATGGCTTGGAACCTAAAGAAAAAATTGCGGACATCAGCTCGCGTCTAGTGGTCAACAAAGCCTCTATGAAAATGAAGCATCAGGTGGTCAAACCTCTGCTCGATCAAATCGCTAAAGCCGTCGGTTAATCACTGTGCCTCGTATCAATTTTTATCTGCTACGCACCACTCATCGACAACAACGCGAAGGGTTTGTGTGTCGTTTAGTGGATAAAATCTGGCTGCAAGGCCACAAGATTTACATTCATACCCAGCATCAAGCACAAGCCATGATGCTGGATAAACTGCTATGGACTTTTCAAGACAGCAGCTTTATTCCGCATGATTTATATCCAGAACCCAACATCTCTCTAGCGCCTGTGCGCATTGGTTTTCAAAATGAATATTGGAAGGAAGCCGATGTTTTAATCAACCTCAATGACAATGTGCCAGGGTTCTTTGCCCAGGCTGACAGAGTGTTGGAAGTGTTGAATGAAGAGGCGCAAGTGAAAGCACTGGGGCGCGAACGGTATCGTGCTTATCGAGAAGCAGGATTTACCCCAGAAAAGCCGATTGAAATAGGGCGCTAAAGCCTATTTCTCCCATCAAAGGTTTCTGCTTCATTAGCGGTGCCTTTCTATAGCACACTCACCGGGTTTGTGGCTCTTATAGCCAAACCCAAGACTGCCAGTCCTTCAAGGACCGGCAGTCTTAACAACTGATGCTATTTCGCTAGATATTCTTAAGCTTGTTTAATGTTGAAATACTTCATCATGTTGCGTAAGTTTTCAGCTTGCACCGACATTTCCTCACTGGATGAAGCCAGTTGCTCTGCGGCTGAGGCATTTTGTTGCGTGATGTGATCCAATTGAACCATGGTCTGATTCATTTGCCCAATGCTGGCGGTTTGTTCAGTATTAGCGGCTGCAATTTCTCGCACCAAATTAGCAGTTTTACGAATTTCTGGCAGCATTTCTGACAGTAAATCCCCAGCTTGTTCAGCCACTTGAACACTGCTGCCCGCTAATTCTCGAATTTCTTTAGCCGATACTTGGCTGCGCTCTGCCAACTGGCGTACTTCTTCAGCCACCACCGCAAAACCACGCCCATGCTCGCTGGCACGCGCCGCTTCAATCGCAGCATTTAATGCAAGCAAATTGGTTTGATAGGAAATTTCTTCAATAATGCCAATTTTCTGCGCAATGCTTTGCATGGCAACGACGGTTTCTCCTACCGCCTCGCCCCCTTTCATTGACATGTTTTCGGTTTGATTGGCAATATTGCGGGTATTTTGTGCATTATCGGCATTTTGTTCAAAACTGGCATTCATCTCTTCAATCGCTGAAGTGGTTTCTTCCAAGCTCGCTGCTTGTTCATTGCTACCTTGTGCCAATGACTGAGAGGTGGCGCTGATTTGTCCTGCCGCATTGCTGATTTGTTCTGTAGCACGCCACACTTTGCGAATCACTTGGCTCAAGGTATCCGCCATATCATTCATGGCTAAAAGCACTTGATGGGTTTCATCACGACTATTTTCAGGCACCGGAAAGCGCGCACTGAAATCTCCATTGGCTAGTTTGCTAGAAAAGTCGCCCACTTGTTTCAAACTCAAAACAATTTTACGACCCACTTGATAGCCCATAAACAAACATACAGTGACCACAATCGCCATTAACCAATACATAAAACTTAAAGTTTTATCACGCACTTCAATCGCATGACTCAAAAAAACATCGGCTTTGTTAGCTGCAAAACTAATCACCTCTTGCATCAGTTGATCAAGTTCTTTAAGTTTTTCTATTTCTAAATCGACCACTTCTAATAATTGCTCTTCATGGCTGTCATCGAGCAATAATCTGACTTGCTGATCAATATTTTGTTTCCATTGAAGATAGATGTCATGTGTATCCTGAATATCTTGGTCATCACCTAAAAAACGCTCTTTGACTAAAGCAAAGTCCGTTTCAATAGATTTATGTAAATGGTTAATGCTTTGCACCTTTTCTTCAAAACTTTCATCTTCACTGGTTTCATGGGTACGATAGATCATTTGATTCAGTAAATGAATACGTGCAATTTTGGCATCAATACCCAAAACAGCACGGCTCACAGTGAACGGGTGACGATAAAGCTTATTCATTAACTCAATATCTATTTGCTGCTGGCTATCCACTTCATCCGCTTGCTGCTGAGCATGTGCTAAAAATTCATCGGCTTTATTTTTTGCAAAGCTAATAATCCATGTCATTTTGTCATCTAACAACTGCTGTTGTTCAGACAATACTTGGCGAATGCTTTCGATCTCCTTTTCATGAGTATTATCTTTGAGCAATTGGATATGCTTATCCACTGCTTTCCGCCAATTTTCAAAGGCTTGTTCAGCATCACTAATGGTTTTTTTATCGCCCAAAAAGCGTTCATTGACCAAGGCAAAGTCTTGCTCAATCGCTTGAGTATGAGTACTTAAGGAGGTTTCGATGGAGGTGAAATGATCATCTGTGTGCAAAAGACTATCTAAATCAAGGCGCATCACCTTGATATTAGAGTCAATTCTTAAAGTGGCTGTACTCACCGAAAAAGGGTGACGATACAGTGATTCGGTCTGTTCAGAGAGCACCTGCATTTTACTAATCGCCAAAGCGCTCAATATGCCGACCAGCAGCAAAATAAAACCAAAACCCATCATTAGACGATGGCTGATTTTTAAATTCATGTGTCATTTTCCTATGTGTTACATAAAGTCATAAATCTATCTTAACAAGAAATGATTCGACGCTATACAAAAATGGCGTGATCGAGCGCAAAGCTCTCTTTTTCTCAACAGTTCTCGTTTTTTTGTTGCAAAAACACGAAAAATCTGCCTCAAAAGGATGACTTTTCGCTACGATGTAACGTCTTCGTATAGATATCAGAGTCTAGAAGCTATCATTGCTTCAATTTCCTAAAAATCCATCCCCACAGTCAAGCAAGGCTGCTTTAACTTATGAGCTTAAAACAGAAAATCTTTTTTCCCATGTTGAGTGCCTTGGTGGTACTGGGTTTATTGGGCTATCTCTTGATTTACACCGAATTGGGACAGCTAAAAAACGAGGTATACCAAAAAAGCGTCCAGCAAAAAAGCGATGAAGTGCAGGCCGCTATTGCGTTTGCCAGTCATCAAGCCTTGCAAAAAGCCGCCATGTTTACGCATTGGCCCGTGGTGCTAGAGGCTTTCAAACTCGCTCACCAAGGCGACATCAGCGACCCGCACGATACCAAAGCTCAACTCGCACGCGAACAACTGCGCCAGCATTTGCATCCGGTGATGGAAGGCTATAGCCAACAATTGGAAGGGGATTTATTACGCCTGCATTTTCATCTGCCCAATGGGCGCAGTTTGGTGCGCATGTGGCGTGAAAAACAGGTGAAACGTGACGGTCATTGGCAGGATATGTCGGATGATATTTCCAGCTTTCGCCAGACTGTATTAGAAGTCAATAACAGCGGTAAACCCGTGCAAGGCATTGAATTAGGGCGCGGGGGCTTTGTGCTGCGAGGTTTAGCTCCGATACGGGATGAAGAGGGGCAAGTTCTGGGTTCGGTGGAAGTGTTAATGGATTTACAGCCTATTCTTAACAGTGCGGTGCAACATGCGGATTTACAGGTGAATCACAGTTTGTTTTTATTCATGAATGCCGAGCACTTAAGTATCACCACACGCTTGAATAATCCAGAACAATACCCGGTGTTGGATGATAAATATGTCTATGTGTATGGCACGGGTCAGCGGCAAGGTAAAAACTTATTAACCTCTGATTTATTGGATCAAGGCCGCGATCAACTGCATGTCATACAAAAAAACAATTTTGCCTTCGGCTTATTTCCGATCCAAGATTTTAGTCAACGGTATATTGGAGTGATGGCTTATACCTTTGATATTACACAAGAAGAAGCCCATTTACAGAATGTATCTTTGACCTTGATTGGGATTTTATTCGCCATTTTACTGGCCTTGGGATTATTGGGTTTCATGATTACTAACAAACTGATTTTAAAGCCGATTAAGAAAATTATTGAGTTTTCAAATCAAGTCCGCCAAGGCGATAATGATGTGGTGCTTGATTTACTTTTAAACGATGAAATTGGGCGTATGGCTGATGCGATTAATCACATGGTCGCCGTACAGCGTCAAGTATTACATCAAATTCATCGCACAGGCGTGCAAGTCACCTCTTCTGCCACCGAATTAGCTGCCACAGCTAAGCAGCAAAAAGCCACTATTCTTACTCAATTAGACTCCACGCATAAAGTCGCTGTTGCGGTGGAATCCATCACCTCATTGTCTGATGAACTGGTGCAAACCATGGAAGATGTCGCAGCGATGTCTGCTGAAACCGCTGACTTTGCCGCACATGGACAAAGCGATTTATCGCGTATGCAAATTGTCACGCAGCACATGGAAGAAGCTTCAACTTCTATTTCCAGTCGTTTAGAAGCCATTAATGAAAAAACTGAAAATATCAGCAGCGTGGTGACGACGATCACCAAAGTCGCAGAGCAAACCAATTTGTTATCACTCAATGCCGCGATTGAAGCGGAAAAAGCCGGGGAATACGGACATGGCTTTAATGTGGTGGCGCGAGAAATCCGCCGTTTAGCCGATCAAACCGCCGTTGCTACTTTAGACATTGAGCGCATGATGAAAGAGATGCAAAGCGCGGTGTCGGCGGGTGTGATGGAAATGGATAAATTCATTGAAGGGGTGCGCCACAGCGCGGAAGATGTCGGCAAACTGAGCTTGCAACTGAATCGAATTATCGAGCAGGTGCGCGTGTTATCGCCGAATTTTTACAATGTAAAACAAGCCATGATTGAGCAATCTAGCCAAGCAAAAGACATCAATGTGGAAATGATAGAACTGGGCGAAGGAATGCAGCAAACCTCTGATTCATTACAAGAATCTTTCCTCGCCATCGAGCAACTCAACGAAGCGGCACGAGGGTTACAAACAGAAGTTGAGCGCTTTCGATAAACCGCGTAGCCCATCCCCCTGATGCAAGGGATAACACGGCTTTGCAGCCGATGAAGACCCCTTGCAACCAGTCTATTCTAATGGTGTTACATCAAGGGAAATACGGGCTTCACTGTGTTCGTCTGGGTTCTTAGCCGCTTCAATATGCAGCATGATCGCTTGACATAAACTTCGACAACCTGTGTTTGAAATCGCTGAAATTTGAAACACAGGGCCCTGCCAATCCAGTTTTTGGATAATATCTGCCACCCGTTCATCCACTTCTTCAGGCAGCAATAAATCCGTTTTATTAAACACCAACCAACGCTCCCGTTGTACTAGGTCTGCGCTGTATTTTTCCAGCTCTTTAACCAGCTTTTGTGCTTCCAGCGCACTGTCCATATTTTCATCAAAGGGGGCAATATCAACCAAATGCAGGAGCAAATGGGTGCGGGATAAATGTCTAAGAAACTGAATGCCAAGTCCTGCCCCTTCTGCGGCTCCTTCAATTAAACCGGGAATATCCGCCATGACAAAACTGCGATGGGCTTCGACTTTGATGACACCGAGATTGGGATACAAGGTGGTGAAAGGATAGTCCGCTACTTTGGGCTTAGCCGCAGAGACGGAGCGAATCAAGGTTGATTTTCCCGCATTGGGATAGCCCAATAAGCCCACATCAGCCAGCACTTGTAATTCGAGTTTTAATCGCCGCGCTTCTCCCGTGGAACCTTTTGAAGTTTGTCGGGGAGCTTGGTTGGTGCTGCTTTTATAACGTAAATTACCCAAACCATGAAAACCGCCTTGCGCGACTAATAAGGTCTGCCCGTGTACGGTTAAATCACCGATTAACTCTTCAGTTTCGATTTCGTGGATTAAAGTACCGACGGGCACAGGCACATATAAATCCTCGCCGCTTTTACCCGTGCGTTGCCGTCCCATCCCCGTTTGTCCATTAGGTGCTTTAAACATGCGTTTGTAACGAAAATCTACCAATGTGTTTAAGGCATTATCTGCACGCAAATAAACGCATCCGCCATCACCCCCGTCGCCCCCGTCTGGGCCGCCAAAAGGAATAAATTTTTCGCGCCGAAAACTCAGGCAGCCGTCTCCGCCTTTACCGGCTGCGACATCAATATAAGCTTCATCAACAAATTTCATAATAGGTTTTGGTGTCCTTAAGGGATGGGATTCAAATTAATGCAGATAGTATAGCGGGTGCTTTTGTGTGCTGATCATGTCGGTACTAACCGCAACGCAGTCAAGACGGTATTCTCATGCGGCGCATCACCGTCATTCAGTGAAGCCCCAAAGGGGCGTAATATCTATAACCTAGGGCAACGCCCCACTGCCATTCATTTAGAGCCTATACGAAAACGGGATAATCGGCTGCAAACCCGCCCTTTTGGCCCGGTTTTCCGCTTTTTTTCATTAAATAGCCCGCTATTCGCCTTAAAAAACCGAAAAACCTGCCTCAAAATGGCGAATTTTCGCTTCAATTTCCCATCTTCGTATAGAACCCATTTGATATCTATTATGTTAAAGTTCTGAAGTATGGATATTTCAGAAAAAGCCCCTAAAAGCAGACTGTATACGAGCAGTTTAACAGA
>JADGEH010000031.1 GCA_016744475.1 Thiotrichales bacterium | reverse complement strand
CCGATAATGCCAATAAACAGTTGAATAAGGAGGAAAATCTTTTGGTAAGTCTACCCAGTTACAACCATTTTTTAGTTGGTATAACACGCCATCGAGCAACTCCCTGTATGTCCATTTTAATGGTTTAGTTTGTTTTTTCTTGGGTAAATACTCAAGGAATATAGCTAAAGTACATCATTTATAGGCTTGCGATAGAGCCAAACCCAAGACTGCCAGTCCTTGAAGGACTGGCAGTCTTAACAACTGATATAATTTTGCTATATAGGCTCAAATGTTGACCATTCTTTATCTGTTAAACTGCTCGTATACAGTCTGCTTTTAGGGGCTTTTTCTGAAATATCCATACTTCAGAACTTTAACATAATAGATATCAAATGGGTTCTATAGATGAACAACTTTTCCAACAAGCCACTAAACTGACGGGGTTAGCGGATAAACAGGCATTATTAGAAGAAGGCTTGCGCTTACTGATTCAGTCAAGAAAAAAAACACCACAAACGGAAGACAATTTTTGGGAAGCTTTGCAACGTTTTCGTGCTGAGGCAAATTTGGATGAATTGGATATAGAACCCCGTATCTTTGATAGTGATAGAAATCGGCACGTAGAACGAGAAATTGATTTATGAGTTTGCGTTATTTGTTGGATACTAACACGCTTTCAGAACCTTTGAGAAAATCCCCAAATGCGCGAGTTTTGAAAAAAATCCAACTTCACCAAACAGAAATTGCAACGGCAGCCTTGGTGTTATATGAAATTATCCGTGGCGCATATGGCTTGCCAGAACAGACAGAAAAGCGTATCCGCATTCTTCAATATGCGGAGCCATTTATTCGCAACCGCTTACCCATTTTGCCCTATACGGAAACCACAGCAGAATGGCATGGCATTGAAGTAGCCAGATTAATCGCCCTTGGTAAAACGCCTTCACCGATTGACAGCCAAATCGCTGCCGTCGCCAAAACCAATAAATTAATCCTTGTGACCCGCAATGTCACAGACTTTGAGAATTTTGCCGATTTGCAAATAGAAAATTGGTTTGAATAATAAACAACTCAAAGGCTGCATCATGATGCGCAAATGCCATCTCAACACCTGCCCCGTCGGCGTTGCCACCCAAGACCCCGAGATGCCAGCCCAGCCGCCTACGCAAGCTGATCGAAAACCATCTTTACTACACCGACAGCGCCCGTGCGCGGATGATTCTGGATAACTGGGACACCTACCTACCCCAGTTCGTCAAAGTCATGCCCGTGGACTACCGCAAAGCACTGGAGCAGATGAAGAAAGAACAGGTGAAATAGGTGGCTTAAAGTGTGTAGTGAGGATTTTAATCCTCACCTCTCTGCATAAAAAAACCGAGCTTAGGCTCGGTTTTTTTATGCGTTATAATGACCTGCATCAACATTTAGAACCACACAGGGAGACACTTTATGGCAACACCCGCTGCAAAACTTGCCACTTATGAAGACCTCTGGGACTTACCTGAAAATATGCAGGGACAAATTATTAACGGGGAACTCATCGCTTTGCCGCGTCCTGCGCCTAAACATGCTTTAGCCGCTTCACATTTAGGTGGGGAGTTATTCAATCCTTTCGACAAAGGGAATAACGGCCCTGGCGGTTGGATTATTCTTGATAAACCAGAATTGCATTTGTTGGGTGATGTGGTGATACCTGATTTGGCAGGTTGGAAAAAACCCCGCTTGCCACAATTACCTGATACGGCTTATTTTGAACGGGCACCTGATTGGGTGTGTGAAATTCTTTCACCGTCTACTGCGCGTTTAGATCGTAAAAGCAAAATGCCTTGGTATGCGCAGGTTGAAGTTGAGCATCTGTGGTTGATTGATCCCGACCAGCAAACCTTAGAAGCTTATCAACGCCAAGAACAACAATGGTTGTTATTACACACGTATGCCGCTGACGATAAAGTGAGCATTGCTCCGTTTGAAGCCATTAGTTTTGATTTACCCGTGTTATGGAATATCTAAATGAATCGAAAACAAAAGCATTTAAAACATTATTTGATTCGAGCATTTGCTGCCGTATATCCGTTATACATTGAATCATTTTTCAAATAAAATTATTATTTTTTCCATTTCAAACTGTTCCCCAAAGTTAAAGATAACAGACATTTTATGGCGTAAAACAAAATGCAAGTCTCTGTGCTTGGCTCAAAAACAAGGACGAATGACAGGGCATTTATTCGCCAAAATGATGATAATTTATCGGCTCATTTCACACCTTCATTCGCTGCAAGCATTGAGCGAATGAGCGAGCATCAACCCTCATCGTTGCACTGTCATATAGCAAAATGCCATCAGTTGTTAAGACTGCCAGTCCTTCAAGGACTGGCAGTCTTGGGTTTGGCTGTATCGCAAGATGCACTTTAGAGCCTATACGAAAACAGGTAGGCATTAAAAGCCTAATGAAACACTTGAAAAGGAGAGCATTATGAAAATATTCATCGTCTTAATCGCACTGTGTAGCAGCATTTCTTCCGTACAGAGTCAAGAGCTTGGGACGTGTTGTCGTTACTGCACCCAAAATAGTAAACCCTGTGGTAATAGCTGCATTCCTATTTCTTGGAATTGCAAAAAAGGCGAAGGTTGTGCTTGTTCTAGTGCTAATCCTCGCCCTGGGCAGGGGGTAATTTATCAGCAAGGTTTTAGCGATGGTTACAATCTTCAATGGCAACAACGCAAACCGGATTTGAAACAGGCTTTTCATTCCGGTTATCAAGATGCGCTGGGCAACCTTAAAAAATTTATCATTGCTTCAGATCAAGAGCATTACTCTGCCACGGAGCTATTTCTGCTGATAGAGGGCATTGCGCACACCAGCAGCTTGTTAAATCATTAAATTGACGGAAAGCGCTGAATGTTCTAAGCAGGTCTGAGACGAGTGCGGTGTCCTCCGCATTTCGGTGATCAATAAGTTAAGTTTGATAGAGCCTCACCTTTTGCTGGAAAAAAGTTTATACTGCGGGGTTTTTCGATAACTGCTGCTCTGGTCGCGGAGTCGCAGTTTTTTTATTGCTGTACAGAATCTCTATACCTTTAGGGATCAGTTTTTTGAGGAGTTAAACATGGAAATTTTTGAAGTGATTGCACAACCGCGTGAGGTTCAGAGCAAGGGTGCGAGCCGCCGTCTGCGTCATGCGGGTCTAGTGCCGGGCATTATGTATGGCGGTGATAAAGAACCTGTCCCATTTAGTATTGAGCATACTTCTATACTGAAACACCTGGAAAATGAAGCTTTTTATTCTCATATTCTGACCGTTAAAGTGGGCGAACAGACCGATAAAGCGGTATTAAAAGATTTACAACGTCATCCTGGTAAACCTTTTATTTTACATGTTGATTTTCAACGTGTTGATGATACGCATAAATTACACATGAATATTCCTTTGCATTTCATTAATGAAGAAAATTGCTTGGGTGTGAAAAAAGATGGTGGCGTTATTTCTCATCAAATGTCTGAAGTGGAAATCCATTGTTTAGCTAAAGATTTACCTGCGTTTATTGAAGTGGATTTAGGTGAAGTACATATTGGTACTAGCATTCATTTATCTGATCTTACATTGCCTGAAGGGGTAGAAATACCGTCTTTAACTCAAGGTGCTAACCATGATTTACCGGTGGCATCTGTACAGAAAGGACGTGCAGGAGATGCTGAAGACACTGCGGAAGCTGAAGACAGTGAAGTAGCCGGTGACGAATAATGCCGATAAGCTCTTTGTTTAACATGCATTTGTTCATAACATGATGACAGAGCCTATTCAATTGATCGTAGGGCTTGGTAACCCTGGCGATCAATATCTTAAAACCCGGCACAATGCCGGGTTTTGGTTTGTTGACAGCCTGGCTTATCAAGCCAATGCTACTTTTCGCCGTGATAATAAGTTTCATGGTGAATGCCTTAAGCTGTCACAGCCTTCCCCTCATTGGCTATTGAAACCTGATACTTATATGAACCGTAGCGGGCAAGCGGTGACGGCCTTAGCACGTTTTTATCGTATTGAGCCTGAGCATATTTTGGTGGTACATGATGAATTAGACCTTCCTCCTGGTACTGCGCGACTCAAACGTGGTGGCGGACATGGTGGGCATAATGGCTTGCGAGATATTGTGCAGCATTTGGGGAGCAAAGATTTTTTGCGCTTGCGTCTAGGTATTGGACATCCGGGGCATAGTAAACAAGTGGCGAATTATGTATTGAAAAATCCTTCAGCCACAGACCAGTCAGTGATAGAACAAGCCATGCAAGGGGCTTTAGAGGTATTGCCTTTGGTGTTATCAGGCGAACTGAACAAAGCTATGAATACATTGCATGTTTGATCTGAGAGTGTTCTTTTCATAAAACTAAGGGGTTGTTATGTGGCCTGCGGCTCATTTACAACCTATTTCAACTGAATCATCACACCCTCACCCTCAAACAACGCCTGCAACAAATATTAAATACTTTATCTCAGGTGTCTCAACAACGTTCACCACCCGTGATAGCTTCCATTCAAAATACCGTAGTGGCTTGTTTTACTCGCTAATGCATTTCTTTGCACTCACAACAAGATGAGTGATTCAACTTTAATAAGGATATATTCATGGGCTTTAAATGTGGCATCGTTGGCTTACCCAACGTCGGCAAATCTACATTGTTTAATGCTTTAACTGAAGCGGGTATTCAAGCTGAAAATTACCCTTTCTGCACCATTGATCCTAATGTCGGTGTAGTGGCTATGCCGGATATACGTTTAGATAAGCTCGCAGCAATTGTTAAACCGCAAAAAACTATTCCTACTCATATGGAATTTGTTGATATTGCTGGATTGGTGGAAGGGGCTTCTAAAGGTGAAGGACTGGGCAATAAGTTTCTCGCCAATATTCGTGAAACCCAGGCGATTGCTCATGTAGTGCGTTGTTTTGATGATGATGATGTGGTGCATGTAGCAGGTAAGATAGACCCCTTGGCTGATATTGATATTATTCATACTGAGTTGGCTTTATCTGATTTGGACACGGTGGAACGCGCTGCGCAACGCGCAACTAAAAATGCTAAAAGTGGTGATAAAGAAGCTAAAGCTCAAAAAGCCTTATTTGAAAAGGTACAAGCTCATTTAGATGCTGGTGAAGCTGTGCGTTCATTAGAATTAAATGAAATGGAACAGGTGTTATTACGTGAATTGCATTTATTGACCGCTAAACCTACGGTTTATATTGCCAATGTAGCAGAGGATGGATTTACCAATAATCCTTATTTAGAACAAGTTGAAGCGTTGGCGGTCAAAGAAAATGCCGTGGTGGTGTCTGTTTGTGCCGCGACTGAAGCAGAGTTGGTGGCACTGGATGCTGAAGAAAAAATAGAGTTTTTAGCTGATTTAGGCTTAGAAGAACCGGGATTAAACCGCGTTATTCACGCAGGTTATCAATTATTAGGTTTGCAAACTTATTTTACCGCAGGCGAAAAAGAAGTGCGTGCCTGGACGGTTAAAATTGGTGCTACAGCGCCACAAGCAGCAGCAGTGATTCATACTGATTTTGAAAAAGGTTTTATTCGTGCTGAAGTCATTGCTTATGATGATTTCATTCAATACAAGGGTGAAGCAGGCACAAAAGAAGCGGGTAAATGGCGATTAGAAGGCAAGGAGTATATTGTGCAAAATGGCGATGTGATGCATTTCCGTTTTAATGTATAAAAAGCTGGTTTTTTCTTTAGATTCTCTACAATGGCTGTATCGCTCTTAAACGCTTGCGTTCTTTTGCGCCTCTTGTGCCGTTTGCGTTGTTTTTAAAAGATTAATCATGTATCTGCCCTCATGGTGGAATACGGCGCGATAGGACGCATCTTTCAAACACCGCATCCGCCGCGCCTATTTCGCCCTACACGATTTCATTTCCCAACGGCAATATCCCCACCACAAGCCAAATAGCAGCACTTCTATCCAGTGTAGATTCCTTAACACCGCCCAACTGTGAGGCGGCACGCCAGTAAACCAGACTAAGTTTTGCATGATTAGAATACTGAGCAATAAGCCACCGATTACATTGCCTATTGTTCGTGCTGATGCAGTCATGTATATGAGCCACCAAGGCAGGGAAAATCCCACCAGCAGTAGCAAGAGTAAGAGTTTTCGATTAATCACTAGCAGTCCTGACAGAAAAGCCACAAGCCAAACACTCCATAATAAAACCGGATAATAAGCGTGAAAGTAGCGTTTGATGATCGCATAGGTGATGGGATGTTGGATTTTTCGATAGGCGCTTCGCAAGCCATGGTGCGGAGCAAGACAGCGGCGTGCTGAACACGCTTGCTTGAATAAAGCCGCTGCCATCAGTAATTCGAGACTGAAAACCCACGCTGATGAAATCGATAGTATGGAACGCATGGCGGCTATCCAGCCTAGGGGGGTAAGTAACGCAATGAGCAAAATGGGCGTTGTTTGTAGGCGATGTCTAGCCACTGTGCTCCACAGCATGAAACCCAGTGAAGTACCTAACACATTGCTAAGAATATCCATCAAACCGCTGTAACGCGCGGGCAAATACAGTTGGGCGATTTCTGCCAAGGTACTGAGCAAGGCGGCATAAATCAGTGCTTGCCAATGAGTAAATTGTTTTGACTGGCGTAACGCCACGCCCATCGGCAAAAACAGCAATATATTGAGTGCAACATCAAATCCTGAAAAGAAAGGCCAAATGAAAATGCCCAGTGGCTCTTGCATGTTAAATGGATTGAGGAGCAGTAATAGTAGCGCTAGAGTCATGAAAGACACTGCAAACATCATGTATTCCCTGTATTGGCCGCTGGTGAGGGATGAGTTTATTTATCTGGGGAGAGCTTCAGGGATAACACCGGTGAGGATTAGACTTGTAAAGGTTTGCATTCTTTTGCATCGTTCTTAAGCACTTAAAAACGATAATTCATTTCGGCAAACCAAGTGCGGCCTTCCAGTGGTAAATCATCGGGGTAATTGATAATGCCCTGATTAGGGCCTTGCGAAGCATCACGGTTGTCATGATTGGTGAGGTTGCGTCCACCCACAGCGATATTCCAGTGTTTATTGGGTTTGTAACGCACGCTGAGGTCAAGACTCAATTGTTCACTTAACGCTTCCCGCCAGTCATCCTTTGCACGCTTGAAGTAACCATTCCAGGACATTTGGGTGTTTAGGTACACACCAGGGTTTAATAAGTAATCATGGCGTAAATAAAACATTTGTTGAGGAATATGCGGGACATCTTGTTCTTGGCGCTTATCGTAGGCTTGTGTAAATGCAATATTGGCCACCACACCGTTGGTTTTATTAGGTTTCCAGCGCACTTCTAATTCTGCACCATAAGCATAAGATTTGCCGAGATTATGGTAGGAAGGTTCGGTTTTAGCCAGCCCTGGCAGGTATTCAACTTGTCCACGCTGCTGATTGGCAAATAAGCTCATTGCCATATTAAATTGATGATACGGCTCATAATTCAAGGCAAATTCCAGAGAATCATGAGTCATTGGGTCTAAATCAGGATTCCCGATCAATGGGGGCAGTTGGGCACTGATTTCTGTCATATTGGGTTCAAGAAAAGCACGGCTGTACATCAGACGCGCATATAAATCTTGATCAATGCGCCAGCCCAAGGAAAAACGGGGTGTCCATACACTGCCAAAATCAGAAAAAAGATCGTAACGAACACCGACCGTCACACTCCAATCATCAGTAAACAACCAAGTATCTTGCAGCAGTAGCCAGAGATTTTCTCGCGCTTGTTCTTGCACGCCTAAATAAGGTGAATCAGTAATATTGACCATGCCCTCTTCGGCTTGGATGGGGCTACCATCAGGGTGGCGACCTGCGCTGGTAAATTGTTCAACCTCATACAGGTCAAGTTGTGTATATCCGCCATCCAGCAGCCAGTAGTGATCTTGCCAGCCAGAATAGCCGAGCGAAAAACTCGCTCGAGGCGAAACATCTTGCATGTGTGCCATGAGCTGTTGTCCATGCGGAAAACGCCCTCCTAAACCTCCTGGTGCAAACATGTTACGCGGTGTAACATCCTGCCAGCTAAAATGTACCAAGCTTAAAGTGGTGCGAAAATTCCAATAACGGCGGAGGTTTGGGTTGTGATAATCCAGTTTTAATAGGTGTAAATAAATTTCTTGCTGGTTATCGACAATAGGCATGACACCGCGAGTGAGCATACCAGGGCCGTGACGATTTTCGCGTCGCAAGGCGAACAGATTCCAGTGATCTTTGCTGATATTGACAGAGGCTTGTACTTGGCGCGAAAAAGTATTGGCTGGCGCGGGTGTGGCGGATAACTGTGTGCCATCGCGTTCATCATAGTAACTTTGTAAATCCGCTTGAATGATGGAGCGATGTCCGTCAGTTTGTAGGTATTCAACACTCACAGCGATGTCGTAATCACCATAGGTATCACCGTGTTGGAGCCAGAGATTCTCGGTATTGTAGCTCCCTACACGCACGCCTGTTTGAGTGCCTTGAAGGTCTTTGGCAGTTTTGGTAATGATGTTGATGACACCATTCATGGCATCCGCCCCATACAATGCAGACACCGGACCGCGCACCAATTCAACCCGTTCAATGTTATGCACGGGATAACGCCCGTTATGCAGCAAAGACCAGGCATTGTTACCAAAATGCTTGACGGGAATACCATTAATCATGATTAAAAAATATTCAGAGGTTTGACCGCGTAACCCGCGCATGGAGTAATCCGCCATATAGCGACCTTCATTGGCCACTCCAACATGTAAACCAGGTACGGCACGCAAGATGTCATCTAAGTTATTCGCCCCCATCGCTTCAATGTCTTGAGCGGTGACAATGCTAATAACCGCCGGGGTGTAAGCGGGGGATTGTTCTATATGCCCTCCAGAAGCAAGACTGGTACGCGGGCGTTCCAATAAGGCATCAAATACATCAAAGGTTTGATCTAATTGAACCTTGCTAAGTTCATCAATAGATAACCCCGATAATGGTTTTGCCATCCCTTCGGCATGAAGACTTTGAATGTTTAGATCAAATAACATAGTGAGAGCTAAACATAGGCATAATGAGCGCGCTAAGATCATGTTCTTTTCCTTTTAGAACACATCTGCTGCAACTCGTAAAAGATTGGCACCTGCTTTTAATTTTTGTTGCTTGAGCATTGTATTATTAATATAAAAGCGCACACGTTTTTGCACAGTGAAAAATTCAATATGCCCACCCCGTCGAGCAAAGTTAGGTAAGCTACTGACGGTGACAATAGGATGATTCGCTAAATGATCGAGAATCGCTGTTTGACGATATTTTTCTGAATCGCTGATATACACCATATGACAGTTTTCCAATCCTTGGACACGGTTATGGTATTGAATACGAAGGGTTTGTTCGGCATCTTGGAGTTGAGCTTGTCGATTCAGCGCCTCCAAGGTTTTACCAAAGGGACTTTCACCTAATATGCATAAATCTAGCGTTTCGGGCATGTTCGGCCAGTTAATGAAACTAGGGAAATTATGTAAAAACGCGGCTTTTAATGCTTCAGCATTGATTTCAATCTCTTGTGCAGCAGAGAGGGGGAAGAAATAAAAAAGAAATAACACACTACCCGCCAACCAATGTGGCTTGAGCAGTGTTTTGATCATGTTCTGAATGCGATACAGAGACCGACCTTTCATAGACACCTCTTCTAACATAAAAAACTCCTCAACATCACATCATCTGGCGCTTATTGTAAGAATTTTTTTCTGATAGCGCTGCATCACTGATTCTAATAGTTGCTGTGCTAAGTGGAACTTATCCGTTAAAGCTAAGGCGTGTTCTTCAATCAACCCATTAGGGTTTTGCCAAAAAAGCGTTAAAGCATTATAAGCGCTATCAAATCCTTGATCGGCAAGACCGACTTGATTGGCGGCTATCATATCGAGTTTTTTGTGAGCCAACTTTCTTTTAGCATACTCTGCTACATCGTGGGTTTCAGCCGCAAAGCCTACGGTAAAAGGGGCTTTTGTTTGCGCACTTACCCAGGCCAGAATATCTGGTGTGGGTTCTAATTCAAGTGACGCTTGTGTGTTATTTTTTTTGATTTTTTGTGCAGCTTGTTGAGCCGGACGATAATCCGCGACTGCCGCCGTCGCAATGAAAATATCAGTACCGGATAACTGCTGTTGCACTGCATTCAACATATCTTGTGCGCTATAAACATCAATACGGGATACGCCAGCAGGGGGCGTTAAATTGACAGGCCCGCTAATGAGCTGCACCTCGGCACCCAAGGCGTGCGCAGCCTGTGCGACTGCATAGCCCATCCGCCCAGAACTACGATTGGAAATAAAACGCACTGGATCAATATCTTCTCGGGTCGGCCCTGCGGTAATTAATACTTTTTTATTCGCCAAGGGTGAAGCACTAGTGGTATGACTCAGTTGTTCTACGATGTCCAAGGGTTCTAACATGCGTCCCGCCCCTGTTTCACCGCAAGCTTGAGCACCTTCAGCAGGGCCCAAAAAAGTCACGCCATGTTGGCGTAAAAGTTGACAATTACGTTGTGTGGCAGGGGCTTTCCACATTTGTTGATTCATCGCTGGTGCGACATAAATAGGCGCTTGTGTCGCCAAACACAGGGTGCTGAGCAAATCATCTGCGAACCCTTGTGCCAATTTCGCCAATGCTTGAGCGCTGGCTGGGGCAATGAGCACGCCATCCGCCCAACGAGCGAGATCAATGTGTCCAAATGCGGATTCGGCTTGTGCATCCAAGAGTGTGGTGTGTACGGAATGCCCGGATACAGCTTGAAAGGTCAGCGGCGTGACAAATTGCTGTGCCCCTTGAGTCATGACAACGCGCACTTTAGCACCCTGCTCACGTAAACGACGCACCAAATCAGGGCTTTTATAAGCAGCAATACCCCCTGTGACACCCAATACAATATGTTGATACTTCATGAATGATTCCAGAAAAATAAGGCTTGGTGATAGGGTTTGAAGTGACGGTTTATAGCGAATAAACCTTAGAGCCTATACGAAAATGGGATAATCAGCTGCAAATCCGCCCTTTTGGTCAGATTTTCCGCTTTTTTTCGTTACACGCTCGCTATTCGCCTTAAAAAACCGAAAAATCAGTCTCAAAATGGCGAATTTTCGCTTCGATTCCCCATCTTCGTATAGGTTCTTAATCACACATTAACGGCATCATTAGACATCATTAGACATCATTAGACATCATTAGACATCATTTTGAATCAAAATGAGGCGCTAGTGAATGATGTCAACACTTCAACGACAACTTGTAATAAAAACCTGATGTGTAAATTATCACAAGCCATTTAGTATTGTCAGTATCACTTTGTTTGAGTTTTTGTTATCGCTTGAAAAGCAACCAGTATTCTTTTGGCAGAAGCATTTAATCTTCAGACAATACATCCAAGGCTTGTTGCAAATAAGGCGAAATCAGTGCGTAAGAAGCGGGGGATAAAGTGCGATGATATTGCTGTTTTAGCCGTGTATAAGTATCAAAAATTGAACGTTGATGAGGTTTCAATTGCGCCATTTGTTGTTGCCCCATATTCATATTAAAACTCACTTTAGGCTTATGGCTTTGTTCAGGAAACTCAAAGGCTTGAATAATGGTTTTCATCCAAATTAATAGCTTATTTCCAAACCACTGCGGATCATTCATCAGCATGGCTAAAGTGGCATAAGCGCTCACATAACGTACATCACGCGCACATTTTCCGGTCGCCATCGCATGGCATTCTTCAAACGGATACAGTGCAAATACTTCATTGATGACCGCCTGCACCACTTGCGTTTCTATAGCCTTAATTTCTCGCGCTGCCGTAGCTCGCGGTAATTCATCAGGCAATACACGATAATATTCTTCTAGTTCTTGCTCAGTCAGTTGGCGGCTTTCTGTGGCTTTAAAAATAGCGGCTAAATCAGGATGATGTCTAAAGCCATTGGCGTTCTCAATCATAGCTGTCTCACTGTCACTGTGGCTCATGAATGCCACTCCAAGGGAGGCTGGCAAAAAATTCTTGACTACTCGAAGTTTCAGGAAAAACCAGGGGCACGGGGGTGCTCGCAGGAGGCGGAACCACTTCAGCCGCTGCGACGGCTGCGCTATGCAATGCTTGTTGAGTGGCAGCCATAATCGGATTTTGCGCTAATTGCGGAGCCTGTTCAGCCCATTGTTCAGTATCTTCCTGGTGTTCTCCCGCAGACACATGAATATGCATCACCTCATCATCGCTCTCCTCCGTGTCCACCACGATGTGGGACTCTACATTGACCTCATGAGCCTCGACACTGTGAACCGCCTCCGCATCCACCTCAGCATCCACTACGGCTTCAGATTCACTGAGATGACCCACCGCAACGCTGATGTCTTCCTCAATCTCCGGTTCTGCGGCTTCGGCAATGATGGATTCCACATCGGGTTCAGGAAAATCAGCCGTATCTGTTGTCGTATCGGTGTCTATCAATGAATCCGCATCATGGCTTGATGAAGGATCAACCGTCGCTTCTACAAACACTGCGTCTAATTCTGTAGACACCTCGCCGACAGCATCAAAATCAAATAAATCCGCATCGGGTTCAGGCATATCCGGCAATGCAAACACATCGTCTTCAACTTCAGATTCCAGCAACGCTTCGGGTGATAAGACATCTTCATTACTCAACCCCTGCTGTAAGCGACTTAATGCAGTTTGCCAAGGTAATGCCCCCGACCAAGGGCTGATATTGGGTGAAGATTGTTGCAGACGCGAAGCCATGTCATGCCAGAAGTCTTGCGGTGCCCTCTGCGGCATCGACAGCGCTTGTACACACTGGTTAGCCATACGCCGAAAAGGCGCATTAGCAGCGGTTTTCGCTTCGCCCAACATCGTCTGCTCCCTCAAAGGCGCAGATAATGTGTTAAGAGCCGTATTAAAATGTTCCATGATTTAAGACTCCACATCAAAGTTGGCCAGAATTTCTGTCGCATTAGCGCCTTCTTGTCGCCAAAACTCTGCGGCATTGATTTGTTTTTTATCGCCAATTAAAAACTTGCACACATCATTGCCCATTGAATAACACTGCACTTCAATACATTCGCGCTCGGTTTTTTGATAAAAAGACATCACCCCAGAAAACAAGCCCGCATAAATATGGCACACGGGTTTGCCAACCACTTGCATCGAATGTGCGACGGCAGAATTACGGATTTCCACGACGGTCAAGCCACGTTTAACAAAGTTTAAGTCCAGCGTCCAGCCGCCAAAGCCTTCCAAAGTCAAAGGCCACCACCAAGATTCAAACACAAAGCGCTGATTCATTTGCCAAATATCTTGTTTACCGCCGCCAAATTCATGGCGCATACGCTGGTTAAAGCGTTTCATATCTTGCTCGCCCCAGGCTTGTCCACATTTGTACATGAGTAAATTGCTAACGCTTTCACCGACTTCTTCTTCGACACCCAGATGCAAGCCATTGATAAAACTTTCCGTCACCTTCGCTGCACGCTGTCCATCACGTAAATAAATCGCCCCCTGATCACTTTCACGGCGAAAAAATTCATCAGGATGATAATAATTGTGATAGCCCTTAAAGCCACCGTCGGTAGGGTTAATCGGCATGGCCTAGTCCACCTGTATATCAGAAAAATTAAAGTCTATATCTTGCAATGCCGTCATGGCAGAGCGCGTAATGATCTTATTGGCAGGAATTAAAACGTCTCCATTCAAGGGATGCAAAATGGGGGCTTTCGTGCGTTTACCAATCAAGCTCTCTAGCTCTGAAAAGGATTTTACATAGAGTTCATCCGGCAACGCCAGTTCTATATCATCGCCTACCACTCGCGCTTGACAAGCCAGACGGCTATTCGCCTGCACACTGCTCATCAAGCTTAAAGTTTTTTTTTCTTGTTCAGTCATGGGCGTTAAACAATGCGGATTGCGTGTCACATACACATGGCAGGTGGCACACAATCCGTGCCCACCGCACAGCATCATGACATCAACATCATTGCTCAACAATGCATCCAATAGACGATCTTGAGGATGAACACTGACTTCTTCTTGGGTATCACGAAAATAGACAGATTTCATTAGAAGGGTTCTAAGTATTTTTAATGGATGTTACGCAAAGGCTTCTTTGCAGCACTTGGAATACAGATTAAAGCACTCACAAATCGCCATCGCCCTACACTGTGGGTTTAAACAGAATGTTTTCGTTCGCTTCACGCTGTGTGTCAGCTAAACGCTTAACCGTTAAGAGTCTAACATAAGCACAAAAACCACAAGATCATACGTATCAATTTAAGATACTGTTTGGTCAATAAACAGTGTGCGTCAGATAAAGTCTTGGCATCAAGAACATTATTGCGAGATGGGCTTACCACCCGTGGGAATTCAAGCATTAGAAGGGAAGGAGGCTAGTGCTTCGTCAAGCCTACTTTTTAGGGTTGCATTTTTTACCACGGAGACACGGAGAAGGCACAGAGCGCACGGAGAAAGACTTTTAATTTAACTCACCTCTGTGTCCTCCGTGTCACCTCCGCGCCTCCGTGGTGACATTTGACCACCTAATTCTTAGAATTGACAAAGCACTAGGCTCCAAGGGCTAAGCGCTGAAAACTTAGCCCGGTGAGTCACATTATATTTTCGGTGGAACGGGACAATTGCCGGCCCCTGACTTATCCATGATCCGTTGTAAATGCTCAGTAAATGTATCCATTTCAGCATCGCTGTGGATTTCTGTGGCACACACCAACAGTGCCTCGCCTAGCTCTGGATAATCCTTTTTCAATGAATATCCGCCCAGAATATTGTGTGCCGCCAGTGCCCGCAAAGTGGCTTCGACTGAGGTATTGAGGCGTAACACAAATTCATGAAACCCGACTGCACCAAACACCACTTCTACCCCTTCAATAGCACTGAGCTTATCGCGTAATACGCCTGCGTTGTGGTGCGAATCCAGCGCCGTGCGTTCCAGCCCTTCTGCGCCCATGATGGACATGTAAATAGTCGCAGCCGTGACCATTAAACCTTGGTTTGTACAAATATTGGAAGTCGCTTTAGAGCGGCGAATGTGCTGTTCGCGGGCTTGCAAGGTGAGGGTGTAACCGGGTTTGCCTTCCATGTCCACGGTGCGCCCGATAATGCGCCCCGGCATTTGCCGCACTAGCACTTTTTTGCAGCACATAAAGCCAAAATAAGGCCCGCCCGATGCCAAGGGAATCCCCAGTGGTTGACCTTCACCGCAGGCGATATCCGCCCCTTTTTCGCCCCATTCACCGGGCGGTGTCAGAATCGCTAAAGCGGTGGGATTCACTTGCGCAACTGCCAGTGCATCGTGTGCATGTGCCCAGTCCGTCAAGGTGTCCACATCTTCCAGCACACCAAAGAAATTCGGTTGCGGAATAACCAATGCGGTGATGTCTGCCGCATCGTATTGCTCTAATGCCGCTACGTCGATAACACCTTGTTCAGTAAAGGGTAATTCCAATAACTGAATACCTTGGTTTTTGACCAAAGCGTGTACGACTTTGCGGTAATGCGGATGCACATTGCGCGGCAACAAAATGGTTTTGGATTTGGATTTACGATTCGCCCGCACCGCCATTAGCACCGCTTCAGCTAATGCGGAAGCGCCGTCATATAAGGAGGCATTAGACGCATCGAGTGCCGTCAAAGAGGCCATCATGCTCTGATATTCATACAGCAGTTGCAGAGTGCCTTGACTGGCTTCGGCTTGATACGGGGTGTACGCCGAGTAATATTCACCGCGTGTGGTGATGTCCCATACCGCAGCCGGAATATGATGTTGATAAGCGCCCGCACCAATAAAGCATAAACCGCTGTTGTCTTGTGCTGAACGGGTTTGCATTAAGCGTGAAATATCGAGTTCTGATAGTCGCACGGGCACATCCTCTAAGGACGTGCAACGCAGCTCAGCAGGGATTTCATCAAACAAGTCGTCAAGGCAGGCAGCACCGATGCTTTGCAGCATCGCCTGCTCATCATCGGGCGTGTGAGGAATATAAGGCATGGTGGAACCTTTATAAGAGGGTGTGGCTATATGAAAGACGGGATAAACATTGATATTCCCGTCTTTCGTCAAGCAGCTTAGTGAGCTTCGTTTTCCAACACTAGAGTATAAGCAGCGGCATCTAACATTTGATTTAAATCATCTGTGTCGGACAATTTGATGCGGCAAATCCAACCATCCGCATAAGGATGGTTGTTGATGGTTTCAGGTGCATCGCTTAAGGCTTCGTTGACTTCAACAACGTCACCACTCACAGGGCTATACACATCAGAAGCCGCTTTGACAGATTCCAGCACGGTGCATTCTGTGCCTGCTTCCACGGTTTGTCCCACGTCGGGTAATTCAACAAAGACTAAATCACCGAGTAATTCTTGAGCATGATCGGTAATGCCGATTTCAACAATACCGTCACCTAAATCTCGTAGCCATTCATGGGATTGAAGGTATTTTAAATCCTCTGGTACATTGTTCATTGTTAAACTCCTCTTAAATGATAAGATTGAAATTAAGGGTTTATTGATTTACGCAGAGGCTTGATTTTGTGCTTGAAAATAGAATTAAGCACAAAAAAACAGCCATTGCTGCTTAAGTATTCGTTAAAATTCCACCATGGCTTTGCCATGACGTACAAAAGGCGGTTTAACCACTTTCGCTGGAATCGCTTTATTACGGATTTGCACGGTCACTTCATCACTCACACCCGCTGGCACTCGTGCTAAGGCAATCCCTGCATTTAAGGTCGGAGAAAAACTGCCGCTGGTCACTTCCCCCTGACCCAAACCCTCTACATTCACCACTTGATGCGAACGTAACACGCCTTTTTCCAGCAGCACCAAACCCACTTGAATCATCTCAACCGTGCCTTCTCGCAAAGGTTCAATGGCTGCACGTCCGATAAAATAACGTTCTTTCGGCTCCCAAGCTATCGTCCAAGCCAGACCCGAAGCGCAAGGCGTGGTGTCATCCGTCATGTCCGTGCCGTATAAATTCATGCCCGCTTCTAAACGCAAAGTATCGCGTGCGCCTAAGCCAATAGGTTTGACACCTACCGCGAGTAAACCATCCCACAATACCGTCACCGCTTCATTAGGCAGAATAATTTCCAGGCCGTCTTCACCCGTGTAGCCCGTGCGTCCAACAAACCAGTCCGCCTGCCATGTCGCCGTAAAAGGTTTTAACGCCGCCACCGCATTGCGCATCCCTGAAGGCAATAAAGACAAGGTTTTTTCGCGTGCATTCGGGCCTTGTACCGCCAGCATGGATAAATGACGGGCTTCAAGACGCACCTCATAATCTTTTGCTTGTTGTTCCATCCAAGCCCAGTCTTTCTCACGAGTGGCGGCATTGACCACCACACGATAACTGTGCTTATCCAGAAAATACACAATGAGATCATCAATAATCCCGCCTTGTTCATTCAACAGGCAGGAATACAACGCTTTTCCTGTGTCTTTTAATCGTGCCACATCATTAGCCAATAGATGACGCAAATAAGCTTGCGCTTGAGCGCCACGAACATCGATCACCGTCATGTGGGATACATCAAACACTCCCGCATCCTCGCGCACCTGGCGGTGTTCATTAAGTTGTGAGCCATAATGTAATGGCATATCCCAACCGGCAAAATCGACGATTTTAGCGTTGGATTCCAAATGTTTTTCATATAAAGCGGTATGTTTACCCATATTGTTTCAATCAGTGCTGGTCTAAGAGCCTATACGAAAACGGGATAATCGGCTGCAAATCCGCCCTTTTGGTCAGGTTTTCCGCTTTTTTTCGTTAAATAGTTCACTATTCGCCTTAAAAAACCGAAAAAACTGCCTCAAAATGGCGAATTTTCGCTTCGATTCCCCATCTTCGTATAGGCTCTAAAGGAAAAAGAAAGGCTACCCGTTTATCTTCAATACCATCACTACAGCATAAAGCCAGTCACAATATGAAGAACAAACATAAGAAGCGGTCTGTGAGGAATAACAACACTTAAAGCAACATTATCCCTAAATACAAACGGACTATAGAGGAAAAATCCCTAAAATTCTGTGCAAACAAAAATGATTACTCGGTACCGACATCTTTCGCCGTTTTAATGAGGCTGGCATCGGGGTTTTCCGCACAAGCTTCGCCTAAATCATTGGCTAATGATTCAATGATCTCACTGTCAAAACGAGTATCATCGGTGACACCGGATAAATAACCATCTAACCAAAAGACTAATAAACCGGCCACTTCTTCACTTTCTTCTGCCACTTCCATGAAATTGCCACAACTCATGTCTTTTACATCAAAACCCTCAGCAGAGGCGTGTACAGACAGACCTAAAGCTAATGCGCAAGCACCGGATAAAATCAGTTTTTTCATTTTTGACGGTCTCCAATAAGAAACAAAATCAGTGGGTTAAGTGATATTCTAACGCCAGTGCTGCAATGCATCAACTGCCGTTCGCTTAACATAGCAATCCATTGCGATGCTGGCAATCTTTTTTCGTGGTTTAGAGCCTATATGAAAACGGGATAATCGGCTGCAAACCTGCCTCAAAATAGCGAATTTTCGCTTCGATTCCCCATCTTTGTATAGGCTCTAGAGGGGCATACCTTAAAATTTAGTGCGTTTTTGGCTTTTGGCGCAACACCGCAGGCGCGGTGCTCGGTGTTCTCACGCAGGGTGGGTTCGCGCCGCAAACACGCAGTGCAAACCCTATTTGACTTCAAACAATACCAAACAGCTTAAAATTCAAAGCATACGCCTCAAGATTTAAAACATTGCCCCGTATTTGCATTGACAGAGCCTAGGTAACATGTGGTGTTGAGCCGTGTTTTCAGCAAAATATTTTTCGAAAAACTATACTTTAACCAGCATCACTTGAACTTTTTGAAATACTGACTGACGTTACGCAAAGGCTTCTTTTTTACGCTTAAAGACAGACTTAAGCGTAAAAAAACGCCATTGCTCCACACTGGGGTTTAGAGCCTATACGAAAAACGTGATGTTTTCGTTCACTTCACGCTATGTGCGTCATGTCAGATACTTAAAAATTTAGGGCAAAAAAAGTATTTATCCAGCACTCAACTGATTCTAATCATTTGCAAAATGCTCTTAAATTAGAGCCTTTAAAACACACTGTTTGCCATTCACAAGCAGCAAAGACTACTGTTATTATGCACGGTTCGCCTGAATTTTCAGGCCGTCCCGCATTTTGAGGAAAATAGCCATGACCGTGTTACAACAAGACATCCTGGCGCAATTACACCAATTACTCGACGACAGCGCACTTCAGCAACTCACGACGGCCTTGGGGACGCTGCATCCGGGACATGTGGCGGATTTTTTGGAATCGCTCCCGCCGGATAAGCGTGAACAGGTGTGGGCTATTTTGCTGGCAGATGAAGGCTTTGAGAAAGTCTTGGCCTATGCTGAAGGCGATGTGCGTTTGAGTCTTTTGCAAGATATGGCTCCCGCAGCCGTAGCAGAACTCACCGCGAATTTGGATATGGATGATGCGGCTGATGTCTTGCAGGATATGCCGGATAAGCAGGCGGAAGATGTGTTGGCGGCGATGGATGAGCAACGTCGTATACGCATTGAGAAGGTCTTGTCTTATCAGCAAGACACGGCAGGCGGTTTAATGGATACCTCGGTGCTGACGGTGCGTACTGATGTGACATTGGAAACGGTGTTGCGTTATTTGCGTTTGCACACGGAGTTACCCGATAAAACCGATATGTTGTTGGTGATTGATAGAGACAATCATTTTCAAGGGGCGTTATTTCTGAGCCGTTTACTTACTCATTCCCCTGATTTGTTAGTCGCCGATGTGATGTCTTCTCATGTTGAACCGATTCCGCCTGAAATGAGCACTCATCATGTGGCTAATTTGTTTGAGCAACGAGACTGGATTTCTGCGCCTGTGGTCAGAGGAGACGGTTATCTATTGGGACGTATCACGATTGATGATGTGGTCGATGTGATTCGTGATGAAGCGGAACATAGTTTGATGAGCCGTGCGGGTTTGGATGAAGATGACGATATTTTTGCGCCGACTTTTTTAACCGCTAGACAACGCGCTTTATGGTTGGGGATTAATCTCGCCACTGCGTTTCTGGCAGCTTGGGTGATTGGTTGGTTTGAAGCGACGCTAGAGCAAATCGTGGCCTTGGCGGTATTGATGCCGATTGTCGCCAGCATGGGGGGTATTGCGGGTACGCAAACGCTGACGGTGATGATTCGCGGCATGGCTTTGGGTAAAGTCATGGATACCAATACGATGTGGTTAATGCGCAAAGAGTTGGCGGTGGGTTTTATTAATGGTGCTATCTGGGCGGTGGTGGTAGGTTTGGTGGCGAGTGTTTGGTTTCATAATATGATGCTGGGTGTCATCATCGCCTCTGCTTTAATGGTGAATTTGTTGTTTGCGGCTTTGTCAGGCACTTTGATTCCTTTGTTGCTGAAGCGTCTGTCGATTGATCCGGCGTTGGCGGGGGGCGTTGTGCTCACCACTGTGACGGATGTCGTGGGCTTTTTTTCATTTTTAGGTTTAGCTACGATATTTTTGCTGTAATTGTCCTGTTCATCAAACGCTTGATGACAGGCAAAAAAAAGGCTCATGAGATCATGAGCCTTAAAGAATAGAACTTAGATGAATCTAGTACATCGTCTACTTTATAATGACGGGTTTTTGCTTAAAAGACCTTCCAGGTTTTTAAAACCTGGAAGGTCTGAAATCCCTCAAAATAAGCTTAATGATGTACTAGTCATCTAAATAATGATTATTTTTTCATCATATCCGCATACGCTTTCAGCATGTTGTTCATCAACTCAATGTGTTGCTCGTCATTCAGTTGACCTTCTGTGGCGACTTTGTTCCACAGCTCTTCATTGCTCATTTCACGATGACAGCCCATGCACAAGCCTGTACGTTTCATGGCATCGCGCATTTCTTTGGGTAATGCACGAGACAGCGGCCAATGTGTACCAACAGTTTGTACTTGTTGCTCGTCTTTGATGATGGTAGACCAGTCGAAATCCAGCGCTTCGATCTTCGGAATTTGGATTTTATAATTCTTAGGAATCGGTTTGCCGGTTTTTTGGTCAATCAAATCTTCAATCACGTCTTCAGTGTAGCGAGTTTGGAACACGCCGCCGGAGATGCCGTAACCCATCGCTTTAGGATTATTGTGGCAAGATTCACAAGTACGCGCTTTGCGTTGTGCAGAGTGCGGTTGTACTGGTGCCATATCAATCGCCAGTGGGGTGCGTTCTTGTCCTAATTCAACGCGCTCGTCTTCGGATTGCTCAATTTGGTTTAAGGCGATGGTTTTGCCTTCACGATCAATCACGGTGTAGACCACTTGGCAACCGGGCATCAGCGGAGTCACGCGACCTTCACCATTGATACCTAAGATGGGTTCTTCCCAACGCAGGTAAGAGCGGGTTTCAAAGACTTTACCAGGTTGTTTGATACCGGGTGTACCGAGGCTCGATTCTGCGGTTTGACCATCTGGCGTGACGACGCTGCCTGAAGAAATCCAGTCTACGTCTTCATAGGGTTTGCCATTTTTGTCTTTACCGTAGTTGACTTGAACGTGGCAGCCATAACATTGAGGCACCCAGGAAGCGTGGCAGGCATAGCATTCGAGACTGTCATTATGCTTGCTGACTTTATCCATGGCGACCATCGCATTGGGGCTTTTCCAGGTGTTGTTGACGGCTAAAGTTTTCAGCAATGGCACTTCAAAATCATTACCTGTAGCTGAATGCATCATGACTTTTTCACCGTCTTTGACAACGTTGCCGAAAGGATTGCCGCGAGCGGTTTTCAAGAAACCGTCTTTGGCTTCATACACGGTGGCAAAGGTGGCGGTTTCTGCCAACACTTTATCGCTTAAGCCTCGACCTTCTTTCGCCAATTCGCCTTCAAACTCTTCGGAATAACCCATCGGCAGTTCCCAAGGATAGCTGTCGGGGGTACCGTGACAATCTTGGCATTCAACTTCTACTTGTGCCAACGTGGTGCCGAAAATGTTGCCGTCACCGTGCATGTCAATGGTGGTATGGCAATCTTGACACAACATGCCGCCTTTAGGATTTTCTGGACGGCTTTGGGTTTGATGATGTAAGTCATCGGAAATGAACAGATAGCGTTTGGTATGCAACTTAGGCTGTTTCATGCCTTTTTCGTCATAAGGCGAGCCATAAGGGAATTCCATCAAACCTTGATACGTCACACCAATGCGTTTGCCGCGATTATGACAAGAGTTGCAGGTTTCAACGGGGATACCATTGCCTGCTTTGCGCGTACCGTGAATGCGGTGTTTTAGCAAATGGCCTTGTTCAGTTTTATCAATGGTGGGATCGTTGCCTTCATAATAGCCTTCGTTGCCATACAACACATGACAGGCTGAGCAACCCATACCACGATAATCACCGCGTTTTTCACGACCACGCACAGCAACGTGACAGCGTTGACATTGTTGACGTTGATAAGTGAAACCCGCCAATTTGGGGTCTTTTTCAATCTCTTCTACAGAAGGTAGAGGGACTTGTTGTAACTCCGTAGGAAATTGGTCAGGATGCGCTTTGTGCATAGCCGCCATGTATTCTTTGTATTCTGGCGTACCGACCGAAGGTGTCATGCCATCTTCATCTTTGACATTGTAATTACCCCAAGGGACTTTGTGATTTTGTACTTCAGGAATCCCCCAAGTGTGTAAATTACCTTGAATTTTTCCGGCTTCGGTATTCATCAAAGCCTTTTCCATACGTTCTGAATAACCTTGGTGGCAACCTGCTTGACCGCAGGTGTTTTTATTAATATGCATACTGCCGGGATCACGATAAAACATTTGTGGGCCATTGGCTTTCATTAAAGCTTCAGGACTGCCCTTATGCGCCTCTTCTTTGGTGAGCGCTTGTGGGGTACCGCCATGACACATGACGCAACCTTCAGGATCATTATGGGTATTACCCATCGCACGAAGCATCGCCAACATGGCGCTGTTTTCTTCGCGGATGCTTTCAATGCCCTCGTGACAGCTCAAACAACCTTTTTGTTTGGCGACATCTTCGGACACCTGGGTGGGTACATTGGCATGGGCACCAATAGACAGCAGCGCCCCCAGCACCAGACTGGCAATGCCTGACCGTGGATTCATGAGAAACCTCCTTTGGGATATGACAAGAAAAAACAAGCACAACGCTGCTCAGTGTAGTGTAAGTTTGGTGTAATAACCACACAGTGATGAGGAAATAACCACAAGATGAAAGCCGCAGTAAAATGCTGTGTTTATTTTTTCGAGTGAGAAGTTTTTCTTTTAAGACAGAATATTCAGTGTTTTAAGCTGAGCATTCTGTAGGGATTAATGCTGGAATGGAGTTAAGAGAAGATGACTAGGCAGCCAGTCATCTTCGGCATTGGGGATGCCTTCACGATCACGCAACAAGAAACGGCTTTGACGACTGCCTTGATAACCGCAGGGAGTGCGGGAGAGTTGGTCAGATTGAAGAAAATCACTGGGCAAGGCAACTAATTCATTAAACACCGTGTTTTCAGGAGAATCAATAATGACTTCTCCATCTAATCCACGTTGGGAAGAAGCATCAATCAGGCTAAACGTACTAGAAATGAATTGATCTGAACGGATGAAAATATTGCCGCCATTACCATCCACGGCTTGAGCCACAATGCTACCGTGGTTTAAGACAACAAATTCAGGGTTTTTAATATTGATGTCGCCACCATTTCCACTGCCTACTTGTACGCTGGTGGTGATATTGGCATTGTTTAAATACACTCGGTTTTGATTATTGATGACGATTTGCCCACCCCCCGCTTGTTTTGAGGCGGTGGTGATTTGAGCATTACTGCTAAGGTTTAATTTGTCAGCAATATCTAAAGTGATTTCGCCTGCATTGCCTGCGTTGCTCGCTGTGCTGCGGCTTTCTGAATTGATGTCGGCACGTTCGCCTAAATTTAGAATATTAGATTGGATGCTGATATTGCCACCATGACCTGAACCATCCGTTAAATTGCTAATGCTTGAACGATTTAATAAACTCAGTTCTTCGGCTTGAACAGAAATAGTACCAGAATCACCTGATTCTTTATTTTTAGAGCGGCTAGAGGAAGTTATTTTAGTGGTTTCACCTAATGCATTAAAACCTGCGAGATGAATAGTCTTTGATTCAATATTTATATTCCCTGCATTGCCTGAACTGAAAGCTTCGCTGGTAATGCGTGTACCATCTAATGCTTCAATCTTATTTGCTTTGATATAAATATTTCCACCTTGACCACTACCGCTCAAGGCTTGAGTTGAAATTACAGTTAAACTTGTTTGTTTGTTTTGGGGGTTACTTAGTTGAATAGTATCTCCCACTGTTAGGTGAATATCGCCACCATTTCCTGTGTTTGATACTGTATTTTGAATTAAGGCTTCATCTTTAATAAGTAATGAGTCATTGGTATTTACTTTTATTTCACCTGCATTCCCAGAACTAAAACTTGTACTACTGATAGTGCCTTTATCTGTTAAAGATATATTGTTTGCATTGATTATAATATCGCCTGCATCTCCTCCTGACTCTTCAGCATTTGAGTATATTCCACTGATACTGACATCTCCTGGGGAAAAAACATAAACACCATTTGCATTAAACTCATTATTTATATTTAGCTGTATATTACCAGCTCTTCCATTACCAAAGGTACTGCTGCTAATTTGTCCTCCGGTGTCTAAGTATAAATTTTCAGCATCAATTTTTATTATCCCACTGTCACCACTGCTCCCTGGATTAACACAAGTAGAACCTGAACAAGAACCCGATAAAAAATCAGCTTCATTTTGCAGACGAACACTGCCTGTAGCCTCAATGACGGTATCAGCACTTGTTCCTGTTCCCGCCGTCATCGTAAAGAAATTAGCACCATCCATATTTAAGTCATGGGTTTGAATCCATAATTTCCCTGCATCACCATCAGTAGTCTCAAGATCAATGTCAGCGTTTTGTAGATTAATAGTTTTTGCTTTCATATAGACACTGCCCGCTTTATTGGATAGTACGGAAAGTGTTGTACCTTGAGTGCTAATTTGAAGAGTCCCATATTGAGAGACATTATCAGAAAATTCATTTAACTTAAATTCACCTGAAGAAGCACCACTACGTAAATCAATGAGACCGCCAGGAGCCGCTATGTAAGTATTATCTAAAGTTAAATCGCCACCACTCAGATGCACTGTTTGCCCATTATTGAATACAACTTCAAAAGGAGAAAAGTGAAGTGGTTGGGGAGAGGATAAGAAGCCAAAGGCTTGAGGGGATGCACTAGAGAATAGACTACTATTGAGTTCTTGAGTTGAAAATATTGTATTGTCTGTAAAATTTAAATAATGCGCTGTACTCAAATATAAAGAACCGCTGATATTCACTGTGGACGTTGTTCCAAAATGAATACCAGCGGGATTAAATAAATACACATCTGCACCGGGAATACTACTGTTGAGTGCGCCATCAATCTGAGATAGCTCACCCCCTGTGACCCGGCTAATAATATTATTGACTGATTCAGCACCAGAAAAAGTAGCACTTTCTTCAGCACTTAAAGAAAACTGATTAAAACTATGGAATAAATTACCACCACTTTGATGACCCAAGGTATCAGTGATCTGATACGCAGGGCCTTCCAACGCACTTGCAGTTCCTACACTGCCATCTGTTATCACTGCGGCTTGTAATGTGATATTCAAACCAAACAGTACAGTAAAAGTAGGCACCATCAAGCGCGTTGTTTTCATCGTGTTATTACTCCACTACAACAGCCAAACCTAAAGGAATAGTGATTAACTCACCATCATAAGGGTACATGTATTGGAAACGTCCTAATCCATCTTGTTTGAAGCTTCCATCAGCATTTTGTGCTAAACGATGCTGTTCCACATTACCGCGAGTGATGGTGGTAGCCGCAGTGGGGAAGCCCGGTACGATTTCATACAGTTCTTTCACACCGTCGTTATTGGCATCAAAGCGTAAACGTATTGAACCATTGACATGGCGATACAAGTCTTCTTTAGCAAAGATACCACTTAACAATTCCACAAACTCAGAGCCATTAGGCACCGTAGGAGAAATAGTTTGTACAAAACCTGCACAGTCATCAATCCCCACATCATCAGCATAGACTAACTCTGCATAAGGACGTTCACCGGGTTGAGTCGCTGGGAAACGAGTCAAGCCAGGTGTTTGACCTGCACGACGACGCTTGCCTTTGCCTGCTGATCGACCAGGTACAGGAGTTGAGTTGCTATTATCTTCACGACGACCTGTAGTAGTAGTGGGTTTAGGTTTAAAGATCATGACATTTTCATCAGTGTAATTAATGTCGTGATCGCCTAAGCCTTTCGCCATACAAGTCATGTTAGGTGGTCCCATCGCTAACTCAAACTGCACACCATTGCGGGTAGTCAGACGGAATACGCCAGTGAAAGGATCAGTTTCTAACAAGCCAGGTTGAGCACCAGGAGGGGCTTGTTTAACATTTTCCACGACTAAATCAAACTCAACGCCTGCAAAGTCACCTTCACCAAACAATTCAATAAAGCCTTCTTCGTCTTGACGGAAGTTAAACCCTGGGAAAGCCATATCCATCGCTTCTTTCAATAAGCTAACACCTGAGTCACCTGCACCGCCTAAACCAAAGCCTTTATTCATATCAAAAGGCGGATGGAAGGTAATACGACCGGCTAAATCACCAAACATATCGTCTTCACGCACTTCGAGTTCAGGGAAAGGTAAGGTACCTTCAAAGGCAATATCATCAACAAACATGAATTCACCTGTGGAGGGATCCATTTGCAAGCCGGGGGGTAAGAAGCCTTTTACCATATCAATGTCGTCGGCAGACACGCCATCAGCACTCACAGTACCCAAGTTAGCAATGATTTCCATCATGTCTAAAGGACGATTATCACGCAGATGATTCAAAGACTCAGGATTGAGTTTTTTAAATTTCTCTGGAGTGAAATCATTGATTACACGAGGAGGTAAGCCTGCCAAATTCACAGTATTCAGACCTGCCAGCGCATCTTCAGGTAATAATAAGAAATCTTCATCTTCCATACCCATCAAGCAATGCTCGCCTAACTGACCCATGCTCGATTGATCCAATTTAGCAAAAATGGAAGGTGGTAGGTTTTCACAGTCATCTGCATCCAAGTCGTCAAACACTGAAGGGGGCATCCCAAAGAAAACATCTTCATTGATACCACCCCAAACGTCTTTAGGTACATTGCGAATTTGTTCATCATTCATAGAGCTTAATGTATTAGCATCAAAACGATTAAATTGCAGTGCAGTTAAGCCAGAGAATGACTGAGGAGGTAACTTCTGAACTTGCTCTGGTTTGAAATCATCAAACACATTAGGATCAAAGTTGAACAATTCACGACCGTCTAAGCCTTCAAAAGCTTCAGGAGCCAGTTGAGCAACCTGCAGGCTGGTCATATTGCCATAAGCGTCGTCAGGAAATTGATCAAAATCTTCAGGATTCATGGTTTTAAAGAATTCAGGCTCTAAACGTCCCATTTCATCTTCATCATCAATGAAACGTAATTCTTCAGGTTGGAAGTTATTTTCATCAAAATCATCCATGCTGAAATCATTTTGACACACTTCACGACTGAGCACCGTGACACACGTTTGACCATCTGCGGCACAACTCACACCATTAATCAGATCAGGGATGCAGTCCACTTCATATTGCTGTTTATGATTTGCATCACACATTAAGCCTTCATTGGGCTCATGAATACAAGAAGGGGGAACATCATGACAGAAAATACCTTCAGCAGGACGTTCTTCACAAATAGGATCGCCATTAGGTGAACAGAACATGCCACGAGCAGGGTCTTCTTGACAGTTGTCACAGGTAATACCCATTTCTGCATCAGGGAAGCAGATTTGCCCACCAAACTCATCGCAGAATTTATTGTGAGCTGGATCATCAATGCAAATACCAGGAATATCGAGGCAACGTGCAGGTTGGTTGATGGCTGCTTGAGGTACACAGATAGGGATACCGAAGTTGCAGAATATACCATCATTGTGATTGGCTACGCAGCCACCCGTGTTGAGAGGGGGCAAAGGAGTACCATCGACTGGGTCGCCACCACCGATAGGATCACCGCCTGCACAATTGGGGTCTTCTGGAGGACACGCATTAGGATCGCCACCGTCTATAGGATCGCTGCCACCGATAGGATCACCGCCTGCGCAATTGGGGTCTTCTGGAGGACACGCATTAGGATCGCCACCGTCTATAGGATCGCCGCCACCGATAGGATCACCGCCTGCGCAATTGGGGTCTTCTGGAGGACACGCATTAGGATCGCCGCCACCGATAGGATCACCGCCTGCGCAATTGGGGTCTTCTGGAGGACACGCATTAGGATCGCCACCGTCTATAGGATCGCCGCCGTCGATAGGATCACCGCCTGCACAATTAGGGTCTTCAGGAGGACAAGCATTAGGATCACCGCCACCGATAGGATCACCGCCAGCACAATTAGGGTCTTCAGGAGGACAAGCATTAGGATCGCCGCCACCGATAGGATCACCACCTGCATCACAAATAGCAGGGGCAAAATCAGCATCATTCGGGTTACAAACATCGGCGGAAGCAGCTTGAAAACCGCCGGTGAAGAGCAGCAGCCCTCCAGCCAACGCTAAGCGCTTCAGTTGTTGATGTGGTTTCACAGTTTTCTCCTTAAAATTAAATGGATGCATCAAAAGCAGCGACTTTAGGCATATTTACCTGTTTTATCAATGCGGCACGTTGTAAGCGTAAATTCGCATCACCCGGGTGAGTCGCAATCAACCCAGATAGGGTGCTGATGGCATCATACCAGATACCGTGAGCAGCATAGACTGAGGGATGTTGGTTTTGAGCGGTTTGAGATAAAGCCACTCGTAAGTCATCAGATACAGGCACACGGCGAATGGTGCCACTCGCCAACAAATCACTAGAACGTTGTATAGGGTCAAGCACGATACTCACAAACCACTCGTATTCTATATCAGCATCTAGCTGAATATTGTATTCAGCCAGATTCAAACTATGCATACCCGCTTGCCAACCGCCTTGTGGTACTTCTAAGGCTAATTCCAATACGGGTTCAAATGCTTCTGACAAGTTTTTATTCAAAACAAAGGTTAATTCACCGTCCCACAGAGAGGATAAATACCAAGATAAATGCGGTGCTGCTTGCGTGGTTAAACCCACATGCAAAGGAGCTATAGGGGCTAATAAAGTCGGTACACTTAACAAGGGGGCGGCCGCACTCACATCACCACGAGACACGCCACGAGACACGCCTCTGGAAACACCGCGTGATACGCCACGAGATACGCCTCTGGAAACACCGCGTGATACGCCACGAGACACGCCCCTGGAAACGCCGCGTGATACACCACGAGACACACCTCTGGAAACACCTCTGGACACACCGCGTGATACGCCACGAGATACACCTCTGGAAAAGCCCCGTGACACCCCGCGAGCGAGTCCACCGCTGGACTCTTCATTGACTAAACCTGCTTCACGGCGGCGCACAGGTTCATCGGATGCGGGTGCCTGGTAGATGGGCATCTCCGTTTGAGTATTAGGTGTTGTGCTTTCATCAGCTTGCGCTGTGGCTACGAATAGCGTTCCCCCGAATAAACAGGTCGCTAAGGACACAGATAACGGTTGTAAAATAGCAATGTTCATGGTGTTTTCCCCTTACAGAACAACTGGGTGTGTAAATGCTGAGTGCTGATGATCTATTTTTATAGGTCTCAAAAGCGTAATAAACATTCATCTATCATGCGATGAAGTTTACTCAAAGTTTTTCACCTGTTTTTGCGTCAGACTTTAGGCTCTGTTAAAACTATAGTTGATCAAACCTACGCAAAATACCTGTGGGTCGGGGATAAAAGGGACGGGGCAAGAGATAAAGCGCAAAACGACTGAAATAGTTTGTCATTAAACGACAGTGACAAATCATGACATTTATGTTTTGCTCACACCTAATGCCACCGCATCCGGTTTAAATCCGCGTGGCTGATAAGCAAAATCCCGTTGTGCTGACTCATGCCCAAAACACAAATCAGTATTCATGCGCTCTACCATGCTTAAAGAGACCGCCCGAAAAGGTCTCAACCGACCCAACATCAAAATCCCCCACCGAAACGCCCATACAGGAATAGACAATAAGCGTGGCGGCTTCTGTAACCCTGCAAAAATCATCCTCACCATGTCACCGTAAGTCAGCGTTTCACCACCGCTAAGATTGTAAGCCTGATTAAAACAGGGCTGCTGCCCAGTGACTTGAAGACAAGCTTGGGCTAAATCTTCAGCATGTACGGGCTGGCGTAAGCCCAAACCACCTCCAGCCAGAGGAAAAAAGCCAAAGCGCTGAATAAAACGCGCAATAAAATACACATTGGCATCCTGCGCACAGCCATAAATCAAAGTGGGGCGCAATATCGTCCACGCAATACCTCGTGCGCTACAGGTGTTTTCTACTGCTTTTTCAGCCGTTTGCAAGCCTTCAGCCACTGCTTGCTCATGCACATTAGCCGCGTTTATTTTGCTAAAACGACTGGTTGAGCTAAACGCTATCACTCGCTGCACCTTGGGCAAACGTGTCAAAAAAGTCGGCAATAAAGGCAGTGGTGCTAAATGATACAACGTCTCAATCTGTTCAAACGTGTCATCTTGCAGGCTCATTTGCAAATCGCCTTGCAACCAGCGCAGGCCCTCTTGTGGTGCCAGCCCTGCTTGACGACTGAGAGCCACCACACGACCCTGTTGTAACAATAAAGGCAACAAAAAAAAGCCAATTTGATTCGTGGCTCCTGTGATTAAAATAGTATTCATTTGAATATCCTGAATCGGTATTAACATCAATCAGATAACTTTAAAATATATCCGTTAAAAATCAATAAACTAACCTGGTTTCAACCCTAGGTCGGTCTAATATAACGTCTACACAAGACTCATCTGACTAGAGGACAGCAACATGCATATCGTTTTAATCAGCCCAGAATGCGCCCCCATAGTAAAAGTCGGAGGGCTGGGCGATTTTATTCAAGGCTTGGCTAAAGAGCTGCAACACAACGGGCATCAAGTGGAATTGATACTGCCTAAATACGACACGCTACGCTACGATTTAATGCCAGATTTTCATAAGCTCGAAGAACAAATCTGGTCGCCGTGTTATGAAGAATATCTGCCGTGTGACATCTATGCAGGCAGTGTTGAAGGTTTGCACTGTTTCTTCATTGAACCCCAATCGCCACATCAATTCTTTGATCGCGGAGCCGTCTATGGACAGCCCGATGATGCAGAACGCTTTGCTTTTTTCTCGCGTGCCAGCCTGGAATTTTTGCTGAAAACCGGGCGGCAGCCGGATATTTTGCATTGCCATGATTGGCAAACCGGGCTGATTCCCGTGCTCTTATATGAAGTGTTTCAAGACACGCCACTGCATCATGCTCGCCTGTGTTACACCTTACACAACCTAGGACATCAAGGGGTCACTGGCGATTATGTGCTGCGTTTAGTGGGCTTAGAACCCGCGTCTTTAATCACTCCAGAGCGTTTAGCCCATCACGATAATGCAGGCGGGGTGAACTTACTCAAAGGCGGCATTGTGTATTCTAATTTTGTCACAACAGTGTCGCCGCATTATGCCTGGGAAATTCAAAATACTGAATTAGGCATGGGCTTACAAAGCACACTGCTCACCCATCGTGATAAATTTGGTGGCGTGTTAAATGGCTTGGACTACAGTGTTTGGAATCCTGACACCGACCCTCTCATTCCTCATACTTACAATCATGAACGACTCAATGAAAAAATGCATAACACCCGCGCATTGCGTGAGCGTTTAGGTTTACAAGACGTTCACCAGCCTGTGGTGTCTGTCGTGAGTCGTTTAGATGGGCAAAAAGGTGTGGATTTAATGATTCACGCTTTGCGCTTTGCACTGGCGAATCATGCACAATTTGTATTGCTAGGAGCCGCGATGGATGAGGGCACGCAACAGACTTTTGAGGCTTTGCAACAAGAATTTGCGACTTCAGCCGATTGTCGTTTGGTCTTAGAACACAATGAGACCTTAGCCCACTGGGTATATGCCGGAGCCGATATGATCATTATTCCCAGCGTGTATGAACCCTGCGGTCTAACGCAACTGATTGCCATGCAATACGGCACCATTCCTATTGTGCGCCACACGGGTGGATTGGCGGACACCGTGTTTGATGCCAATTATGCCGAACAAGCTTTTGAGCATCGCAATGGTTATACCTTTAATGATTCCACAGCGGATGGGGTTGAATCCGGTTTGCGCAGAGCGCTGGGTTTGTGGCACGAATACCCCGATTATTTTCGCCAACTGCGTCTGAATGCGATGAATAGCGATCATTCCTGGAATGCGTCGGCTCAACATTATGTGAATATTTATAAGCATTTGTTGAATAAATAATGTTAAAAAACTGATGCTCAACTACTGAGCGCGGTAGGATGGCTCACTGCTATTCACTTAAGCCCAGTAATATTGCAAGTGGTTGATTTCATTACCCCTCCTTGAAGGAGGGGGCTAGGGGGTGGTGAGCAACAGCAGCTTTCTTTAATATATTTTTAAGGAATAAATGCCTTTCATCCCCCCCTCAATCCCCTCCTGCGAAGAGGGGAAGCGAGTAGCTTGAATTCTAAGTTTTTTTCATTAAACCAATGGTATTGGGTAGGATGGATAGAGGCACACCATGATGCTTGGTTTTTTGCACGCACTTGACCGCGCCGAAACCCATCTTACGCGGGTTCCAAGGTTTTAAACCCAAACAGCCCGTCCTGAAGGACGGGCTGTTTGGTGTTATGGAGGATAAAAACCTTAGTTGGTTTCGACCATCTCCGCACGGATTAAGAACACATCAGGATGCGTAGGGTCTACAGTGATTCTGACCCAGTGAGCAAGATTATGCAGCACATCATTTTGTGCGTGTTGCGCACCACCAAAGCTCTCGACACGAGTGAAGTTTTCGAGCAATTGATAACTCGTGGTATCAGCAGGCACCGTATCATTGGTCAGCGGTTTATCAATGCGGAAATAATCTTTTGAACCGCTATGCACTAATAGCACAGGTTTGCCAAAAGTGATCGCTTCGCTGCGTAATAGCTCAATGATTTGTCCATAAGCCTCATTAAACGAAGTGGCATTACGATTATCCAAATCTAACCAATCGGAATGACCATGAGTGAAGAAAGCAATACCTGGAGCATTTTGATTAGTCGCTTGTTTAAAGGCCGTCGCAATCCAATTTAAGTTTGCCGATTGACGTTCGGTGAACTCGTCTGGGTCTGTTCCTGTGATGTCATTAAAATTGTTATGACGCGCAATGATAGGCGTAGTGCCTCCATTATTAGCGGTGGTCGCTTCTGGAGTAGCGCCTACCGTGTGCATCGTGGCAAACAACACATTATTGACCGACCACATTTTGTTTTCAGAATACTTTCTAAAGCTAATGAAATCACTTTGGCTATCCACAAACAGCGTTTCTTGTCCAAAACTTTGATTGCCTTGTGCAGTGAAGAATTGACGAATACGGGCTAAGCGCTCAGAAGGATTAGCCGGAATGGACAAGGTGCTTTTACCGCACAGCGCCCAATCATTTTCGCCGGGGGTATAAAAGAAGGGTTTAGAAAACGCATTAAATTTACCTAACACGCCGCCAAAATGTCCATCCGTACAAGGTAGATTATCTATATCTGCACGGGTGTTACCGAGATGCACAGCAAAGCGCAAGGTAGTGGTTTCCATATCGGCGATTAAATTATTCCATTCCGCATCCGGCAAGACAGAAATCGGTTGATCCGCAATCACACCCACATCAAAACTTTGCGTATTATCGCCACAAAAACCACAACTACTCACACCGACAGGGGTTGTCGCTGATACCACACGGCGATTGGGATCAACAATCTCAGGCTGCACATAAAATACATCCGTTGAATCAGGATTCACCAATACGCGCACCCAATGCATATCCTCATCACCAAACACCTCAACGCGGTTTAAGTGACGAATATCCCCCGCCTCACCCGGTGCTAAATTCGGTTTGTCTACGCGGAAATAGCTAAAATCATTGCGATTATTTGTTGAGCTGGCAGCGCTCACTTGTTGACGCGCATGAGCCAATAAAACCGGTTTGCCATAAGCGGCGGTCAAGCGTGTTAGTTCAGCAAAGAAGGCCGCATAAACACCCGCCGAACGACCCGCTTGAGGCGGATAATCCCAGGCTGGATTGCCCTGGTGCATAAACAACATCAAACCTTGAGTGCCTTTAGCTTGAGCAAAAATATGGGTCAACCACGCTAAATTAGCCGCTTGTCGATCAGCCGATTCCCCGCCACGCTGCAAGGTCGTGACTGCATCATCAATGCTGGCTTGATCCCCTGGCACTTCCGTATTATTGCCATAACCGACCACATGGACACTGGCAAAAGTTACGTTATTCATCGTCCACAGCGCATTCTCAGAATAAGCGCCATAACTGACCATCTCAGTGCTTTGGCGTTTCAGTGTTAGCTTATTTTGACCTAAACTTTCCGTGCCCGCAGTAAACAAGCCACGCAAGCGATCTAAGCGTTCTTGAAAATAATAAGCCCCATTATCGATGCGATTACACGTCGCCCAATCATTCTCGCCAGGGGTGTAAACCAGAGGATGGGTTAAAGTATTGAATTGATTCAGCAATGTATTGTAATAAGTATCGTCGCATTGACTGTTAAAGGCTTTAAAGTTGCCTAAATGCACGACGAAAGACAAAGCTGCTGTATTTAACTCATCGCGCACATTTGTCCAAGCATTATCCTGTTCGGCATAAGGCATATCGCCGATTAAACCGATTTCAAAACTATTCGCGCCCAGGCTCGTCCCTATGACCGCACTGCCTGTGGCACTGATCGTATTGGTATCCGTATTGGTGGGGTTCGTGGTATCAATCGTAGTGCCTGTACCATCCGTTTGAGCGGTACTGGTACCGCCCCCATCACCGCCGCAAGCGCTCAAAAATAAGGCCGCAGCGGCTATCATAAATAACTTGAAGTTCATAATCTAACCCTCTGTAGATATAAGTAAAAGCGAGCTAAACTATACACCGAACAGAAAACGATAGGCAATACTGAAACCCTGATTAATCGAAGTCTTATGAGGTTTTTTTATAACACCCTTTACATTGACTGCGTAACTATTTGATTAACTGCTATTAAAGGGCTACTTCATACACTTAAGCACGCGCAAAGATCAAAAATGCTGATGCAAATCCATGCCTTGATACAAGTGCGCCACCTGCTCGGCATAACCATTAAAAGGCAGCGTCTCTTGTTTGATTAAATTCTCAAAAAAACTCCCGCCTAAGCGACGTTCTTTAGCTTGACTCCAACGCGGGTGCGAGACATCAGGGTTCACATTGGCATAAAAACCATATTCATCAGGAGCCATTAAATGCCATGTGGTCGGCGGCTGCTCCTCTAACAGAGTGATTCTGACCAGCGATTTAATGCTTTTAAAACCATACTTCCACGGCACCACCAAGCGAATCGGCGCACCGTTTTGAGAAGGGAGCACCTCTCCATATAAGCCCACCGCCAACAAAGTCAGCGGATGCAGGGCTTCATCCATGCGCAAACCTTCCGCATAAGGCCATTGCAAAGAAAATAAAGAACGTTGTCCCGGCATTTGTTCAGGATCATGCAAGGTTTCAAAAGCCACAAATTTTGCTTTAGACGTGGGTTGGAAACGTTTCAATAGATCGCCTAATGAAAAGCCCACCCAAGGAACCACCATCGACCAAGTTTCCACACAACGCAGGCGATAAATGCGCTCTTCCAGAGTATGCGGCTTGAGAATATCCTCCAATTGATAAGTCCCTGGTTTTTCTACGGCACCATCAATCGTCACCGACCAAGGCTGAGTGCGCAGGCGATGCGCATATTTTGCCGGATCACTTTTGCCCGTCCCCAGTTCATAAAAATTGTTGTAATGCGTGATCTTGCTATGCGGCGTTGGTGTTTCATCCGTGCTAAAAGGGCTGCGTTCTAAGTGAGCAAAACGTTTTTCCTGCGTTTTCTTAGACTGCCCCTCCGCCTCAGTGCTAGAACACGCCGCAGGAGCCAAGCCAGCCAAAGCCAAGCCCCCCATGTCCCGCATAAAATCACGACGCGCTTGATACACAGAATGAGAAGTGATCTCAGAAGATTTAATCTTGGAAGAAGAACGAATCAGCATCAGCATAACCTCGGTAAACGACATGTTAAGAGCTTATATGGAGACGGAGCAGGAGTGTGAAAAGACTATATAGTTATACGGCTCAAGCCATCCACTTTAAAAGTGCCTCGCAACAAGTCTATTCACTTAAAGCCAAGTAGCATTGCAAGCCATTGGTTTTATTTCCCCTCCTTGAAGGAGGGGCTGACACGTTGAATTCAAAGCCTTTTTTCTTAAGTTTGCTGGCGGTATTCACTGCCATTGAGTGAAGGGTTTTTAGCCCCAACGGGGCAGCATCCCTATAGCCCAGGGCAACGCCCTGGGGTAGAACGATGATACCGAGCTAGCCCTGAAAGGGCGCAATAAAAGGCGGTATGGCGTTTGATGTCGCCCTTTCAGGGCTAAATCTCTTCTCTCCGTTTAACCTAGGGCGTTGCCCTAGGCTATAGAGATGATGCCCCTTTGGGGCTTTCACTGAATGGCAGTGACGCTGAACATGGGAACGAGGAAAACAACGCAAAAGGCACAAACGTTTTAATTCGTTTGTGCCTTTTGCGTCTTTCGTGCCGCTATAGCAAAATTATATCAGTTGTTAAGACTGCCAGTCCTTGAAGGACTGGCAGTCTTGGGTTTATCTCTATCGCAAGCCTATAAATGATGTGCTTTAGCTATAGTGTTCATTTTATTGAACTCATAAGCATCAACCCTCTCGGTCAATAGTCCGTAGACACTTAGATTTACTTCGGACAACCCCATTGATCGGTAGCAACACCGCGTGCGGTGCCGGGACATTTATCACGATAATCCGGCGTGCCGTCGTCGTCGCTGTGTAGCGGGCAACCATTGCTGTGAACCCCCGCAGAAATGGATTGTTGGCTATCTTGTTGGCAAAAATCCAGATAATCCGCAACACCATCATGATCCGTATCTAATGCACAACCATTGGCATCCACCGCCACGCTACGTGGTTTTGAAGATAAACGTTCAGCGGGAAAAATAGCCGCAAATCGATCATTAGGATTCACTTTTTTCACTAAAGCGGTGTTTAAGCATTTATCTCGATGATCAGGAACACCGTCATAATCGGCATCGACATCGACTGCAAAAGCGGGGAGAGAGAACATGAAGATCATCAGACTACTCAAGGTGGATAGGATGCGCATATTTTTGTCCTTATTCTATATTAGACTTGTCGAGGCTTAAAACACCGACTGCAAAACAGCGGATATTGACGTTAAAAAGTGGCAGAGGCTATGGAAGAGGGAGAGGTTTAGAATCGGCATAGCCACTGCCATTCAATCTATTTAGCGGCCTAAAATTTCATCTACTGTGGTTTGTGGCAAATATTGCGCTTGATAATTGCCCACGCCGATGATGGCTTCAATTTGTCCGACGTAAGAGCGCAAATGGCTTTCTGAACCGCTGAGCAAAGAACCGTAGCTGTTTATCAGCGGATTTTCATCGGTGTAGTTCAGACCACATTGATCTTCAGGAATGCCTTTGGTTTCAGTAATGACGGTGGGGCACATCACAATATCGTGCATATCGAGTTCTTCAATAAATGCACCGATATATAAAGCATCTAATTCGCTTTGCGCACCAGCGGTGATCAAGTAATTATATTTTTCAGTGAAGTACCAGCCATAATCAGCGCCAGTGAAAATGCCAATGCTGCCAGGTAAATTATTGGTGTTAGGATTCGGATCGGTTAAGCCAAATTGTGCGATTTTGCTGGCCATCGTGTCGGTATGGGTTTGTTCTGCACCATCACCAATTTGGAAAAAAATCGGCGCATTGGGGTACATATTACTTAAGGTTAAATACACATCGCGGGCTAATTTTTCTTCTTCACGCATAAAAATTAAATGGGTTTCTTCGTTGTAATCCAATGCGGCTTGGGCGGTAGCAGGCATCACTGAAGTGCCTAAAGCGAGACTGGCAAAGACAGGTAGGGCGGCTAATTGGGCGCTAAATTTCATGCTAATATCTCCAAAAATCATATAAGAGTGATTAAAAAAAAGGGTGATGTTTCCGCACAGTGTTTGACCCGAATGCCATTGAGTGAAACTAAGAGTCTGTACGTAACATCATAAATATCTTGTGTTTGTATTGGCGGTCATGTCGTTCCAATGGCTAAGCATGATACGGACAGACGGCGTGACAAACTGTGAGCATCTGTTACCAAACCCTAGAAAATATGTAACAATTTGTTAAAAAATAATAAGCATATAAAAATCAATGGAGTAAGGAGGCAAGGTGACGACCCATGCATTATTAGTGGACGATGAGCCACTGATCCAAAAAGCTTTGGAATACTATTTATTACAAGCAGGGCTGCAAGTAGGGTGTGCAGCAGATGGCGTAGGATTGGATACGTATTTAGCGCAACATCAGGATGTGGACATCATCGTGATGGACTTATCGATGCCGGGAGAAGATGGACTCGCCATCACCCGTCGTCTACGTCATGCAGGACAACACCTGCCCATCATCATGCTGTCTTCATTTGGCAGCGATGTGGATAAGATTATTGGTTTGGAAATGGGCGTGGATGATTATCTGGCAAAACCTGCCAATCCCCGCGAAGTATTGGCTCGCATAAAAGCCTTGTTGCGACGGCAGGCCAACGCGACCACCCACACTACATCACCGCCGCCGCCCACGGTGTATCCATTCGGGGCTTTTAAGCTCAATGTGCAAGAACGCTGTTTATATAAGCATGAAGAAAACATCATTCTGACCACCGCAGAATTTAATCTCCTAAAGTTGTTTGTAGAATCCCCTCACCAAGCCCTAGATCGCAATCACCTGATGGAACAGCTCAAAGGTTATGAGCACACGCCTTTTGACCGCAGCATTGATGTCTGTGTGCGCCGTTTGCGACAAAAAATCGAAGCCGAACCCGCTAAGCCTCAATATATTCAAACGGTATGGGGAAAAGGCTATGTTTTTGTGCCAGAAGGTAAAAGGGGTTAACCATGTCTTCAACAACAAACGCTTGCGTCTCATTAAATCAGCACTTTTTATTACGCTGTTTATTCATCCAGATGTTGTCTATCACCGCAGTCTTCGCCACCGAGCGCGAATCCCCGCCGATTGTGACCGCCCCTGAAGTCAAACATATGCTGGAAAACATGTCAGACAGTTTATTGATTCATAGTCTCAGCGAAATTGAATACCGCATTCAACACATTCCAGGTTCAATTAATATTCCTGTCACCGAAATGGACAGCACGCCTTTATTGCCTAGAAATAAACAACATCGATTGATTTTTTATTGCATGGGAGACAAATGTTCTTATAGTGAACGGGCTTGTCATAAAGCTATCGACATGGGTTATGAACAGGTTTTTTGGTTTCGCGGTGGCATTCCTGAATGGCGGCGTTTTAATTATCCATTAAAAGAAGAACTGCGTTTAAAAAACATGACGGTACCTAAGCTAAGTCCCGTTGAAGTAGAACATTTATTAGAAGCTGATCCTTCTATTGTTTTATTAGATGTGCGCCCTTTGTGGTGGAAAGACATTCCTAGAGCGATTGCGGGTTCGCTGTTTATGCCTTTGGTGGCCTTGCAAAAAGATTATGTACAATTTGTACCGTTGCACACCTTCATTCTTGTCGATGGCTATATGAAGCAATCCCCTGCGGCGGCTAAGTTTTTGATGACTAAGAATTATCATGTGCTGGGTGTACTGAAAGGCGGGATTGGACGTTGGGAAAAAGAAGGTTTTCCCACGGTGCCTAAAGCCGCACAACAGCCTTAATCATGCTGTTTCGTAAAGGCCGTTTACTCACCAAAATCCTTTTATTATTTAGTATCTTGATTGTGTTGTTTACGGCTAATGGGATTTATTCTATTTGGCAATGGCAAAGGATTCAAAGCCATGAATTAGACCTTCATTTACGAGAAAAACTCACTCTGGCTGATACGATTTTAGTCAATCAACAAGATAAGTTTGAGCATATTTCATTAATTATTAAAGAACAAATTCCGACTTTTTTAAATATGCTGGAATATGATCAAGTAAAAGGTTTGAATCTACAATTACGCTATCTCTCTCAATTGTATGAGATTGATTTATTGTTGTTATTTGATGAAAAAAGTTTAATCGCAACGAGCAATAGCACCTTTCATGGAGAAATGCCTGATTTTGTTTACAATGCCATTCCGTTTAATTTAGACACAGAGGGCGTAACACTCGAATCACTGCCCGCCTATTTATTCCCTTCTTCTCAACCGACTCTACAATACTTATGCTTTCAAGCCGTATTACCCTTGTATTATGATGCAGGCGATTTAGCGGGACATTTAGTCATGCTTAAAACCTTGAATCATAATGAAAAATTCGCTCAATACATTGCTCGTTTAACCAATGCAGAAGTCGCTATTTTCAATAATGATCAAAGCCCAGTGATGCGCAGTTTACCCTTGCCTTACACCTTAGATGAACACAGCGAATATCAAGATCGCCGTTTTTATTTGCTACGTAAACCCTTGTTAGATGCAGAGCAACAAGTATTAGCCGAGTTGATCGTAGCTTTAGACAGTGCGCCTTTTGTCGCTCAGCAACGCTTATCTATTTTAAGTCATTTGGTGCCGTTCTTATTGATTCTAGGCGTGTCGGTTTTTTTATTGTTATTTCTACGTGGACGTATTTTCGACAAATTACGGGCTTTAATTCGTGCTTTGCAAGCGATTAAACAGGGGCATCTGGATATACGTTTGCAGGTATCTGGACAATCAGGGGATACCGATGAATTAAATGAAATGGCGGCTAATTTCAATACTATGATGGAGCGTTTGCAGAATACTTATCAAGAATTAGACAACAGCCGTAGTCATTTAAGTCATTTAAATCAACAACTGCGCCATGAAGTGATTGAACGCAAGAGTATCGCTGGAGCCTTGCAAGAAGCAAAACAAGAGGCTGAATTAGCTAATCGAGCGAAATCCGTGTTTTTAGCCAATATGAGTCATGAAATACGCACACCCATGAATGCCATTCTAGGCTATGCGCATTTGCTATTGCGTCATCCTCAATTGGATGAGGCTCAGCATAAAGCCCTTCAGACTATTGCTCACAGCGGTCAACATTTGTTGGAATTGATTAATGACATTCTGGATATTTCTAAAATTGAAGCCGGAAGAATGGAATTGCACATCGCTCCTTTTGATTTGCGAGACTTGCTTAATGAACTGGCAGCTATGTTTGTTTTACGTTGTGAAGAAAAACAACTGGAATGGCGTTTAGTCCTGCCTGATAAAACCCCTATGAGCGTCATGGGCGATGCGCGTAAATTGCGTCAAATAGTGATTAACTTGCTGGGAAATGCCGTGAAATTTACTGAATCTGGCACAGTGTGTTTGACTGTGCGCGATTTTCCTGAGAGTCATTATGAATTTGTCGTGCGCGATACAGGGCTTGGTATTGATGCCCACACTCAAGCGCATATTTTCGAGGCTTTTCAGCAAGGTAGCGCTGGATTGAATAAAGGTGGTACAGGCTTGGGTTTAACCATTGCTCGCCGTCAAGTGGAATTGATGGGAGGACGTTTAAGCTTAGAATCTCAGCCCGATGAAGGCACGGTATTTTCTTTTCGTTTGTCGCTACCCGATGCAGACCCACCGATGCCCTTGCGAGCCAACACAGAAACCGATGTGATGTATTTAGCCGCAAATCATCATATCGAAGCATTGGTAGTCGATGATGTGGCGGAAAACCGTGAAGTGTTGTCACAATTGCTCAGCAGCATCGGCGTGCAAGTGCGTGCCGCAGAGACGGCTGAAGCGGGTTTAGACTTACTCGCTCAGCAGGCCGCAGACATTGTATTTATGGATTATCGTCTACCTAATATGAATGGTATTCAAGCCACACAACATATTCAGCGCTTATTTGGTTCGCGCACGCCCGTGGTGATGGTTTCGGCCTCTACTTTTGATACCGATCACCAGAAATTTACCGACGCAGGTTGCGCAGCATTTATTGATAAACCCTTTCAACCGGAACAAATTTTTCAATGTCTGAAAACGATTTTGAAGGTTGAATATGAATACAAAACTGCCTCTGAAGTGATGGCTATTGATTGGACAGCGTTGTCATTGCCTGATGCGTTAGTAAAGCAAATACGTGAGTCCGCAGAATTTGGTATCGTGACCACACTTGAAAGCAGTGCGCAAACGCTGGCACGGCAAGGAGGAGAAGCCGAAAAATTCTCCCTCCAACTGGCACAATGGGCTAAAAACTACCAGATGGATAAAATTCTTGAATGTCTCAACGAACACTGTAAAAAATGAATACTTTTAGAGCCTATACGAAGATGGGGAATCGAAGCGAAAATGCGCTATTTTGAGGCAGGTTTTTCGGTTTTTTAAGGCGAATAGCGTGCTATTTAACGAAAAAAAGCGGAAAACCTGACCAAAAGGGCGGATTTGCAGCCGATTATCCCGTTTTCGTATAGGCTCTTAAAGCCTTGCGGAAATACTTCTGGGACTGACTAGCATGGAGAGCATTTGATGGAGTCATTCATTTCACGCTGCGTGCATCAGGTAGATGATGTAGAACCTGCCGATTTAAAAATTTTGCTGGTGGATGATACCCCCGCCAATCTCGATGTATTGCGCGATACGTTGCAAGGCTATCAACTGGCTATTGCGCAAGATGGCGTGCGCGCCTTAAAAATTGCCGAACATTTTCTGCCAGATTTAATCCTCTTAGACATCATGATGCCTGAGATGGATGGTTATGCGGTGGCACAGCAACTCAAAGCTCAAGACAGCACGCGAGATATTCCTATTATTTTTATTACCGCAAAAAGTGAACGCGAGGATATTTTGCGCGGGTTTGAATGCGGCTGTGTGGATTACATCATTAAGCCGTTTCAGCGCGAAGAAGTGTGTGCTCGCGTGCATACTCATTTAAGCCTGCAAGCCTCAAAACGCGCTTTACAAGACTTAAATGCCCAAAAAGATCGTTTTCTAGGTATTGTTGCACACGATTTACGCAGCCCTTTAAGTGGCATTAATGCTTATACAGACATGGTGTTAGAGTATGATATGCCGCCTGAATCTTTGCGCGAGTGCGTGCAATTAGTCAACAGTACCGCTCAGCAAATGCTCACTTTAGTCAATGACTTACTTGATGTTTCTGCGATTCAACGGGGTTCATTAGAGATTCAGCGACAAGCGACGGATTTTTTGCCATTAGTTCAACAGCGCGTGCGCCTGTGTCAATATCGAGCACAGCAACGTCAAATCCAGCTTCATTTAGACGGCACAGCAGATATGCCGCTGATCCCGCTTGATCCCAACCGCATGATGCAAGTGGTGGATAATCTGCTGAGCAACGCGGTGAAATATTCTCCCGCAGGCAGTGAAGTGCGGCTGAGCGTGGATTGCGACAAGGACAGGCTGTCTTTTCAGGTACAAGATCAAGGGCCCGGAATGTCTCAAGAATTACAGCAGCGTTTATTTGGAGAATTTGAAACAGGCGGGCATTTGCCCTTGGAAGGCGAGAAAAGTACGGGTTTGGGGTTGGCGATTGCGCATAAAATCGTCAGCGCTCATCAAGGACAGATTGAGGTGAAGAGTATTCCTGGGCAAGGCAGCGTGTTTACTGTCACCTTGCCCATTTGATGATTATTCTCGTGCAGTCAACCAGTTTTCTACACTGGTGCGCAATTGAATCCCCATTTTTTCCAGCATGTTACGTTGTTCTTCATAGGTGACTTCATACAAATCTGCTGCTTCTACGGCTTGCAATAGATAATCATCACTGGTCAACAACTCATCTATTAATTGATGCTCTTGAGCTTGCACGCCATACCAATGCTCTCCCGTTGCCACTTTTTCCATATCCAGTTGTGGACGAAATTGTTGAATATGTTGTTTGAATAGCTCATGGGTTTCTTCTAATTCAACTTTGAACTTTTCTCGACCCTCTGGCGTGTTTTCCCCGAACATACTCATTGTGCGCTTGTATTCTCCAGCAGTCATTTGTTCAAAATCAACATCATGCTTTTTCAAGAAACGATTGAAATTAGGGATTTGCGCCAAGACTCCAATAGAACCCACCACGGCAAAAGGCGCGGCAATAATTTTGTGTGCCACACAAGCCATCATGTATCCCCCACTAGCCGCTACTTTATCCACTGCGACAGTGAGTTGTAAGCCTTTATCTCTAATCCGCTGTAATTGCGAGGCCGCCAGCCCGTAGCTATGAACCAAACCGCCAGGGCTTTCCAAACGCACTAACACTTCATCGCCTTGTTCTGGCTTGGCAGTGGTTAAAATCGCTGTAATTTCAATGCGTAAGGATTCAACATTAGAAGCGCGGATGTCACCGTGAAAATTCAGCACAAATAAGCGACGGCGAGGCTTGTCGGTGTCATCCGTGGGTTCATCAGCGGCTTTTTTGCTTTTTTGTTTCACCCGTTGTTTCTCTTCTTTAGCTTTATCTTTAGCTAATTGTTTTTCCTCTTTGTGTTTTTCTTTTAATTCTGATTCATTGAGAATGAATTGTTCTAGGGTATGACGATAATGCTTAAAGCGGTCGCCTAGATTGGTAATTTTCAATTCACCTTTTTCATCCGTATTGCGCATAGCCATTGACAGGCTGAGTCCAATCACGGTCACGATAGCGGCGACTAAAGTGAAGGTTTTTGCGAAAAATAAGCCGTAGTCGTATAAAAATTCCAAATGCAGTGCCTCTTTAATGGGGGAAAAATGAAGGGGTTTTGTCTGTTGCTAAAGTGCAGGGATTTTAACATCATAGTGCGTTTAGAAATGCTCTGAAACGTCGAACCATGATATTTGGTTCAGAAAACTCTAGCAAAAACGTGTTGTATGTCTATTTTAAAGTGATTTTGAACGGCCTTTAAATACCCGTGGTAAACAAGATGCACCGCAGATGGGACGACGCTTATCGCAACGCCAGTTAAGCATTAATCATCGTCTCTAGTCCCACAAAACGCGCCATCACCACAGCTCACGCAATCTTTCAAGAAACTGTTTTTTAAGATTAAATATCTTTAAGGATGCGCGTATTTATGATGCGATGCTAGGCACCCTGGTGGCAGTGGTGCAAGATTTAAATGATTCGCGGAGCATGTTTTGTTGTTTGAACACAATCCTGGTTTGTCTCGTTCCCAAGTGTCGAGGCTGTAAAAGAACTCCCTCCAAGTTATCCTATACACTCATCATAATATTTTGCAAAAGGTAAACAAAGCCGATGTCCTC
>JADGEH010000030.1 GCA_016744475.1 Thiotrichales bacterium | reverse complement strand
CGAGTAATCAAACTGCCGTCTGCTGCGTGAATTTCAATATCACCGCCATTCGCCGCCATGCCTGCAACAATTTCATCAATGCCATTGCCATCAAAATCAGCTAAGGCGACATGCGCACCATAAACCGTTGATGATGGAGGTTCAGGACAAGAGCCTTCAGTATCATCATGTCCTAAATGATCCGATAAAGATGATTCATCAATTTCAAGCTCATTGCCGTTATGACAAACTGTGACTTTTTTAGGCGGCGGTGGGAGATCAGTACACGCACCTTCCGTATCACCATGTCCCAAATGTGCAGACAAAGCACTACTGGCAACCGACAAAGTTTGTCCTTTATGACAAATCTCCACTTTATTCGCAGCCCGTCGTCCATCAGTACACGAGCCTAAACTATCGCCATGTTTTAAGTGCGCAGACATAGCCGCTTTAGCCACATTAATGGCTTTACCCTTATGACACACAACCACCTTATGCGAATCATCATCCATGCTTGGAGTTGACTCAAACACCGAAAAGCTCAAGTCTCTTGTAGTCACTAAATTATCATCAAGCAAACCTGCCACTAAATCATCGACATTATTGCCATCTAAATTGCCTGCCACCAGATTCACCAACGCACCACTAGCATCTAAACTGGCACTGACGCTACCGCCTGTTGCAGCAAAACCTTGTACACCATTCGCCGTTGCCAAAAACAACTCAGGTACACCATTGCCATCAATATCAGCAATCGCAATATCACCCGCGCTGCCGACATTCATATCAGGAAATCCAAACGGATTTGCCGAAGTATCATAAAACGACACCACGCCGTTTTTATTCACCGCAAAATCCTCGCGGCGGTCGCCGTCCATATCACCTGTTGCCAGATACAGATTTGCTAGTCCCGCATTCAAAGACAAAGACTGCTGCGCCTCGCCGTTGATATTCAAAGTTTGCACGAGATTATCCCCGCCGCCCTGCGCCACCAAAATGCGCGTAGACGCGGTACTGCTTTCCAGCAACGACACATACAGACTATCGCCGCCTGCATAGCCCTGATTATCCGCAATGCGCAGGATTAAACGCACGATTTGATCGCTCGCCACCGACTCAGACGCGGTATAACGCACTTGACTGAAATCTTCCGTCAACGCCTCAAAACGTCCCGCAGGCGAGCCATCCGTCGTTTTCACACACCAGATATACACAGGCGTGCCGCCATCGGTGGTGGGTTCGGCGGTTAAATCCACCGACTGCCCCGCACTCAGTTTTGGCATATACACATCGCGCACAATTTTCACCGTCGGCGGCATGATGTCGGGTAACTCCATGCCTTCCTCAAACAAGTTACCGCTACACACCTCATCACTTGCCGCGTACACGCTACCTGAAAAACCCAACGCTAAGGCACAGGCTTGAGCTAATAATTGCTTCTTAAACATGACTATTCTCCTTGCCTTATTGTGGATACTGGTGATTGAAGGTATCAGCACTGACCCAGCCTTGATATGCCGAGCCATACACGCTATCGCGTTGCACCACACCCTCAGTCAGACTACTTGCGCCAACTTCTGAACCATCGCCAACGGCAATGGCAACATGACCAAAATTGTCATTACCTTCGTCGGCGGCATAACACAGCACAGCACCCGCTGGAGGAGAATCATTAGCGGTTAAATCCGCCGCATAATATGCGCACATATCTTTCGGGTATTTCCACATCGCAGGTTTATCAAAAATCATGCGGACAAAACGGTGACTATAAGTGTGATCAGCATCAATATAAGGTGATTTCGCGCCAATTGCGTTCAACGCTGTGTCACGAACACCACCCGCCGTAATGGTTTTAGGTGCTGGGGTATCCCACAAACCAATTGGAATCTCATCCAACTTATCAGTCTTGATTAAGGCGCGTACTGCCAATAATGCCATTTCATAACGGGTGATGGTGTTCTCAGGATTACTACCATTAGTAATGCCCAAACCTTGCAAATAACCCACAGGGTCACCGCCCGTATAGTTATAAAACAACATCGCTAACCAAGTTAAAGCCTGTTCACGAGTCGGTTTACCATCATTTTGCAACCCAAAACTGGGTAAACCACGACGAACCGCATCATCCATGTAGAACTGATACCAAGGATTGCTACCAATGCTATGTTCAGAGACATAAGCGTAATCAGCGGTTAGCAAGAACACTTTCAATACCTCAGCGGTGTTCGCTATATCATCAGTATTGTCAGGCGTGACAAACACTCGATTACCATTTTCATCAACATAGCCAACCACAATACCCGCGCTACACAAAATGCGCACAGCCGTTTCAAACTCAGTGGTTGGTGCAGAATCCGTGAACTGACAACTAATCGTAGGTTGCCCGTTAATCATGAATAGACTCAAAGCATTACCAGGATCATCCGCAGCACCACCAGGCTCGGTAGGTTCTACAGGTGGTTCAACAGGGTCAGTTGGATCGGTTGGGTCTACAGGATCAACAGGAGGTTCAGGATCAGTCGGTTCAGTGGCGCTATCGGCTTGCACATCCAAAGTGAACTCAAACAACACCATGTCTGTGCTATCAGTGATTTGACCTGTTAAAACGCCTTCACTATTAGGTGTACAAGTGAAATCTTGTTTTTCAGGTGTCGCCGTGCCAGTGGGGCTTAAATTGTCACAGCCTGCTAATAGCATGGTGACAGGTTGGGGTAAGTGGAAGCCTTCAACGCTTAATGTTACGGCTTCGCCTACGGTGGCGATATTTGGAGACACCGCAGCAACAACGGGTAATAGTTCGTCACCATCCGCGATACATTCAGATGTGCCGTAGGCGGCAATGCAGATGGCTTTTGCCATAAAAGCGCGTTTCATCCCAAGACTAGGACGGAAAGAACCATCATAAAAGCCACCTGCTGCACGCGCCGCTTTGGCTGCACAGACATAAGGCGCAAACCAAGCATCGGCATCAACATCATTAAAAGGCAGTGTTGTTGAACTTTCGCAAGCGGCTAAATGCGTATTAACGCGCTCAAATGCTAAAGCGAGGATTTTCATGGCTTCAGCATTGCTGATGGGGTCGTGAGGGCAATAACGTGTTTTTTCAGTGTTACAGCCTGAAATCCAGCCTTGGTTTTTTGCGTATTCCACTGCGCCTGCAAACCATTCGTCTTGGGCTATGTCTTCAAATGGGGCGTTGCTGGCGGTTGGTAGTGTGCCATTGTTGATGGCGCGGACGACAGCGACTATGAACTCGGCGCGGGTGGCGTTGTTGAAAGGACCGAAAATCCCTGTTGTGCCGTTGCCATAGCCTTGGACAACTTGTTGTTGCCAGAGTTTCATTACGGGGCGGGTGTACCAGCGATTAGGGAAAACATCACTAAATGGGTAATAGCTAGAATATAGCTCTTCACCCGATTCCCCTAATAAGGTAATTAATATGGATTTATTGATATTTGCTAAAGGTAAATCAAAAGTAATATTTGAATTACTCCAGCTTGCATCAACTGACTTTCCATCAACTGATATTGTACCTGATGATCCAAAATTTATATTTTGTGACGCACTATCAATGTATACAGTATCACCAATTTTATACATTAAAACTGATGGAGATAAAGTAATGAATACTTTTTCTCTTGCAACACGTCCAAGACTATCTCCTAAATTAACCTCTATAGCTACAGTTTTATAACCTGTCGATGGAGTCACAAACTTAACTGAACTGTAATCGGGGGTATTAGGTAGTGGTTGCAAGCTCCCATTTTCAGCACACCAATAAAAGAATGGTATACCACCACTTTCTTTATCTACCAATGCAGATGCACTTAATGTAAGCTCGCCACCAGCTACAACTTGCAATGTAGCTTTATTTTCAATCTTAACGAATGGTTTAATGCTAGTGTCATTATAACTAAATGCCCCAAAGTCATTGCCAATACAAACCGTTGCGTGGCTGTTTGAAGATAATCCACCTACAGCCGTTAAAAGCAAAAGTTGCGTTATTTTTCCTAGTCTTTTCATATCTAATTCCTTTCAAAGCTAGTCGGAACAAAGTTCAGTTGCATTAACATTTGCTACTTTTGCATATAATCGACATGCCGATATAGCCATTTCCCAACGAAGCAATGGCTCTTCTCGCTCCAAGGGGGCTGTATCATCATCTACATCTACAGCCACTCCATCCCATCCAGCAATAAATTGATTCTCTTTGGCTTGAGCAACAAATTTACAGAGATTTCCATGCAAGTCTTCAGGCACATCATTATATGGGGATGAATCTTTGCAATGAACTCGGTTATATACGGATATATCATCAGTGCTTGATGTAGCTGTTTTATGGATTATGCAGCCATCTTTATTGTCATCAAAGTTTGCTACCTCTACATTATCCTGATGTGCACTATAATCATCACAATAAGAATTTATGAGTATCTTTGCTGCTTGCTCTCTTGTAACTGGGCTATTGGGTCTGAATGGTACAGGACCAGTTTCTCCATCTTTTCTAAATCCACTCATTATTTTTCCCTCAGCAGCATATTTTATATAACCATACCCCCATACAATCTCTGCTGTATCATTGAATGACTGAAAAATAGAATCGGTCTCTACATCAAAATATTCCCATTCAAGCGGCTGATATACTTTTTTAGCTTCTAAGGTATCTCCTCGTGCTCGTGCTAATAAGGACATCTTTAGAAACTCAGTGCGAGAAACATTGCTTGAATGACCAAATTTACCACCTGTCCCCTCATATCCTTCAACGATGCCAAGACTCCACAAGGTTGCAATCGCTTTTGCTCCCTCACTGTCTGGCTTAACATCTCTAAATGGAAAGTAGGTTGTTTGTATATTGCCATCAGGATAAACCACTTCAGCAGTTAATGGAGGTAATATTTTTTGTCCATTAATTTCATAAGTACAATCTGATAGGTCAGTTAATCCAAATGATATTTCATTTTCTTTAGAAATGAGGCTAGATGCAACACATGCCTTACCTTCTGTGGAAAAAACTATTTTTTCAGGATTTTCTTCAAAAGAATCTGAGTCTAAAGCTGGTTTTACGACTGCGGTTACTCGAACCAAGTAGTTTTGCTCATAACTACCTTGTATTGACCAACCTTCCGTATCATCCCCCCATTTGATAAGCCACCAAATTTGCCCCTCGGGGTCACGCACTCCACCGCATTTTGCTATTCCTCTATCTTTTACTTGTTTAAGGAGTAATGAAGAGTTATCAGTATCACCAACATTTTTATTTACAGGCGGTGAAAACGTAAGTTCTCTTAAATTCACATATCCAATAGAAGAATCAACAGTTACTTCCTCGCCTGGTTTCAAAGTTTTAGGCTTAAGATAAGTGCCTGATGCCCATGTTTTTAATCCTGAGTTCCAGTTTATATACCACATTATGTGATCTGTCCCATTTATATTCTCTGTAATGCCGCCACAAATCACTTTTCCTTTCTTGCCATGATTCATTTTATCTATAATACTGGTACTAAACTCAGTTTCTACATAAAGTCCATCACCAAGAAATGAATTAACTACAACACCTTCCTCTAATCTTAAAGTTGGCAAAGAGAAGGTTGATGTACTAGGTTTGTCTGTAGGCATGATCGTAATAGTAACTTCTGCTTCGCTTTCATCACCATCAGCATCAACAATTTTATACTTAAAGCTGTCTGAATCTGTTACGCCACCATTGGGTATATATGTGAAGTCACCCTCCTTACTGATAGAATCAACAGAACCTTTATTTGGCGATTGGGTTATAACGACTTCCGTAATAGGTGTATCACCAAGAACATCAGTGCCATTTTTATTGTCATCAAATACATTACCATTTAAGTCAGTATCTTGAAGTGTTTCAAAACTATCAGATTTTGCCTCTGGCAGCTTATTTTGTACAACTGCTGTAATAGTAATAGTGACAGTCGCTTCACTTTCATCTCCATCAGCATCAACAATTTTATACTTAAAACTATCTACGCCAGTTTCATTATGACTTGGAGTATATTCAAAATCCCCGTCATCCATAGTTAAAAAAATAAAACCTTTCGTTGGCATATTACTTGGCAACACAATTACACCTATGATGGGAGTATCACCAAGAGAATCGACACCATCACCATTTTTCTCAAATACATTTCCACTTAATTTTGTGTTCTTTGGTGTTTCAAAAAAATCGTTTTTTGCTTCTGGAAACTTATCTTGCACAACAGCTTTAATAGTAATAGTGACGGTAGCTTCACTTTCATCTCCATCAGCATCAATGATTTTATACTTAAAACTATCCGAACCCGTTTCGCCATCATTAGGTGTATATGTAAAAGCACCATCATTGCTGATAGATGAAATTTTTCCCTTACTTGGGGGTTGGGTTATAACTACTTCTTTAATTGGGGTATTTCCAAGAACATCAGTGCCATTATTATTATCTAAAACATTAGAGTTTAATGAAGAGTCTTGATTTATTTGAAAAGCATCATTTATTGCAGTGGGTTTTAAATCAGCTTGATTTTCCTGAAATCGAAATAAATAGTAGCCTTCTTTAGGTAAATTTACAGTTCTATTTCTACTATAAAAGAAAACGTCATTATCATCATAAAATCCCCAGTTTTGCTCTATCAATGTAATCGTATTACCGTCAACACTTTTGACTATGGCAGCATGTTTAATCCAACCACTAACTATAATAACTACATCTTCTGGTTGAACATCACTTGCCTGAATAGCAACAAATACTCCCTTACCACCATCAACAGTTGGAACTCCACTATTTGCCATTCCTGCATAGTTTGGGTGAAAGTCTTTTCCTATAAAACCTTGTGAACTATTATTATTTACATCTTTTTCATCTGTGTAGTCAGTTTGATATCTATTGTGGAAGTATCTGGCTAAAAACTCAGCACATTGGTAATAAGAACCTGAAGATGTTGCATCTGTTGAGCTATTTATGTAGGCAGGAACATCATTGAATGAATCAATTTGTAATACACACTCGCCACCTATCATTTCAGCACAAAAGTTATTAGGCATAGCTATATTTTCAGCAAATGCTGAATTTATTAAAATAGATAAAAATAGTGCTACTTGATATAACTTCATTGAACTTTTGTTCATCACGGAAATATACTCCCATATAAACTCGTAAGGCGGATAAGGCGCGTCTTTTTGCGCCGTCATCCGCCATTTCGCAGGTTTTCGGCGGATGACGCTATCGCTTACTTCGACAAGCTCAGCACAAGTATCCGCCCTACAAAACACGGTAAGTTGGGCTATAGGTTAGGCTGACAAAGAAAGCCCAACAAAACAAAACCCCATTCACCGACCCAATACAAACGACATAACAACATGCCGTCACCTTGATGTTAGGCTTCGTACCTCAGCCCAACCCTTTCACCACAATCCAAGTCCGATGCGGGTTCAACCACACCGCCCCAATCGGGTGATAAACATCCCATCGTACATAACGATGGAATGAAGCATACTGCCAATCGACAATCCACTTACTCAACCCTGTTTGACAGGATGGTAATGGATGTCATCAAAATGCTTTTCCCAATCTCTGCCGTCACGGATAACATATTTCCAATAACGACGCTGCCAGATACCCGTTCACGCTTTTGCACACGACTGGCGCGAATAAGCCTTGTTTTAGGCAGTTGACGAAAAAATCTGTTTTGTAAAAAAACCTAAGCCCACCAAACCACAGAAGCTTCCACTGCTGGACAGCTTTACCTTAATGATGTTGGGCTAACAAAGGAAACCCAACAAAACAAAACCTCACAACCCACAAAAAACAAAGACCATAAACCCCACCAAGATTGCAGAAGCATCCGTTGCGGGATAGCTTTGCGAAGGATAAAAATCAGTGATGTGTTGGGCGTGAGGATGTGCGGTGTTTAAAACTAGACAGTTTAAAGGGAAATAGCAAGCGGAATAAAAATTTAGTGATCGCTAAAAGCGCTATTTAGTGGAAAATCGGATAAGCTTTTGTTTATGGCATCATTTTTAAATTTTTAGCCTAAGAGAATCCAACAATGAACCATCAAAAGCTTGATGCTATCAAGTACGCTTGCACACATCAAAAAACACCGACCAAATGTTCCCTGACCCAAAAACAACGGGCCGAGAAGATGAATGTATTATTTAAAACACAAGGCATTCAGTTATGTTTTAAACAAAAACAGATGTCTGAATTGGAAAATGATGGACGTAGCTTGAGTTTGGTGGATGCTCTGGCGCTGTCGCAGGTGTTGGGTATTTTTATGTTGCAATGGATGCGAGGAGATTCTGGATTTGGGGGATTTCGAGGTGCGACTGCGGCATTTTGAAGAAGGTTCTGCGAATGGGTATTTTTTGAACCTGGAAAAGCAGGGGCGTTGTCTGATTTTTTCTAGCTGTCCCTGTAGCCTTTATCAGCCTGCGCGTGTGTTGCAGGCTCCGCTAAGATGATATTGTCCTTCACCTCACACTGCGTGCGTAAGGTAAGCTATTGATGGTCAACTGGCGATGCACAACAGCGCAAAACATCCTGCGCCGCTTGCTTGCTTAAAGCATCATATTCCCCCGCATGATAGCGCTTAAACCACTCCGCAAATCGCTGCACGCCTTCCTCCACTGTGGTGGACGGTTTAAACCCGACCGCCGCTTGCAAAGCCTGCGTATCCGCCAGGGTAGAAGGCATATCTCCCGCTTGCATCGGCAACATGTTCATGTGCGCTTTTTTACCTAAATTGTCTTCTAAAGCATGGGTATAGCGCATCAAAGGCACAGAATCGCTGTTACCGATATTAAAGATTTTATACGGCGCATCGCTGGTATTCGGCTGCGGCGCGTCGCTGCTCCAGTTCACATCTGGGCTGGCGGGTTGTTCCATCACGCGCACCACGCCTTCGATAATGTCATCAATATAGGTGAAATCACGCACCATATTGCCGTGATTAAACACCGGAATCGGTTGATCCTGCATGATGTCACGGGCGAACTTAAACAAGGCCATATCTGGGCGCATCCACGGCCCATACACCGTAAAAAAGCGCAATCCCATGCAAGGCAGACCATATAAATGCGCATAACTGTGGGCTAACATTTCATTGGCTTTTTTGCTCGCCGCATACAAAGAAATCGGATGATCAACTGCATCTTGTTCACTAAAAGGTTGCTTGGTATTGGCACCATACACAGAACTTGAAGAAGCAAACACGAAATGCTTCACGCCACTATGACGACAACCTTCTAAGATGTTTACAAAGCCGACTAAATTGGTATCCACATAAGGATGCGGGTTTTCAATGGAATAACGTACCCCCGCTTGCGCGGCTAAATTCACCACCACATCAAAAGATTTGCGCTCAAATAAATGCGCTATAGCATTGCGATCAGCCATATCACAATATTCAAATTCAAATTGATCCTGTTCGAGCAATCGAGCTAGGCGTGCGTGTTTGATTTTAACCTCATAATAATCATACAGATTATCCACGCCATGAACTTGATGCCCCTCTTGCAATAAGCGCTGTGCCAATGCAGCACCAATAAAACCAGCATTCCCCGTGATTAAAACTTGTGACATGTTTTTATTTATATCCTTAGAGCCTATAGGAAGATGGGGAACCCAAGCGAAAATTAGCCATTTTGAGGCAGGTTTGCAGCCGATTATCCCATCTTCGTATAGGTTCTTAAGCTTTCGTGCTGAAAAAGAAGTTTGAACGCAGAATTTGAAAGCGCAGAATTATACGCAATATGTGTAGCACCAAAAGCCGCTATAATTCAGACACCGTTGGCAGAAACACGCGCCAACGGCACCTAGAAGGTGCTTAGGAATGAGAACTTAAGACACAAACACCTTCGCCTCTCACCCCGTATTTCCAGGAGTTTCCCCATGCCTATTCATGCCCAAGTATTCGCACTGTGTCTAGCCAGCAGCCTTGCCAGCACGACCTTAGCCGCTGATCTTCAACTCAAAGATATCTTCAAACAAGCCGTAGACAGCGCCACCCAAACCACTGAAACACCTACCACTGCTCCTGCCGCCAATGCAGACAACAATGTAGGCAAGGGTTTGGAGACTTCTAAGCTTAATTTAGGTGTTAAGCAAATGCTGTTGCAAGGCAGCGAACAAGCCATTGGTTCTTTAGGACAAGCTGGAGGGTTTTTAAATAATCCAGCCGTGAAAATCCCCGTGCCCAGTTCTTTATCCTTATTAGAAAGTGGTTTACGTCAAGCTGGACAAGGGCAATACATTGATGATTTTGTTAAATCCATCAACGCCGCCGCCGAGCAAGCCGTGCCGGAAGCCACCGCCGTTTTCAGCAAAGCCATTGAAAACATGACTCCCACCGATGCCATGAAAATCCTTAATGGGCCTGAAAACTCTGTTACCGAATATTTCAAAAAAACCAGCAGTGAGGAACTTAAACAACGCTTATTACCATTGATTAAACAAGCCACTGATAAAAACGGTGTGACCACAGCTTACAAAGGTTTAATGACCAAAACCGAAGGCTTAAATCTAGGTGCTTTAGGTAATGTAGGCTCATTGCTGGGTGGTGGAAAAGACAGCAGTGCTTTAGATTTAGATCAATATGTCACTGATCAATCATTAGAAGGTTTGTTTAAAGTCATGGCAGAAGAAGAAGCCAAAATTCGCAGCAATCCCGCCGCTCGTGCCACGGATTTGCTTAAACAAATTTTTGGTGGGTAAAAAAAGAGGTTTGACAGGTGTTCAACGCCTGTCCAACCTATAAAGCCAGGTAGGGTAAGCAAAAGCCGTCTGTGATATTGAAAAGGCGTTTGAATTGAATACTGCGTGCCCACCATTTGATGCTCATTGGAATATCGTGATGGTGGGTAAAACCCGATGTTAATGCCTATTATTTAAGACATGACGGAGTGGGGTTTTGCTCACTTTAGCAGGCTAGAATATTCCCTTAATTCTTAGCCAGAAAAATTGCAGTTTTCAACTAGACGGGGTTTATGCTGTGTCAAAAATACAAAAATCACCTCTCCACATTCATTTGCTGTTTCATCCTCAATCAACTGAAGCACGAAAATTTGCTGAAGATTTAATGCAACGGTTTGTTGAGCCACCTGCAAGTGGTGGTTTACGGATGCCTGTCTTTTTCACGCCAGATCAGGGCGATCATTTACCTCCAAAAATGGGTGAGCAACTGGACTTGGAAGCAGCAGAACATACCTTGGTCGTTTTGCTGGCAGACTGGGATATGATTCAAGAAGTAGAATCCCCTAATACAGCCAAGGATTGGAAAATTTTTGCTCAACATTTAGGTGAGCAAGTGACTCTAGAACACAGTCCCCATCACAGCTTTGGCATTGCCATTGATAGAGATGGTTTTGGTATTACTGAACAGTATCATGTGGTGTCAGCTTATAAAGGTACTTGGGAGCAACGTTTAGATGAAGCTTCACTACATATTGCCATACGAGCTATTCAGATGTTGCGCGGTGAACAGATTCCCGATGAGGCACCAGAAAAAATAAAAGCCCCGATTTGTCTTTTCCTCAGCCATGCAAAAGCAGACTTAGATGAGGATAAACAAGACCCCGTGCGTTACTTTATCGGTGAACATAATGAGCTGCCGGTAGAGCGTTGGTTTGACTCGGAAAAAATTGGCTCAGGCGAGAATTTTGCGGAAAAAATAACAAACGGCATTATTGAATCTAATGTTGTCGTTGCTTTTTTGACAGATACTTATGCGTCTCGCCCCTGGTGTCGTCGTGAAATCATTGATGCCAAAAAGAAAGGGGTTCCCATATTGGTCTTAGATGCCTTAGATAAAGGCGAACCACGCAATTTTCCTTACTTGGGTAATTTGCCTACCGTACACTGGCAGGGTCAGGACAAAAAACAAGAAGCTCGGATGTTAGTGGATCGTGCGGTCAGAGAATCTTTACGTTTTTCTTATAATCGTGCAGTGACCCAGCGTTTTTCTCAAAATGGGGATCATGTTTTGGCTTGTGCCCCTGAAGCCCTCACCCTGACTCATACAATACAAGATGAATCGCCTTGTTTTCTTTATCCCGATCCACCTTTGTCTGGAGAAGAATTATCGGTTCTTCAGGCTTTGCGTCCACAAGCAAAATTTTTAACCCCTTTAACCCGAATTGCTCAATCTACCCAGCAAATCAATGGCTCAAAAACCATTGGTGTGTCCATTTCTGAAAGCGATGATCTACAACGCTATGGTCTTAGTGAAACCCATCAGCAAACATTAACCGATGAAATCCATCTTTATCTATTATTGGCTGGATTGCGTATTGGTTATGGTGGGCGATTAAAGGGCGATATGAGCAAAGCCAATAACTTTACTTTACGTTTATTTGAGTTGATTCGAAGTTACTCAGATTTAGCAAAAATAACCTCTGGCAATGCTTTAGAACCTATTATCAATTTTGCACCTTGGCCACTGACTCACTTATATACAACTGAAGATAAAAAATCATTACATAAAAAGGCTCAATATCTGCCTTGCCCTTCTCCTAAATTAGTTCCTCTTGAAACACAGTTTTTCCCACCCAACACACCAGAAAGACGTTTTGCCTGGACTTTAGGGCTAAGCCTTATGCGTAAAAAAATGACTGATGAAGTTGATGCTCGATTGGTGATTGGAGGGAAATCAACTGGTTTTTCAGGTATTTACCCAGGAGTCTTTGAGGAAGCCTGGATGTCGATCAAAAATAAGCAGCCCATTTATCTTGTAGGTGCTTTTGGCGGTATCAGCCGGACAGTGATTGATCACTTATACGGTCAATCACGAAAGGCATTAAGCACTGATTTTGCCAAACAGCATATATCTGATTATGAAAATTCTGATTATGAAAGAATCGTGGATATGTTTGCCGAGCATAAGATGCCATTTATCAGTCTGGAAGAAATGCTCAATGATTTACAACAAGCGGCTAAGGATGGCGTAGCTAAAGCCTTAAATAATGGTTTGAACGAAGAAGAAAACCAGCGTTTATTCTATTCAACTGATCCAGCTATTATTGCTGAATTAGTACTGACGGGCATCAATAGGTGTTATGGGCAGCGCGGTTAATGCGATATAAATAAACTATAAAACAGTGGCTTAGTAAATCTTGCTTAGCCATTTTCCTCATGTGGCCCCATAAAGCGGTCTCCATTGAAATGAATCATGTGATCTGGATTGTCAGCTATCCAGACTTCAGTCTCCCATGCTATATCCGCCGCATTTTTTCTGAATTCTGATCGGTTTTGAAAGGCTGTGACGTAAATAATTCCAACTTTACAGTCCTTGAAAGCTTGTTTAAGTTCAACCCAACGCTTTGGTGAAACAGGGCCGTGACTTGTAACAGCTTCAATTAAGAATAACCATTCCCGTTCTTTGTCATACACCACAATATCAGGCAATTTATCATGTGACAGAGGAGGAATACCCAATGACTCCAAGTATTCAACTTCCAAATACATCAATTTACCACCTTCTTTACGGCTACTGGCAGTATCACCAATATAAAGAAGATGACCTCTTGCACCGATAAAACGAGAACAGAATTCATGAACTATATCCGCATGAAGCTGGTTATGTTTGCCCGGTGACAATTTGATGATGTCACCATTTGGCAACGTGATCGGGATTTTGTGGAGATCAAGAGTTCGCTCATACTGTGCCGTCAATTCGGGTATAGATGTCTTGTATTCCTGAACTTTTACAGGCCAATCACCTTCAGGATAGAGCGCTAAAATATCAAGAATTGTTTGATTCAGTGAATAGTTATTGTCTTTGCTATTAGTAGGTCTTGTTGGATCGTCGCGATTTCGATCAATAATCCGTGCTTGTTCAAATTGGTGAAGAGTTTGGCGTCGAATAGTTTCACGGCTGTTTGGTTTGTAATCTATGCTGTATTCATTACGGATAAATTCCATAATGTTCACTGTTGGCAATAAGGGTGCGGTAGCAGAAGCCCAATTGTCCGAAGCTCTTATGTGAGCTAACGCCAGAAGTACCCACCCTGAACGGTCATTACATTGTGCTTTGGGTAACCCTAGAGCAGTCAGTAGCTCCTTAGCTTGTTCAAGTTTTTCTTGTTGTTGTGTGGCAATTCCCAAATTTCACCTCTTTTGTATAGTGCTCAATACTCCAAAAACAGGATTGACAATGCGATCAATATTGCTGGTTGTCGTCGTCTTCAAGTTTTGCGCCTGCTGTCCAATCTCCTTCACCTGTTCACGAGAAGGAAATTTCATCACTCTGATTTCAGTGGCATTAACTTGGGTATTACCTGATATACACCGAAAATACTGATCCATAAATGATGAATTAAAAATTGCAGCAAGCCCATATGCTTCAACCTTTGTTAATAGTTCCTCTGACAATCCCATGTAATTTGTTTTATTACCAAACCCAATGAATTTACAGTCATGAGCATCCTCAAGATGAACCCCTGCTACTAGTCGTCGCTGTTCATCCTTTGAGGAAAATCTTTTAAGAAGAACATAAGTAGCATTTTTTATCGTATGCTTTTCATGCCCTTTATTTAGCATGAAAGATACTTCTTTTTTATGTTTACCTGTCCAAAGAGCTGTTAATGATGTGACATTATGTGGGCGATAAAGCGGCACTGAATGAGAGGTATTTGTTTCTTCTGTGATGTATTGCCGCGTTCGATGTTCGACAACGCGCCCGGTTGAAATAAAGTAGCCTGCACCACTAAAAGTGGTAGGAAAGACTTCAACTTGTCTTAATATGTTAGCTTCATAGGCTGATTCTGGAATGCGGATAATTCGTTGTTCATTTGATGAATCAATGATAAGTTTAGCTGAGTATTGCTGTTGGTTAGCGTTATTGATATTAATGTCAGAATCACTTGAACGAACTGTTATAGCTTCTTGGGGTTTTCCTTTGATGAAACGACAAATGATATTTTCTTGCAAAACGGTGGAATCATCACTTTTAAATACTTTGTCTCGGTGCTTGAAAATATGTATCAAATCTAATGCCGCTTCAGTGAGTAAGTATGAACGGAATTTTTTGAAGTACAAACCATTTGTGAAGCTACGCGGCGTAATCGTGAGCATTTGCCCATGTTCTTTCATACACGCCATTACCACCGCCATAAAAGAAGCATAAATATTTGGATCCCCCTGATATAAGTCTGCAACGGCTTTCGCGTAAGGTGAATCTTTCAGACGGTATTTAAAGTAGGGTGGATTAATAACGGACAGATCAAAAGATGGCCTGTTTTCATCTTTATCAGGTCTTGCAAGCACGAAGTCTTCACAATAGATGTCATACGTAAAAATGCCGTATTGCCTACTGAAAGTATTCTCAATAATTTTTAATGTTTGTTCAAGGTGGGGGATAGCTTCATTGTCCAGTTCATACAAAACAGCATGAACCGTTTTGCAACCTAGCTCTAAACAACGTAATGCGCTGGAAGCGGTAAGAATGCCTGTACCTGCCCCTGCATCTAATATACGCACAGTCCTGCTTTTTGGTTTTTCAATCAGCGAAGCCATATAATCGGATATTACTGAGCGAGTAAAAAATTGCCCTAAAACCTTACGTGCATTTAAGGTTTTTTTATTTAAAAATGCGCTTTGAAGACCCGCAATATCATCTTTGGGTTCAATCAATGACTGTTGATACAAGATCAATACCTCGGTTGTTTTACATTTCTTTTTTAATTGTATGTCTTTTATGTGATTTTCTTCTGGTATTCTGTAAGCATATGATGCTTAGATAAATTTTTATATTGTTTTAATCTGATGAACTCCGTGTTTTAGCAATAATCCCCACTGCTTGATAGGGCATATCGGGTTTTTCTTCAATTCGCACTTGCTTTTCTTCGGCTAAGACTAGAAAGGGGGCGATTAAGGGGGAATGAATATCGCGGACTAAAATGCGTTCGGGTACACGACGGAGCAATACGCGAATCGCTTCGCCAATACCCGGTTTGATGTAATTGATGTTGTCAATATTAAGAGCTTTCATGCTGGATTGAATAAAACGTTGGCTTTGTTTTCGGCGTTCTTGTCGTGCTGGTTCTGTGGGTAAGCTCTGCTCTTTTAAGCTGGGTAAATCACGGAGCACTTGCAAAATATGTTCGATGTACCATAAGGATAAATCCTGTGCTTGCCACTCGGTATAGAACTTACATGCATGAAAATCATCAGCTTGCATATATTCATCATTCAATACAGAACGACTGATCAAACCGCCAATAGTGGCGTTTAATAAGGCAGAAGGAATTAAATAATCTTCTAAACTGGCTGACACTGCGGCGGTGCCAGAAATATCGGTCAATACGTATAAATCAGTGGATATCTGGGTGCCGTGTTGTTGATTGAATTGATTCACCCAGGTGTGCAGTTCTCGTCCAATCACCCCTTTTCCTGTCCAGCCATCAATGAAAACAATGTCCTGTCCGAGAGCTTGGTGTTTTGACACGATATAACGTAGGGCTTGAGTGTCTATGCCGCGATCACGGATGATGGAAATTGAATAATGCGGCACGTCTTGCTCAAAATATTCTTTTAAGATGCGTTTTAATAACACGCCCACCGGTGTACCTGCGCGTGCTAAAGAGACTAATACAGGTTGTTTTCTGTGGCTGAGATATTTTGCTAATAACCAAGCATGATGAGCAATGATGTGTTGGTTGGCTCGTAGGCTTTGATGAAAAATATCTAAATAACGATCTGAAGGCTGGTATTCTGGGGAGAGCATTTCGCTGTAATGCTTTTGACCGGATTGTATGAGTTGTTCTTTGCGTTCAACTTCGGTGAAATCTATGTCAATAGGTTTAAGAAGGATTTCGACATCATCTGGACAGTAACTACCATGAAAAGGAAGTGGATTTGACATTGTTCAATCACATTGGTTTTTTATTGAGTTCAGCAGGTGAGTAAAACACTAGGGTAAGTGGTTTTTGGAGGGCTAAAAAACGCAGTTTTTGAGATTAAAAATAGCGTTTTTTAGCGGATGAGAGGGCTTTTTAGCCTTTTCTTAGCATGGATTTAATGCCGCGTACTGCTTGTCGCGTGCGGTGGGGATTTTCGATCAGTGAAAAACGCACATGATCATCGCCATAGTTGCCAAAACCGATACCTGGTGACACCGCGACTTTGGCCTCGGATAAGAGAAGTTTGGAAAATTCCAGCGAACCCATATCCCGCAATGGCTCAGGAATTTTCGCCCAGACAAACATGGTGGCTTGTGGTTTTTCGACCTCCCAACCTGCGGCATTTAGGCCATCGCATAACACATCACGACGATCTTTATACATGTCGCAAATCTCTTGTACACAGGTTTGGTCTTCTTCTAAGGCGCTGATGGCGGCGACTTGAATGGGGGTAAACATGCCGTAATCCAGATAGGATTTTATGCGCGTGAGGGCATTGACTAAGGTGGGGTTGCCGACCATAAAACCGACGCGCCAACCAGGCATATTGTAGCTTTTCGATAGAGAAAAAGATTCTACCGCCACGTCTTTGGCGCCTGGCACTTGCAAAATGGAGGGGGCGACATAGCCATCAAACACGATGTCTGCATAGGCTAAATCATGCACGATCCACACTTCGTATTCTTTAGCGATGGCGACCACTTTCTCAAAGAAATCTAAACCTACACATTGCGTGGTGGGATTGGCGGGAAAGTTGAGCACCAGCATTTTAGGCCGAGGCCAGGTGTCTTTGATGGCTCGGACTAATTCTTCAAAGAAATCCACGCCCGGAATCAACGGCACATGATGCACATCGGCTCCCGCGATAATCACGCCGTAAGGGTGAATCGGATAGGCGGGATTGGGCACTAATACGATGTCGCCGGGCCCTAAGGTGGCCATCATTAAATGCGATAAGCCTTCTTTGGAACCGATAGTGACAATGGCTTCAGAATTTTCATCAATCTCGACCCCAAAACGTTCCTGATACCAGTTCACCATCGCTCGACGCAGGCGCGGAATGCCTTTGGACATGGAGTAGCGATGCGTGTTTTTGCGCTGCGCGGCATCGACTAATTTGTCTACGATATGTTGTGGTGTGGGTTGGTCAGGGTTGCCCATGCCAAAGTCTATGATGTCTTCGCCACACGCTCGCGCCTGCATGGTTAAGTCTTTAACAATGCTGAATACATAGGGTGGCAGTCGCTTAATGCGGGGAAAATCGTCGTTCATGATGTGCCTTATAAGGTCGTGTACAAGTTAAAGATGAACTCATCTTAAGTGATGAGTAGGATAAATATTCATGAGTGAAGGTATAAACCGTTTAAGAGTTTATACGAAGATGCTGCATCTGCATCACCAGCGTTGTCTTTTGAGTGTGTCGCAGGTGCTGCATTATAACTGTTTTGTCATGATGTCTAGTCTTGAAAAAGGTATGGAAAACCCCACACTTGGCGGGCGCGTTTATCTAGGGTGATGAGACTGATGGCAAGAGGTCTTCATCGGTTGCAAAAGCGTGGATTTTGGACTGATTGTCTGCTTTTTTTCAACGAATAGAATGACTATTCGCCTCAAAAAACCGAAAAACCACGCCTTTTCGCTACGATGCCTAACCCTTGCCACCCGTCTATTCATGACTCACCTGACGCACACAACGTGAAGTGGATAAAAACCTCGTTTTTTTCCACGCTATGTCAGTTTTTGCGTCAGGTCAATGAATGAATCCTAGCATTAGATGTGTTGCGCGAGTATGCATCGACTGCAAAAAGTAGATGAAGGTTTTGTTTTTTCGTTCTTTTCCGTTGAATAGAATCACTATTCCCTTCATCACTTCTTTTCGCCATGATGCTTATTCACATAACAGGTCTACCAAAACCGCATCCATTAGACGATGGTGTTTTAAACCCGGACAAGTCTATTAGTTTTAATACACTTTTATTCTAAAAAGTGAGTTTAATGAAAAGGCTTTCAATCGTCGCTTTTATACGTCGATATGGATATATCAACCACATAGACGCAAAGGTTTTCAACCTTTGCATAATATTCAACTGATTCTGATAAAGAGCAATATCATGAGCACTACGGTCGAGATACAGCAATTATGTAAGCAGTTCGGCCCTTTTACCGCCGTGGATAATATTTCTTTTAAGGTGGAGCAGGGTGAGGTGCTGGGTTTCTTAGGGCCTAACGGCGCGGGAAAATCTACCACTATGAAAATGATTACGGGCTTTTTAACGCCCACCGCAGGGACGGCAACGGTGGATGGTTTTGACATCATGAAACAACCGCTGGCTGCCAAACGCAATATCGGTTATTTACCCGAAGGCGCGCCTGCTTATCCCGATATGACAGCGTGGGATTTTCTGGATTTTATCGCTGAAGTACGTGGTTTCAAAGGCGCAGAAAAAACCCGACGAGTGCAGGAAACGATTGAAAAAGTGAACCTTTCTGGTGTCTTACACCAACCTATAGATACGCTATCTAAAGGCTTCAAACGCCGCGTAGGTCTGGCTCAAGCTATTTTGCACGACCCCAAAGTATTGGTATTAGATGAACCTACCGACGGCCTTGATCCCAATCAAAAACACGAAGTCCGCAGCTTGATCGGCGAGATGGCGAAAGAAAAAGTCATCATTTTATCCACGCATATTTTGGAAGAAGTCGATGCAGTGTGCAGCCGAGCCATTATCATTGCCAATGGCAAACTCATTGCCGATGGATCGCCCAACGAACTAGAAGCCAAAGCCCCCAATCATCAAGCCGTGACCTTGAGTTTAAGCGGTGGCGAAGCAGCCAGCGTGCGCAAATCGTTATTGGCGGTGAAAGGCGTGCGTAAGCTCGAAGCCTTACAAGAAGCGGAGGATCATTTGAGCTATCAAGTGTATCCCAATCAAGGCCAATCCATTATTGCCGACATCAGCACCTTAGCACGAGAGCAACAATGGCCTGTGACAGAAATGCATGTTGAACGTGGACGCTTAGATGAAGTGTTCCGGCAATTGACCGTTTAAAGCTTGGCTTACGAAAGAACATGAGTGTGTTGTTAGGCTTTCACTTCCACATTGATGTGGAAACAAGAGGAGATTTTTGATGGATAAAATCATAGACAAAGACATGTTAGACAATATTGGAGTGCTGTTTAAGCGTGAATTGCAAAGCTATTTCAACACGCCTATTGCTTATGTGTTTATTGTTATTTTCTTATTTTTAAGTGGCGTATTTACCTTTTATTTAGGTAATTTCTTTGGTCGTGGTCAAGCGGACTTACAACCCTTTTTTAATTTTCACCCTTGGCTGTATTTGTTCTTAATCCCTGCGCTATCCATGCGTTTGTGGGCGGAAGAACGTAAAAGCGGCAGTATTGAACTGCTATTGACCTTACCTGTCACCGTCGCCGAAGCTGTGCTGGGTAAATTCCTCGCAGCATGGGTGTTTACAGGCATTGCTTTACTGCTCACCTTTCCTTTATGGATTACAGTGAATTATCTAGGTTCTCCAGACAATTCGGTGATTTTTGGTGGTTATATCGGCAGTATGCTCATGGCTGGGGCTTTTCTAGCCATTGGTTCTAGCATTTCAGCTTTAACTAAAAACCAAGTGGTCGCCTTTATTATCAGTGTTGTGGTCTGCTTGCTCTTTATTCTCAGCGGCTTGCCTTTAGTGTTAGATTTCTTTACTGGCTGGGCACCACAATTTTTGATCAGTCTCATTAGTTCTTTCAGCTTTCTCACCCATTTTGATTCTCTCACCAAAGGCGTGATTGATTTACGAGACCTTATTTATTTTATCTCTCTGATGGGTATTTGGCTGTTTGCGAACATCATTACCATAGAAATGAAAAAAGCCGATTAAATAATCCATGCGTTCAGTTATCTAACGCATTTTTTATTGACCCGACCTCTTAATATTTACGGAGAATTCAATGAATCAGAAACTCTTAATGACCAGCACCGGACTCATATTGGGGATTGTGCTGTTTTTTGCCATTAATATGATCAGCAATGGTCTATTCAAATCAGCCCGTATCGATTTAACCGACAATGGACTGTATACCCTATCCCAAGGCAGCAAAAATATTGTTGCTAACCTCGTAGAACCCGTGTCTTTGCGCTTTTATTTATCAGAGAAACTGGTCGCACAACTCGGTGGATTGAGCAGTTACACCGTGCGTGTCCGTGAATTGTTAGAAGAATATTCTCGCGCTTCTAACGGTAAACTCGATTTACACATCATCGAACCCGAACCTTTCTCTGAAGCTGAAGACAAAGCCGTGAGTTATGGCTTAAAAGGGGTGCCGATTGATACCAATAACACCACCTTTTATTTTGGCTTAGTCGGTACTAATTCTACCGATGGTGAAGAAATCATTGATTTCTTTAACCCTAGTCGTGAAGAATTTTTGGAATATGATATTACTCAGTTAATTTATAAACTGGATAATCCAAAACAAAAAGTAGTGGGACTTATGAGCACATTGCCGATTCAAGGTGATGCCCCCGCAGGTGCGATGCCTTTTATGCAACAAGGCGGTGCTGAACCCTGGATGATTGTGGAACAAATTCAACAATTGTTTGAAGTGCGTACCCTTGAAACCACTATTACTGACATTCCTGATGATGTTGAAGTGTTGATGTTAGTTCATCCTAAAGGTTTAAGCGATGCGACCCTGTATGCAATTGACCAATTTGTATTAAATGGTGGACGTTTACTGGCCTTTGTTGATCCTTATGCAGAAACCGATGAGCCACCGCGTGATCCGAAAAATCCTCTAGCCAGCATGAATGCACCGCGCAATTCTGATCTCAGCAAACTCATGGATGCTTGGGGCGTAGAACTCGAAAGCAATAAAGTCGTCGGTGATTTAACCGTGTCTAAACAAGTGCAAATGCAAAAAGGTTCGCGCAGCGTGGTGGTTAATTATCCAGTCTGGATTGATTTGAGCGAAGAAAACTTTAATGCCGAAGACATTATTACGGGTAAATTAGACACCATTGCTTTAGCTACTGCGGGTTCTTTAAAAAGTAAAGAGGGTGCTGAAACCACTTTATCGCCTTTATTATCCAGTAGCGATCAAGCCATGCTGATTGATACCCAAAAATTAGGCATGTTTTCTAATCCAGAAGAAATGGTGCGTGATTTCCGTCCTGAGCAAAGCTATGTGGTTGCTGGTCGTGTCAGTGGTAAAGTCAAAACCGCTTTTCCTGATGGCAAACCTAAAGCGGAAGATGATGATGCAGCAACGGACACCACTGAAGGTCTGAAAGAATCTAAAGAAGATATTAATGTCATTCTTATTGCAGATACTGATTTGCTAGAGGATAAATTCTGGGTGCGAGTACAAAACTTCCTCGGCAATCGCATTGCACTACCTCAAGCCGCAAATGATAAACTCATCACCAATGCTTTGGATAATTTAACCGGCAGCAATGATTTGATCAGTGTACGTAATCGCGGCACTTTTACACGGCCTTTTACCAAAGTGGATAGTATTCGCCAAGCAGCAGAAATGAAATTTCGTGAGAAAGAAAAGCAATTACTGGATCGCTTGAAAAATACTGAGCAAAAATTGCGTGATTTTCAAAATCAGAAACCTGGTAGCAATGCATTGATTTTGAATGCTGAACAGCAAAAAGAAATCACTCGTTTTCGTGAAGAAAAAGTCAAAATTCGTAAAGAACTGCGCGGTGTACAGCATGAATTACAAAAAGATATTGAACGCCTAGAAGCACGGGTGAAATTCATCAATATTGCTTTAATTCCGCTGTTAGTCGGTATAGCTGGTGTAGGTCTGGGTTATTATCGCAATCGTCGGCGTAAGTTATTAGCCGCAGCTTAATGTTAATTCTCACGTTTAAGACAGCCTATCCATCGGGTAGGCCGTCTATTACCGCTTAAGATAAGGAGATTTCATTTAATGAACACGAAAAACATTGCTATTCTAGCCATCGTCACTTTGATTGTGGTGATGATTGCAGCACAATTTAGTAGCACTACTCATGCACCTGAAGACCACTTAGCAGGACAGGCTTTTTTCCCTGAATTATTAGATCAGTTAAAGGATGTGGATTCTATTCATATTCAAACTGCAACAGATGATTTCACGGTAGAAAAAAAGGATGACACCTGGGGACTCACTTCTAGCCATCATTATCCGGTTGCTATGGATAAAGTCAGTAAGGTGTTAAATGGTATGGCGAGCTTTGTATTATTGGAGAAAAAAACTGCCAATCCCGCTTTACATCCACGTTTAGAATTAATGAATGTCACTACCAGCGATGCTAAATCTAGCTTGATTGAATTAAAACAAGCGGGAAATACCGTGGCAAGCGCGCTATTAGGTAAAACCAAAGTGGCTAAAAGTGATAACACCCGGACTGAAATTTATCTACGCAAACCAGCAGAAGATCAAACCTGGTTGGTGATGGGCACCTTAAATTACTTTAGTAAAACATCGAATGAATGGTTAGATAAAACCATTAGCGATATTGATGCGAAACGCATTCGTGCGGTGAGCATTACTCGCATAGATATGGATGCCATTACTATTTCTAAACAAACAGAGAGTGATACGGCTTATACCCTGAGCGATTTACCCGAAAATGCTGAAGTTAGTGAAGCCTATAAACTGCAAAATATAGCCAGCAGTTTAGATGGTTTGAATTTAGATGATGTCGTCCCTCTTGAAGGTTTTGAATTTGATGACAGCGCGGCTCAGGTGGTGTTTAACAGCTTTGATGGTCTGGAAGTCACCGCTAAAGTGATGGCAAAAGACGGTAAACATTATTTGTCCTTACAAGCGGTGGCTAAATCTGATAACGCAGAACCTATTAAAGCCCCGGCTGAAGCGGATGAAAATAAAGCGGGAGACCCGCCTAAACTGGAAGAAACTACTGAACAACATGATATGCGTATCGCTAAAGAAGTGGAGGACTTTAATCAGAAGGTCTCTCAGTGGGTGTATTTGATACCTGAGTATAAATACAAAAACCTGTTACCTAAAAAAGAAGAGTTGTTTAAGTTGAAAGAAGCAGTGGAAGAATCCGTCGATGACGCGGACACTGACACCAGCGAGAAGGTAGAAGTTCCAAGTGTAGAAAGTAGTCCTGCGAGCATTGAAAATATGCCTTCTATTTCTATCCCGCCTGCGACTGAAACTGCTGCGCCAATAACCCAAGCTGATTTTGCTACGATGCTTAAACAAGCGGCTGAACGTGCAAAACAACAGCAGTTACAAAATCCGCAAGCGGCGATGGCTCATCCCATCACGGCGCAAAATGAAAAAGGCGAAACTATTAATTTGCCAGACTTATTTCGCCAAGCGGCTGAGAAAGCTAAGAAAGAAGCTGAAGCGCGGAAGGCAGAAGCGCAGACGCAACCATAAAAATGGGTATGATGATGATCCAGTGCCACTGAAATATTATCCCTGTGTCGGTACTGACCGCAACGCGGTCAAGGCGGCATTCCCATGCGGCACATCACTGCCATTAAGTGAAGCCCCAAAGGGGCGACATCTATATAGCCAGGGGCAACGCCCCTGGAATATGAGAGAAAAAATTAAGCCCTGAAAGGGCGACATATCGTTTTATGTCGCCCTTTCAGGGCTAGATATTCGCTCTATCCATCACCCAGGGCGATGCCCTGGGCTGTATCAATCACGCCCCGTTGGGGCTAAAAATGCTTAACTTAATGTCAGTGATGTGGTACATGGGAACGAGTTAACACATCATTTGGAAACATCAAAACCTGAAAAGCATGAGGGGGCGCATTTTAGAAATGCGCCCCCTCATGCTTATTTTTTTACTTGAAGATTTAAACCAAAGTCTGTCTATTCTTGAAAGCTCTCAGGGGCTTTATGCATACCAGGATGCTGCATATCCACTTTCAATACATTCAACTCTTCCACATCTTGTATCGCTTCACATTGATTGAGCGCTAGACCTGCGCCGTTGAGAAACCCGCCTTGCACAATAAAGCTACTGCCGCTGATTTGCTCATCGGGCGTTAGGAGTTCAACTTTGCCAGACACTCCAAATTGAGAAGAGGCATCAATCGGGCTAGAAGTGGAGGGAATGAATTTGAAAATCCCTTTGCTATTAATTTGAATATTACCGCCGTTGCCTTCGACAGCACGAGCAATAATCGGTGCGTTTTTCTGCACAATAAATTCCGCATTAATCTCTAAATCTCCCCCGTTACCCGCGCCTTCGCGCACGCTGGAAGTGATTTGGCTGTCACGTATATTTAACAGGTCTTGCGTATTGAGTTTGAGACTGCCACCGCCAGAGCTTAAAGAGGCTGTGGTGATACGGCTATCTTGGCTTAGGCTCATATCTTCTTGAATATTTAAGACAATCGTCCCCGCATTGCCTCCGTATGTGCGTTGTTGCCACTCGCCATCATGATAAAAAAAGCTATCGTGTTGCCCATTGCCCATGTCCGCCACGCTGACTATATCGCCTTCTTGGGCTGGCAAGGCGTTGCGTTGTGGCAGGTCAGCTACGCGATAAGCGTTTTGATTCAGCAGCCAATCCTGTCCTGAAGACACATAAGTGATGCCATTTTGTTCGCTCACATAGCCAGGACGTGCCCAGCCCAGCGCATTTAAGGTGGAGACATCAGCCACTGAGCGTGGGGTTTGTAATTCTAACCAAGCGCCATTTTGATACAGAAACCGCGATACCGTGTTGTCTTGAGGGTTTTGCAAACGGGCTGTCGCCCCATTGATTAAACTGACTTCTTGATTGAGCGTGTCTAATTCGTTGACATCCGTAATATTGAAATGCCGTACCCGTAAGGCATCGCCAAAGGTGTAGCTGGTGTTGGTGCCATCAGGAGTATGCGCATAGACAAAGGTCACGGATTTGCCATCGCCTGCGTCCAGGACTTGAAGCATGGTGCCGTGTGGATAGATGGGGGCTTCTCCTTCTGCCCCGTTAAACCAGCCATTCGCTGTTTGCACCGCGTCTAAATTGGGCAAGGTGATGTCGGTGTGCGTATTGAGGCGCACCCATTCAAAGTGTTCTGAGCGGGTGGCGGAATAGAGATAGCGCTCTCCAGTGCTTTCAATATTCACCACGTCGCCGCCCCGTAAATCAATGTTTTGCGACAGCCCATCTAATGCAGCAACATCCTCTACGCTGTTGACATAATGCACGCGCTGCATTTGTTGCCCGGTCTGTACATAATAAGCAGAGCGTCCACTCCCCACATCTTCAACGACCAAAGTACCGCCGAGTAATAACAACTGCGTATCGCGTTGGACTGCATCATCAAAAGTAAAGGTATTGATTAAAGTGCTATCAGAGCTGATAGAAGCCCCTGAATCCAAGATGAGTTGACGCGCACTCAGTTGTAGGTTGCCTGCTTTACCTAATCCTGTGCTAGAAGTGGAAATCATCGTACCCTGGCTTAAATGCACTGTGTCAGCTTGAATCTCAATGGTGCCACCAGAACCCACTAAGGTGTCTCCATTCGCGCCTATCGAGGGGTATTGCACTTCAGCACGAGAATAAATACCACTGACTGATTCATTCACTTGTTCAGGAGAAAATATAGCAATGTATTCTAATTGAGCGTCCCCAAGAGCGTGCAATTCAATCTGTGAAGCATCACCGCTGATCTCTAGTTGTTCTGTCACTTGTATATTGAGATTGCCACCGTCATTTTGTGAGGCGGTACTACTAATAATGGTGCCACCATTTTCCAGAATTAAACGCCCCGTATTGAGTTGTAAATGACCGCCCGCACCCGCGCCCTGTCCGCGACTGCGCAAATAAATCCCAGAACCAAAGCCGCCTATCGTTTCTCCGTAAGGATTGACACCGGAAAAGCGAGCGGTGTCCGCCACGTTCAGCACAATATTGCCCGCTGCCGCACTGCTACCGCCTTCAAAAATCGTGAGGCTACTGTTATACAAATAGCCGCCATCTTCCAAGATAAGATTTTCAGCTTGGATGTCTAATGTGCCCCCCGCGCCTAAGCCGCTTAAATTTTCAGTGGTATTAGAGATCAAAGGAAAAGTACCGGAAGAAATGCTACTCGCACGTCCCAAAGCGACCGTGTCATCGCCAATATTATCGCCTCCGATGGTCAAAGTACCGCTGGCACGCACCGTCACATTGCCAGCAGCGCCTATATTTTTCGTCGTGGTATCAATAAAAGCACCGTCTAATAAGCTGATATGATGCCCCTTTATTGACACCAACCCGCCATTGCCCGTGCCTAAAAAAGTATCCGCATAAATATGACTATTTTCGCCCAGCAGAATATCCTCTTGCGCTTCTAACATCACATTGCCGCCATCGCTACTGCCCATCACACCTGCATTCAAAATACTGTTATTGCGCAATTCGATATTCGGCGCACGAATCACCACATCGCCGCCGTGTCCGGCTTCAGCCATAAACCCTTCGCTGTTAATAAACACAAAGCTATTGTCCAATGTCACGCGCTTATCGGCTGTGATATTAAGATCGGCTCCCCGTCCTTCCGCTTGGGTTTGTGCCGTAATACTGGTGTTTTCAATGCGCACCTCAGCTCCATGCAGGTTGATGCTGCCAGCGGCTCCCGTGCCTGTGCTGCGCGACAATAAAGTATCCGGCGCGGCATCATTATCATTGTGTCCGACTATCTGCAATTGCTGCTGAGCCTCCAAACGAATGGCGGCACCTGCTTGCGCGTTATCGGTCAAGCTGCGTAACCGCGCTTCGCTGTGCAACGTAATATTATCGCCATGCACATACAGCTCGCCGCCTGGTGGCACCGTCAAAGTGCTCTGAGCCATCTCCACGGTTTGCGCTTGTAACTCCAGGCTAGGTGCCGACAATATCGCACCATCACGCAACACCATCGTGCCCGATTCAAGCACACCAAAGGCACTCGGCGGCGCACTGCTAAATTGGCTGGACTGCTCCACAGCGGCATAAAATAGACTTTGATCCGCAAACACCAGGCTATTAGCGGTAGACGCATGAAAGCCCCCCGACATTTCAAGCTCAGCACCCGCGCCCAGAATCACTCCCGCCGGATTGAGCAGATAAGTATTCGCCCCCGCAATGCTATTGCGTAACACGCCATTCACCGTTGAAGGCCTTTGTCCCGTCACACGGGCAATCACATTCTGCAACTCAGCGCCCCCTGAAAACGTCGCTGATTCACCCGTGTTCACATTAAAGCTTTGAAAAGAATGAAATAAATTAGCCCCGACTTGCCGCCCCATATCCGCACTAATCAACATATCAGCACCGGATAAACGGTATGAGTCGCCTAAAGAACCATCGGTGACAATCTCAGCCTCGCAGAGCAACGGCAGACAGCACAGAATAGATAAAAAAGAACCTCGATAATGGGTGATGACGGGCGGCATTTGATTCTCCAAAGTGACAAAATATTTCATCAGTTTAAAAGCCAGCACGCGAGATGCAAGCCTTTTATTGCGGGGTGTCAGAAGGGATAGATGCTTCAGTGGGAGATGAGCGAGGCGGCCAGATTAATAACACATCACGATTACGATCTAATAAGGCACTAGGGCGGGCTTTAGCTTCCGCGTAAGACTTCCCAATGGTCGAATGAAACGTGGTAATCACGCCCACCGGATAACCACGCGGAAAACGCTCGCCCAAACCGGACGTGACAATCTCATCGCCAATACGAATTTCTGCGGTATTCGGCAAATACAACAGCTCTAAAACATCTTCCACCCCCGTGCCCGCCGCCAGCGTATGCAAACCCGTGCGAGCAATTTGCACCGGCAACGTGTGATCCGGATCAGTAATCAACATCACCATGCTCGTGAGGCTACCCAATTCCATCACTTGCCCCATCACGCCTTGCGCATCAAACACCGGAAGCCCCAAACGCACATCATCGCTGTCCCCTCGATTAATCACCATTTTGCGTGAAAAGGGATCAAGATCGACCGCCATCACTTCAGCAATCAGCATTTTCTCCACAAATTTAGGCGCAGCCCCCAACAAATGACGCAGACGCTTATTTTCATCTTGCAGATCAGACAAACGTTGATGTTGCACTTGCAAGCGTAAATTTTGATCACGCAAATGCTGGTTTTCCATCAGCAACAAACGGCGTTGAGAAAAACTTTGAGCCAATGTTTGCGCACTTTGGATCGGCACCCCGACCGCGTAATACAACGGCGACACGCTGGCATAAAAATAATGGCGCAAGTTATCCAAATAATTCATGCGAGCGTCCGCAAACATGAGCGCCACCGACAACACGCTTAAAAGACCTAAACGCAAAGTGGGCGAAGTGCCCCGCAAAAACAAAGGGTGCAAACTGGTACTCCTAATTTTGAAGGCATAGCCGAGAAGGGCTATTTGTCTCGTTGTCTCGTTCCTATGCGCTCTGCGTGGGAATCCATCAGTGAAGGATTTTTAGCCCCAACGGGGCGGCATCCTTATAGCGAAATGATCTCAGTGATACGACTCATCCGCTTTGAAAGGCAACGCAAACGGCGCTAGAGACGCAAAGAATGCCAGCGTTTCTAAACGGTGTTTCACTCGTTCCCATGCGCCGCATCACTGCCATTAAGTTAAGAAAAAAGGCTTTGAATTCAACGTGTCAGCCTCCCCTCCTTGAAGGAGGGGGTTGAGGGGTGGTGAGCAAAGGCATTCATTCCTTGACAAAAAATCGAAGGAAAGAAGCTCTCCATCACCACCCCCTCGCCCCCTCCTGCGAGGAGGGGGAATAAAATCAATGGCTTGCAATGCTACTTGGCTTAGAGCCTATACGAAGATGGGGAATCGCAGCGAAAATTCGCCATTTTGAGGCAGGTTTTTCGGTTTTTTAAGGCGAATAACGAGTTATTTAACGAAAAAAAGCGGAAAACCTGACCCAAAGGGCGGGTTTGCAGCCGATTATCCCGTTTTCGTATAGGCTCTTAACTTAATGGCAGTGATGCGCCGCATGGGAATGCCATCTTGACCGCGTTGCGGTCAGTACTGATACAAGGATAATCTTTCCGTGGCACTGGATCATCATCGTTAAGAACGGATATAGAGAACATAAGTCAGTTGTACGACAGACCTGACAGGTTTCCAAAACCTGTCAGGTCTTAACCACGATGCTCCAGTACAACTGAAATATTGTCCCTATAGGTGTTTGAAATCGACTAGACCTGACATATCACTGATTTATTATCCCTATAAAGCTGTTTATAACACAGCTTAGGACGCATTTGCGGGTTGAGTCAGAACAGCGCATCTCCAAACCTCACACAGCAGAAAAAATGCTATCATGCTTCGCAGTTAAAGCCTTGAAAAATCATTGCCATACTTCCACGCCGTAGCTCAACAAATACGATACTCATCATGACATTATCTAAACTCCCCGCACTGAATACTTTTATCCACGACCACCTGCACGCCTTTGATGAAGAACATCGCGCTTATGCACAAAATTTTTATTTAGAAGAGCGTGCCTCGCCCAGCAGCGTGCAATTGTATGAACAGCATATTGGCCCTGATCCGGTGGATGATTTGGATGATTGGAACTTTCGGCATAACAAGCGTTATGCGCGTGCGGAAGTCAATTTGCCTTTAGGCTCCGCAGACAGTCCTCGCACCTTTCGCCCAGAAAACAGCGCGAACCGCCTTAACAGCGTGTCGAAAAATATTGATTTAATCCGCGTTGAAAATCTGGCGCGTCCTTGCAAACAGGCGCGTATCTCCATCGCAGAATTAGCGGGTTATCTACAGCAATATCAACAAGGCGACCCTAACGCCGCTCATCTGTTGGAAGATTTCTGCAACACCTGGAATCAAAGCCGCGATAAACGTCCGATGTTTGCGACCACTTATATGGAAGTCGAAGATATTTTGACCAGCGGCGCGGCGGATTGGGCGGATCAACTGCGTGACCGCTTAGGGCTGGGGCATTTTTCTCCACAACCAGGAAAACCCGTCAATATCCTCCTCACCCGCTACAAGGTGGGAGAACTGTACGTTGCTCATCCCAATAATGGTGCGCCCGCTGTTCCGACGGTGCTGGATAGTGATATGAGTCCTTTTTTTCATCCCAGTCCCATCCCTGATCCCACCGCCTGTCCTGATCCCTGTTTGGGAGCCACGGTTAATTTAGCCCCTGTGGTTTCCCCCAACGACTATCAATTCGGTTGTGAATTGCTGCATCCGCGTTTGGATTATTCTCCTGAGCATTTATATCGTATCGGCCACATTGTAAAACCCGTGAGCGCATCATTAGAACAAGCGCGAAGTTTTCACTTGCCTTGGTTACAACTGGAATCAGGACGTGACGATTATGCATTCTAAAACCCACAACAGCCCTGCGGTGCAACGCTGGTTAGACCGCTTTGCCGAAGAACCCGTGATCGCGGTGGATAAATTATTGTGCGGTCGAGTCAATATGGGGCCTTATCAACGAGCTGAACCCGCTGAGATTCTCTGGCAAATATTGACCGATGACAGCCAATATCAGCGTCTTGACCAAGCCCTACAAGACTGGTTGCAAAACTATTTAGACACGACGAAGACCCAACGGCTTCAAGCACTCGGCAATCAAAATGTGGCTGATGCCCTACTCCAAGCCTTTTACGCCATTGCCCGTTTAGAATTGCCGCAGGCTTGGCAATGGTGTGCCGCTCATCAAGGTTCATTACGGCGCTTGTGCCGAGCTTATTACTTCGGCACCAGCCTAGACCCCGAAGCTGAATTGCTCACCACCTTGGTCGGACAACAACCTAATCGAAAATTACAACCGCTGTGGCTGAGTTTGGCGCGGTTTAGCGGCGCGACGCAGGCACACCATGCACCGATTGGTTTGATCGGATTGCGGCTAATGCCAGCGGATGACAACGGTACGGTAGAACATGGCGTGCCGAAAAGCTTGCTACGCGGTGTGCTGGATTATGGCGAAGGCTTGGCACGGCGTGGTGATCAAAAACAAGGTGGCAAATTATGGCTACGCCAGTTAGACATGCTGGCGGCGATGTATCCACAAAGCCCGCAGACCTGGAGTCGGCGTTTTCGAGAAGCCATTTTAACTTCTCGCTCGCCGAGTCGAGCAGTGAGGAATTGGTTGGATCAGCGGTATCCGGGGGCTTTGCAGGCAAACGGAAATCATCACAGTAAATCAGCGACCCCAATGCCGGAAGAAACAAAAGCGCTGGTGCGCCGCTTGCGAGAATTACCGCTGGAACGGGTGCGTTTGGAGTTACAGGCTTTTCTGGATAAACACCGAAATTATGCTTGGGATACAGGCGATAGTTACTACTTGACCCGTGCATTTGGTGTGATTGGCAATGCCCTACTGAAAAAAGATCCAAGCTGGGCGCGTCAACTGGCACACGAAGCCGCCTGCTGGGAACCCAACAATCATTACATATGGTCACTTCTGGCGCGTGCGCTAGAAGCAGAAGGCGATTGGGAGCGAGCGCAAGCCGTGTTATGGCACGCACGGCGACGTTTTCCTCATGATGTCCATCGTCACTCTCAATTAGGCTCTGCCTTAGCCATGCACGGCGAATTAGAGCAGGGGGAAGCAGTGTACCGCGAAGCCATCCGCCTGTTTCCCGATAATCCTGTTTGCCGCACGGATTTAGCCAATACCCTGCGCCTCAGCGGACAGGGCGAGCAAGCCGTGGCAGTGTATAAAGACACCCGTGATGTGTTTCCCAAGAATGCCGTGGTAGCAGGAGGACTTGCCGATACGCTGATTGATGTGGAACATTTGGAAGAAGCGCAAGAGGCTTTGGAGTGGGCTGAGTCGATAGCAGAAACGAAGGATGAAGACAGAGTAAATGCATCCATTCGCCGACGTTTGCAAGGCGCTTTGAGCGGCAAGCCTGTACATCCCAAAACCCCTCCACCGCCCACAGATAATATTCCTACAGGCACGTTGGCAGATTTAGCTGACATCACGGGTGTGGCGTTTGATGATGCTGAATATTTAGGCCAAGCGACCTTGTGGCGACAACGCCGCGAGCCTCGCCGTGCAGAAAAAGCCTTGCAAAACTTGCCCGACAGCAGCGATAAGCTGATCGAAACCGCTTTATTGCGCGGACAAGATGATTGGAAAGCGGCGGCGGCGTTTTTTGACGAGCGGGGCACAGCGTATGAAGGCGACGGCGTGGTGCGTTTTCATCATTTACGCGCCCGCAGTCGTTGTGGTGAAGCAGTGGATTGGGGACAAGAAAAGCAGCGTTATCCTGAATTGAATCCTCTGTTCGTCACCGAAGAGCGCGGCGAACCTCCGCATTTTCAATGGGATGAAAATGATCCAGAACTCAGCGACAGCCAGCGTTTAAACCTCTGGTTGAGCCAGACTTTGCTGCGCGAAGACGGCGACAATTTACGTGATGTGGTCGAAGAAGAATGGGCGGCTGCGTATCACCAGTGGTAGCCCCTCACTGCTATTCACTTTAAAGGCTGTCAATCGGGAGCGGCTCAGCCTTAGCGATGCCCAGGCTTAAAAAGAAACGCAATGGAAGGGCATAAACGCGATGAGGTATAAAGAAAGGTTTAACTGCCGTTGTTGGCTGTGCTGGATGAGTTAAATTCTAGCGTCACCAAACCCACTTCGGTCTGCGTTTTATCAACGGCATTATGCAGAATGATTTCAACCTGTTGTGTATGCATAAACACTAATCGAGCAATGGCTTGGGTGCGTAATCTTAAAGCCTGCTCTTGATTCAAATGTTGATCAGAGCTAATTGCTCCTGCGGTAATTTTGACCTGTGCATGATGTTCAATGCCCGCATGTTTTAGTAGGTTCTGTATGTGTTCACTTTCGGCGTGGCTTAAGTATTGGTTTTGGTGTTCAAAGCGTAACACGATGCGTTGTATAGGCGACGCGGCTTCTGTCACATCTTGTAAAGTTGTTTCAGCCGATGGGATGGCAAGAGCATCTATTTCGTGAGCGGTTGGATGGTTTGAGGCGGGGGACTGCGTGGAGGATGAGACTGAAGGCATCACGGCCTTAGCTTGTGCCGCATTGATTAAACCCGTCTGCACATGTTGCGCTTCTGGTGTGTAATACGCGATTAACCACATACACAGCGATAAAGCGATGAGCATGACGAAGCTGAGTAAAGTGGTTCTAAACACCAAATTGGGTAATGCGCTGTTCATAAGCAGTTTGAAGCCTTAAGTCTAATGTTAATACCTGAAGCATTTTTGTCTTATATTTTGCAAGCTATCTTACATTTTAAGATGCATTTTGTGAACCATAAAACAACACAAAGCGGCTTGCGAAATGAGGCATGGGTTGTCAAAAATCGGATAAAGTGAGGTTGCGTGCATAAAGTCAATGATGCAACAGAGTGACTTGTTTTGGATGGGCATTTACGCCAAGATAGCGCGTGTTTTTTAATGCTGTGACGCAGTGCTTGTGGGCTTTTGATGCGCATAAAGTCTGCGGTGTATAAGTGGTTCACTATTTTCGGAGAAAGACCTAATGGCTTATGTTGTCACTGATAATTGTATTCGTTGTAAATATACGGATTGTGTTGAAGTATGCCCGGTTGATTGTTTTCATGAAGGGCCTAATTTTTTAGTCATTGATCCAGAAGAATGTATTGATTGCACTTTATGCGTGCCTGAATGTCCAGCCAATGCTATTTATCCGGTTGATGAACTGCCTGAAAATATGACGCATTTCATTGCCTTAAATGAAGAACTCGCACAGGCTTGGCCAGTATTAACAGAGAGAAAAAGTGCGCCTGACGATGCTGAGCAATGGGATGGCAAAGCGGATAAATTACAATATTTGGAAAAATAAGTTAGTGAGCTTACGCAAAGGATTTTGAGCAAAAGTAGCTGTCTGTCAAAATCTTTGTGTAAGGTTGCTTATTGCGTAGGTTCTACAGGTTTTTTACGGGCTTGATGTTGTAGCTCTTCTAATGCTTCCACCAGTTCTTCAATGACTCCATTCAACGCTTTCACCGATTGATTCAAACTATTATCTAAACGCTGAGTAAACTGCTCAACTTGTTGGCGATAATGATCTAAACCTTGCGATAATTCCTTAAACACCAAGCCTAAATCTTTATCGACATGTTCAAAGCGTTGTTGATAATTGTTCCACACCTGTTGTACTTGTTGTTCTGTGTGGCGTAAATTGTTAGCGGCTTCTTGTTGGCTTTGCGCCAGCGTTTCTCCCGTGTTTTGCAACACCTGGGTTAATTTGTTTAAATGTTCTAAGCTGATTTGAAAACGGTGAGCGGTTTCTGCTAAGGGTGCGCCTGCGGCATGTAGGTTTTGTGAAGTGAGATGTAAATCTTCCGTAGTTTTCACTAAACGCTGCATTAAATCATTGCTGAGTTGATCAAAATTACCTTGTACGGTATTTAATGCCTTCGCCGCACTGTGCATATGATCGCCCATCCCTGAACCCGCTTGCTCAAAACCTTGTTTGAATTCATTTAATGTAAACACCAGATGTTTTAAGGTGTCAGCCAGTTGTTTAAGTTCACTGCCCGCCGCCCCTTGTACTTGTTGACCAAAGCGTTCAAGCAGCTCGGTTAAAGCATCCTGATTCAAACGGCTGATTTTATCGCCTAAGCCATCAATGGCTTGGGCTAAAGGCTGCACCGCTTGTTGTAAGTGCTCACCTACTGTTTCTCCTAATGCTTGTCCTAATTGCGTATGGAATTGGTTTAATTGTTGAGTTTGTTTTTGGCTTTCTTGCAATTGCAAGGCTTGTAAATGAGCGGGTGTGCGCAACAATAAGCAATGTTCCATTTGCTGATGAAGGCTATCGAACTGTTTCATCAACCGATGCAGGCGAGATTTCTCTGCCCAAGAAAACAGAATCGAAGCTAAAAGACCCGCAATAGAAGTGACAAACTTAAACGTAGCCGCATGTAGCAAATCACGCAAAGATTGTTGGGCTTGATTAATGTCAGCGGCGGATACCCCTTGACTAGCAAACCACAGCGCCGCCACCAAGCCTAGAAAAGTGAACCAAATACCGATGCCCACCAACATGTTAGGCACGGCTTGATACAAACGTAAATTAATAGAACTACCTAATAAAGTGGCGGCGCTGAAATACTCTTGGGGACGTTGAGTGTAATAGACGGGCACTCCCGCTTGACGGGGAGGCAGCAAAGTTTGACTAAAGGCTTTCCAATGTTGGGCAATAAAAGCTTGATTTTGCAATTGTTCATCAAACTCGGCATAGTGCTCAGCAAAGCTTTGAGGGTTTTGTCCATTAAAAATAGCTTGAACCGCTTTGACTTGGCGGCTGACCCGCACTAAAGCAAAAGAAAAACTTAACCACAACAACAAAGCCAAACAGATAATAATGATGGCAATCAGCCAGGGTATTAATGGCTGGTTTATCAGACTTAAGAGTTCGTCCATGATGGAAAACCTTGAAAACTATAAATTAGGTGAAACCGAAGAGGCGCTAGTGTGTCATGGTGCTGATGAGAGTCAAGCGGTGGCTGTCGCCATGCTGCGCCAATGCGAGCGCCAGGTATTGATTTTAACTCAGGATTTTGAACCCAGCGTTTATGATAATGACGATTGTTTAGAAGCCTTGGAAGATGTTGTGCTAGAAGGACGGCATCATGTGCAAGTGCGTATTTTAATTCAACAAGCTGCGCTAGTCGCACAACGCGGACACCGTTTGTTGACATTGGGGCGGCGCATGAATAGTTATATTGAAATGCGTTGCCTTGCTGAGTCTTCGCCGACTTTGCAACAGAGTTTCTTGTTGGTTGATGGCATTGGATTATTGCACCGTCCCTATCAAGACAGCTTCAAATATTTCGCTCATTTTAAAGATGCTTTGAGCGTGAAAGAACTGAGACAGGAATTTGATAGTGTGTGGGAAGAATCCACAGATGATCCGTATTTACGGACTTTGATGTTGTAATGAAAAAATCGTATGCAAAGCATGGGGCTACCTGTCAAAACAACTTGGCAGGTAGACCTATGGCTAAAGCATTTTTCTATTCTTCATTAAGCATCTAAATTCAATACCGCCAGCGCATTACTTTCAATGAAATCGCGGCGCGGTTCGACTTGATCACCCATTAATGTAGTGAAAATTTGATCGGCGGCAATCGCATCTTCAATACGCACGCGCAGCATCCGGCGTGTTTCAGGATTCATCGTGGTGTCCCATAATTGATCAGGATTCATTTCACCTAAACCTTTATAGCGTTGAATGCCTAATCCTTTACGCGCATCATTCATCAACCAATCCATCACTTCACGAAAATGTGCGACAGGTTCACGTTTTTCACCACGTTTGATGAAAGCGCCCGGTTCTAATAAATCGCGTAATTTATCGCCTAATTCAACAAACTTTTGATATTCTGGTGAAGAGAAAAAGCCTTGCCCCAAAGTACAAGAATGCCCTACGCCGTGAGTAATTAAAGTCATTTCTAGTGCCAGCGGTTCGGCTTGCAAACGACCTTCAATTTTCATGGTTTCAGCTTGAGGTAATTCGCGCACAGCCTCTACTAATTGTTCAATAAAAGCGTTGGTGGCGGTTTCATCGTTTAGTTGTTCTGCGGAAAATCTGGGTAAATCTATTAAGGGCAATAAAATCACTTCAGGAATAGTGCGAGATAGGCGGTGAATAATGCTCATGCAACTTAAATATTCTCGACACAGGGTTTCTAAGGCGGCACCATTCATCGCTGGTGCGCTTTCATTGACATGCAACTCCGCGTTATCTAAGGCTAATTCCAATAAATAGCTATCGAGTTCAGCATCGTCTTTAATGTAACGTTCTTGTTTGCCTTTTTTCAATTTGTACAGCGGCGGTTGAGCAATGTACAAATGTCCATTTTCTAGGATTTCTACCATTTGGCGATAGAAGAAAGTGAGGAGCAAGGTGCGAATATGGCTGCCGTCCACGTCCGCATCCGTCATGATGATGATGCGGTGATAACGCAATTTGCCGAGATCGTATTCTTCTTTACCAATGCCACAACCCAGTGCGGTGATTAAAGTACCCACTTCAACGGAAGATAACATCTTGTCAAAACGGGCTTTTTCGACGTTCAAGATTTTACCTTTCAGGGGCAAAATAGCTTGAAATTTACGATCCCGCCCTTGCTTGGCTGAACCGCCCGCTGAGTCCCCTTCCACAATGAATAATTCAGAGTGTGCGGGGTCTTTTTCTTGGCAATCGGCCAGCTTTCCGGGCAAGTCTGCAATGTCTAATGCGGTTTTGCGGCGTGTCATTTCACGGGCTTTGCGTGCGGCTTCACGGGCACGACAAGCATCCAGCACTTTCTCAGCAATCGCTTTGGCTTCAACGGGTTTTTCTAGCAAATATTCGTGTAATTTTTCGCTAACAGCGGATTCCACCACGCCTTTGACTTCGCTGGACACCAGCTTGTCTTTGGTTTGTGAAGAAAATTTAGGATCGGGGACTTTGACCGATAACACGGCGGTTAAGCCTTCACGAATGTCATCACCAGAAGGCGTGACTTTGGCTTTTTTCAGGTAATCTCCGGTGGTTAAGAAGTTGTTTAAAGTGCGGGTTAGTGCGCCTTTCAAACCGGATAAATGAGTACCACCATCGCGTTGGGGAATATTGTTGGTAAAACAAAAAAGATTTTCTTGATAAGAATCATTCCATTGTAAAGCGACTTCCACCATGATCTGTTCTTTTTCGGTATTGCAATAAAAGACTTGTTGGTGCAGCGGTGTTTTGTTTTTATTTAAATGTTCAACAAAGGATTGAATGCCCCCTTTGTATTCAAAGATGTCTTCTTTTTCTTTACCTTCTTCTCTGAGATGAATGCGCACGCCTGAATTCAAAAAGGATAACTCACGCAAACGTTTGGCAAGAATATCATAATGAAATTCAATATTAGTAAAGGTTTCGCGGCTGGGTTTGAAACGGATGGTGGTGCCGGTTTTATCTGAGTCTGAGATGGGGGTTAAAGGTGCTTGTGGTTCACCGTGAGCATAGTGTTGTTGATACACTTTACCGTTGCGAGCAATGGTGAGTTCTAGGCTTTCAGATAAGGCATTGACCACAGACACACCCACACCATGTAAGCCGCCAGAGACTTTGTAGGAATTGTCATCAAATTTACCGCCTGCGTGTAGAACGGTCATGATGACTTCCGCCGCTGAGCGTCCTTCTTCTTCGTGAATATCTACGGGAATGCCACGTCCATCATCACTAATGCTGACGGATTGATCGGCGTGGATAGTGACATTCACTTCGCTGCAATAACCCGCTAAAGCTTCGTCAATCGCATTGTCCACGGCCTCAAAGACCATGTGGTGCAAGCCGCTGCCGTCGTCGGTATCACCAATGTACATGCCAGGGCGCTTGCGCACGGCATCTAAGCCTTTAAGAACTTTAATATTAGTGGAATCGTAAGTCTTTTCAGAAGTGGGAGAGTCGCTCATAAAGGGTTGAAATTCCTGTACAAAATGTTTATCCAATCAAAAGAAGATCATACGCTTGTTGTGCCTGATGTATGGCACAACAGGCGTATTTTATGTACTCATTTTAATGCTTTATGGGGTGTAATGGGCTAAATACCTGACACTTAGTCAAAATCACGTCCCAAACGGGCTGCGATGCGCATCCGCAAGGCGTTGAGTTTAATGAAACCTTCAGCATCGAATTGATTATACGCGCCTGCGTCGTCTTCAAAGGTGGCAATTTCAGGATCAAATAAACTGTCATTATCCGACTGGCGACCCGTCACAATCACATTGCCTTTGTACAGCTTCAAGCGCACTTTGCCATTCACCACAGATTGAGTTTGGTCAATCATGGTTTGTAACATTTTACGCTCAGGACTCCACCAATAACCGTTGTATACGAGGCTGGCATAGCGCGGCATGAGTTCGTCTTTTAAATGCGCCACTTCACGATCCATGGTTAAAGATTCCATCGCCCGATGAGCTTTGAGCATCACTGTGCCCCCTGGGGTTTCATAACAGCCGCGTGATTTCATGCCCACATAGCGGTTTTCCACCAAATCCAAGCGGCCTATGCCATGTTCGCCTGCCACTGTGTTGAGATATGCCAGCACTTGAGCGGGGGTCAGAAGTTCATTATTGACGGCGACAATATCACCTCCCGCAAAGGTCAGTTCCAGCTCTAGACCCGTGTTGGGAGCGTTTTCTGGTGAGACAGACCAACGCCACATGTCTTCTTCAGGGGCATTCCAAGGGTCTTCTAAGATGTCGCCTTCATAGGAAATGTGCAGCAGATTGGCATCCATAGAATAAGGCGATTTAGTCCCGCGCTTCATTTCTACAGGAATATTGTGCTGTTCGGCATAGGCCATGAGTTTTTCGCGTGAATTCATGTCCCACAGTCGCCAAGGGGCAATAATTTGGATATTCGGTTTGAGGGCATAGGCACCGAGTTCAAAACGCACTTGGTCATTGCCTTTGCCTGTCGCTCCGTGGGAAATCGCATCGGCTCCGGTTCGTTTGGCAATTTCTACCATGCGTTTGGCAATCAGAGGGCGGGCAATTGAGGTGCCTAACAGGTATTCACCTTCATAAATCGCATTGGCTCGAAACATAGGGTAGACAAAATCACGCACAAATTCTTCTCGTAAATCATCCACATAAATCTCTTTCACTCCCATCGCTTCGGCTTTTGCACGCGCTGGCTCAACTTCTTCGCCCTGTCCAACATCGGCGGTGAAGGTGACGATTTCCGCCTGATATTCTTCTTGCAACCACTTCAAAATAATTGAAGTATCTAAACCACCAGAATACGCCAGGACGATTTTTTTAATATTAGACATGTCAATACCTATGAAAACTTGGTTTAAGAAAGCAGGCTATTCTACATGGGGTGTGAGGGAAGACAAAGCCTTGAGAAGAGAGCGGGGAATTTGGTTATATATAGGGATAATATTTCAGTGGTACTGACTGCAACGCGGTCAAGACGACATTCTCATGTGGCGCATGGAAACAAGTTAAAGGGTTTTTAGCTCCAACGGGGCGGCATCCCTATAGCCCAGGGCAACGCCCTGGGTTCAGTCGATGATCCCCACCCAGCCCTGAAAGGGCGCAATAAAAGGCGGGATGGCATTTTTTATGTCGCCCTTTCAGGGCTAAGCCCCTTCTATCCGTTTAACCTAGGGCGTTGCCCTAGGCTATAGAGATAACGCCCCTTTGGGGCTTCACTGAATGACAATGATACGGCGTGTGGGAACGCGAGTTAAACATCGTTTGGAAACGCTGGTGTTCTTTGCGTCTCTAGCACCGTTTGCGTTGCCTTTTAAAGCGGATGGCTTGGGTCGTATCACTGAGATTATTCCGCTACTAGACTCTAAACTTCATCAGCGTATGCAGTAATGTCTGAATTACCACAGGCTTGGTGAGATAAGCAGAAGCACCCGCCGCTAAACAGGTGGACTCATCTGGTGCTTGAGGTGAACCCAAGGCCACAATGGGCACGTCGCTTAACCCCGGCATCGTGCGCAGCTTTTTCAGTAGCACGATGCCTCCCATGCCCGGCATATCTAAGCTCAACAAAATCAGGCCGTGCTCTTGTTTCTGTGCCCATTGACAGGTGTCGTGCTCATCTTTAGCTCGATTAAGCAGATAACCTTTGGCTTCTAAATAATCAGCTAAAGTGTTGAGGTGTTGTGGATGAGGTTCGGCTAATAAAATAGGCTTAGGGTGATGCGTTTTAGTGTTGACAGGCTTTGTTTTTGGCGGATTCAGCGTTTTTGATGTTGGTAATAGCAACAAAGGCTTCCAAGGCAAACAGACAATAAAACGGCTGCCCTCGCCCGGTTCGCTTTCCAAAGTAATATTGCCCTCATGCAAGTCCATCAGCTTTTTCACTAAACTTAAACCCAGCCCTGAACCTTCGTAAGTCCGGGATAAACCACTGTCTTGCTGTACAAAGGGCAAAAATAATTGATCCGCCATGTCAGGGCGAATACCAATGCCGGTATCCCACACGGTAAAACATACTTGTTGTGTGCGTATATTGCCGTGATAACTTAAACCTATTTCACCGTCTTCAGGGGTGAATTTCACCGCATTATTGAGCAAATTCAATAGCACTTGCTTAAAACGCAGTGGGTCTACTTGAATATATGATACTTGAGGATCAAAGATCGTATGAATGTGCAAGTATTTGCGTTCGACTAAGGGTTTAATCTCATTCAAACAGCTTAGGCTTAAAGTTTCAGCCGATACACTGTCTCGTTGTAATTCTAAATAGCCTTGGCGAGCACTGGATAAATCCAAAATTTGATTAATCAACATCAATAAATCTTTGCCGCTATTTTCAATATGAGTGACAGATTGTTGTTGACGTTTATTCATTTCGCCATACACGCCTTCTAGCAATGATTCCGCATTGCCTAAAACACCATTGAGAGGGGTGCGTAACTCGTGGCTCATATTGGCTAAAAAGTCGTCTTTCATACGACTTAATTGCTGTAATTGTAGATTGGCTTGCTGGAGTTCTAAGGTTCTCTGTGCGACTTTTTGTTCTAACTCATCATGAGCTTTTTGTAAGTGTTTTTGGCTGTCTGCTAGAGCGCGTTGAGTATGATGTAAGTTGAGGTGTGTGCTGACGCGAGCGATGATTTCTTGAGCGTTAAACGGCTTTGTAATGTAGTCCACGCCACCGGCAAAAAAACCTTTGAGTTTGTCGTCGGTTTCGCCTAATGCACTGAGGAAAATGATAGGAATAGAAGCAGTGGCAGGGTGTTTTTTTAAACAGCGACAGATTTCGTAGCCGTTCATATTCGGCATATTGATGTCGAGCAAGCATAAATTCAAAGGTGTTTGCCGTGCGATGTCTAAGGCATATTTTCCACTTTTAGCCACAAAAATTTGGAAGTGCTTGCCCTTTAGTATTTCATACAGTAATTTTAAATTATTTTTTTGATCATCAACGATGAGTACATTACTGTTTTTTAAATTTATTTCCTGTGGTATGGGAGGCATCGCTTTGTTATATTTTGTCAAAAATGAGCTATTATTCTACAGTTATAGGTATGATTTATCTATACAACAAGTGGCTGTATTGAGGTCAATAATAGATATGATTGAAGTGTTTTTGGCTGCGAGGTGTTATTTACGTCACTGTAGTGATGGGAGATTGTTCAGCTAAACGTAAGAGTTCTGGCTCTGATGTTTGTGGGTTTTGTTTGTACAAAGTCTTTAAAGGGATGTTCATAATGTCTTCGGTCACGCTATTCAGACGTTGTAAAACAGGAGTAAGATTTTGATTCCAAAGATCATCTTCATGCGGTAAAGCGTTAAAATGCCCTGACATTAATTGATAAAAATCTAAAAAGGTGATTTCACCTAAATCTCGTGCTAACCCCCAATGATGCGTTTCCTCACTACGAAACACCCAGTGTTTCTCTCGCAAAGTATGCAGTAAATCCATTAATACCACTTCATTAGGCCAAGCTTCTTTCAGCATAATCTCTTCAATGGAGACCATCCGTCCTTCACATTGAGCGTGCCATAAATGTCCCAGGATACGGTAAGCATTGAGCAATTCACTGTTTTGATCTTGGCGGTCAGCATCCGTACTTTTCCATTGAAATACACTCAAGCAATAAGTGATTTCAGCCCCCAGCAACACGACTACCCAAGATACATAAATCCATAATAAAAACAAGGGTACTGTGGCTAATGCACCGTAAATAGTTTCATATACATCGGAATGAGTGACATACAGTGCAAATCCACGTTTTGCCCCATCAAATAAAAGTGCTGCGACCAAACCACCAATGAAAGCATAATGCAAAGGTACTTTTCGATTAGGGATTAACAAATAAAACAAGGTGAAAGCTAATGTAGAAGTGAAAAAAGGGGTTAAGCTCAATAATAAATTCATCATTCCCGGCATTAGCATGGTGTGCAAAACGGGCAAAGAAAATAAATAAGAGGTAATGAAAATGCTGATACCCAGTAGCAACGGAGCCACGGTCAGCATTGACCAATACACCATAAAACTGCTAATCAAGCTGCGATCACGACTGGTGTGCCAAATATGGTTTAAGGCTTTATCAATGGTGCGCACCATGAGCAATGCCGTCATGATTAAAAAGGCAATCCCAATCGCGGTGAGTTGAGAGGTTTTTTGCGTAAAGCCCATTAAATACGATTGTACTTGTTCGCCAGAAGTGGCGATTAAGTTATCAAACAACAGTTGTTGCATTTGCTCTTTGATACCTTGAAACGCAGGAAAGGCGGCTAAAATACCAAAGACCAGGGTGAGTAAAGGAACTAAAGACAATAGCGTGGTGTAGGCCAGAGACGAGGCTTGACCTAAACAATTGTCTTCAATAAAACGTGAAAAAATAAAATGTAGAAAACCGCTGAGATGTCTAATGCCGGGTGGCAGACGTTGAATACGTCCTTTAAGGGATGACGTGGATGAAGCTTGTGAGGTACTCAAGTGCGGTATCTCCATGGCCTTGTTGAATGGCTGTTTGGGCATTGCGTAAAGCGTGCTGTTGTTGGCGGGTTAAATCCTGGTGTTGGCTGGCACGTTGTAGCCAATACTTCGCCTGTTCCAAATAAGCTTGTTGCTCGGCTTGCAAGCTTTGCTGCTCGGCTTTTTGCGCCAAACGCATGGCTTTATCTAATTCTCCTTGACGCGCACGGTCTTGAGCTTGTTGTAAGAGCGCCTCGGTATGGCTCCACAAATAACCCAAAGTGGCGGTTTTTTCCATGGCTTCTTCAGCACGACGTAATTGATTCACCAGTTCTATCGCATGAACAGACTCATCTTTTGCTACTAAAGCGTTGAAATGGGCAAATTGATAGGCATGAGGGCCACTGGCTAATTCTCGTTCAGCCTGTTGCAGGCGGCGTTCAATATGCGCCAGGGTCGCGGGCAAGTAATCCTCGACTTGCGCATTTCTAGCCGCTTTAACGGCTTGACGCGCATCACTCATTGATTGAATCGGCGGCAAAACGCTACTACAAGCCGTCAGTATGAGTGCAGTACAGGCTATAAAAAAAGCAGTAGCAGGAGGCATAGCGCAGGTATCCATTACGGTTAAAACCAGGAAATGTCAACAAGATAACTAGATTTTCAGGGATGTTCAATGATTGATGTGACAATAGGCTTGTTCAGGCTTGTATCGGTACTGACCGCAACGCGGTCAAGACGGCATTCCCATGCGGCGCATGGGAACGAGTGAATCCCACTGCTTTTCGCTTCGATTCCCCATCTTCGTATAGGCTCTTATATTCCCTGTGTAGATTTTATCTTGCTAAAAATCGATGGTCTGGGTAAACTTCAGCGTTTTTCCTAAAGCTCTTGACGATTTTGCATTGAGGTTTGCCATGCGCTCCGGTATCCATCCTAAATATGAAGAAGTAGCTGTCACCTGTAGTTGCGGCAGCAGTTTTAAAACACGCTCCACTTCGGGTAAAGATTTACATGTTGATGTCTGCTCTGCTTGTCATCCGTTTTATACGGGGCAACAGCGTATCCTAGACACGGCAGGACGTGTTGATAAATTCCGTCGTAAATACGGTATGAAATAAGGTTTTTTCAAAAAACTTTATGGCTAAGAAAAGCACCCCTCTAGGGTGCTTTTTTTATGTGTGAAATCTTAGAGCCTATACGAAAACGGGATCATCGGCTGCAAACCCGCCCTTTTGGCCAGGTTTTCCGCTTTTTTTCGTTAAATAGCCCGCTATTCGCCTTAAAAAACCGAAAAACCTGCCTCAAAATGGCGAATTTTCGCTTCGATTCCCCATCTTCGTATAGGCTCTTAA
>JADGEH010000242.1 GCA_016744475.1 Thiotrichales bacterium | reverse complement strand
GCTTGAGAATGAGAATATCTAGGCTTTCTTTTGTATGTACCCTGATTTTTTTGATGTTCAAATTCTACTTTTTCTTGTGAAACTATGGTAAATACAGGCAATAGTTTATCAAATTCTTCTTGGGTAACACCTCATACTGCTGAAAATGGGCGTTTAGTGGTGATGCGGTTTATGTAGTGGCTCATGTCTTAAGACCTCATTTTTTACTGGAGTGAGTAGGTATTTTTTACTCTTTTTAATTGAAAATTTAGACTTGGACAAGTCTATTAACTAATTGTTTGGCTTGTGCAACAACCTCGTTTAAGCCGTCTTTGTTTGAAAATGCTTGCAGCAATTGCTCTTGATTTAATTCGATTAGGTCTTTTGGTGTTGAACTTTCCATCTTGTATCCTTTGCCGCCTTGCGGCGGCGGCTGTGATTTATTTGCATTGCTCAATTAGAGTAGCTTGTTCTTTATCCGTGATTGCGCTATCCATTGCTTCATCAACGCATTCATCGTGTACAACTTGTTGCTCTGGCTGATATTCAGAAAAGGCAGAAATTGGAGCAAGCAAGGTTGCAGTGATTGAAAAAGTTACAGGTATGTTTGTCATGGTTTTAACTCTCTAGGTTGAAGTGATGCGCCGCAATGCGGCGCGGTTAAGTTAATTACAAATAAGTGTGTTACCCAGTCGGTTGCTGCTTTCGCCACAGCCTAGATGCTCATCAAATAAAAGCCCTTCATGACGCTTTGTGTAAACTACCTTGCACTTTGGTAATTGCGGTATGCAAATCCAAAAATGTAAAGCAACTCTACTGTGTTGTTCCAAGGTTCCGCCGTATCGTGCAAATAAAAACACGCTGAAATATGCCGCACTCTCATTCGTGCGAATGACTTCATGTCTTTCTTGCTCCAAGTGAAGCCGCCGAACATGCAGGTTTGTTCTGCTTCTTCTAATACAAAAGAAGTAAAGCCCAGTGTGCCTTGTAACTCCATGATAAAAATTAAAAGGGCTAAAATCTTTCCCCAACCAAAAGAGATTTGCTTCGCCTTTCCTGATTCGTTTAAGGTATTGAGCCAATTAAGCACTGGATTCATGGTGACTCTCCAGCGGCGTAAGCCGCTTGTTCATTAGTGGGCTTCGCTTACGCGGTCAAATTCTGCCAGTGACAGCGATTGCTGACGGCTTTCAAACTCTGCTGCTTGTTGGCGGTCTGAAAGCTCAGACCAAATGAACATATAAAGCGTGTTTAAGTCATCATCGCTTAATGCCTGTACTTCTTTCTTGAGTTGGTCTAACATGGTTACATCCTCTCGTTTTTACTTTCAGTGGATACGCGCTTGCAGGTGTTGGTAGCATTTGCAAGCGCACTTCATTAATGAGCGTGTTCTTGCTCAAACAAATTCTCATTTTCTACGTGCAAACGCACAACTGCATCAATGAGCCATTCCCCAGGCTTCTGCCCTTTCAATGCGTCGCTTAAAACTTCATCCATGCATTCCTGTACATTCAAGTGACAACGTACAGGTTCATGCACTTTTGCATTGTCAAATACATCAAGAACTTTCATTTCTGATTTGTAAAACCCAAAATCAGTGAATGCCTCACCTAAATCAAAAGAATCATCTTTTAGCAGTTCTTTAATTTTCCCTTTAATCCATTCTTCCTTGTAATCTTCATTAGCTGCTTGTTCATCAGCCGCATTCAATGCGGAATGAAAAGCTGTGCTTGAACTGTAGCCTTGTGCTGCCTTAGATTGATTTAACATGGTGCTTTCCTCTCTTAGTAATTAACTTATATGCAATAGTAGCAATGCTTATATAATAATGCAATATAAAAAACCATTGCTTGTGTTAAAGCAAAACGAAAGAAGCATAAACAAATACAATACTTCATTTTCTTCTCCATTGCCCCGGACGTTCTTCATTGACCATTTGATATATTGTGGGCATTAACGGATAAACTAGAATACAAAAGACCATTATCAGAAAGAAAAAAATGCTTTCTGATAGAATGAACAGCAGCATAGCTAAACACCCTATTCCTATGGCTGCTTTGAGCGACGTTTCTATAAAATTAATTAATTTAACAGCCTGTTGATTAACTCTATCAGTTGAATACTCAAGGCGAAAGAAAATGAAGCCGAGTTTGAAAAAAAACTGGCCTTCAGCCAGCAAGATGAAACCGTATTTAAAGTACATATCGCTCCGATAAATAATAAACGGACATTCTTTTATGTTAATGCATATTTTGTATCGGGGAGCTTAAAAAATGACTTAACTCTATCCACTGAATGTT
>JADGEH010000241.1 GCA_016744475.1 Thiotrichales bacterium | reverse complement strand
CTCGCCGGATAGGCGATAGCTGTTACCAGCTATCGCCCTCCTAAGAACCGTACGTGCGAGTTTCCCCGCATACGGCTCAAGCCTTCTCAAGGCAATTTGACTCACCCGGCCACACGATTCATCCCTTTGGTTTAAGCAGTTTCTTCAGCTCAATTGCTTCGCTCTTTCGACGTTTTATCCAACGTGCCCGTTGTTCAAAATAAGCGTCTGCCTCAGGCAGATACGGATGACACTCCGCTCTTATTTTGATATGGCGCACAATGGGTAAATCGGTGGCCTTGTAGAGGCACCATAGCCAAGATTGTTGAGTGGTTTCATTCACCATTGGTGTATAAAACCGAAACCCCAACCCTTGACGACAATAGTAGCGTGCTTTTATCCAAGCGTTTGACTTCTTAGGATGTCGCCGCTGACACCATTGCCACAAAGCCTTGTCTGTTTGGTAGTCTACAAAACGAAAGCGATCATATGCCACGACGTGGCGGTAGTAATTCGACCACCCACTGATTTTCGGATTTAATAAACGGATCAGATGCTCAGTGGTACAGGTTGGATTACTTTTAATGAGGTCTCTCATTTCAGCCAAATGTCGTTTGACACTGGCCTTGGCCGGTTTGATTAATAACTTACCCTTGTATTTACGCAGATTAAAACCCAAAAAATCGAAGCCCGTCTCAATGTGAGTGATTTTCGTTTTCTCAGGGGAGAGGGTTAGCTCTCTTTGTGCTAAAAACTGTTCGACAGCCGGTTTCACCCTGTGTTCGAGCAGCTCTTTTGACGTACCTGTGATAATAAAATCATCCGCATATCGGACCAGGTTGACTTTATCTTTTCTTCGACACAGTGTTTTCAGCATTATTTCCAAACCGTCCAGTGTTCTATTGGCCAGAGTGGGTGAGATAATACCGCCTTGGGGGGTACCGGCTTTGGTCGCAGACCATTGCCCCTGATAGAAAGTGCCACACTGTAGCCATTTCTCAAGGATACTTTTGTCTATGGGGATATTGTTCACTAACCATTGATGAGAGATTTGGTCAAAACAGGCTTGAATATCGGCCTCTAAAACCCATTGTGCACTGCGCTGATAACAGAGCGCTTTGAAACATTGTTCAATGGCATCTGCGGCACTGCGTTTGGGACGAAACCCATACGAGTTTTTATCGGCCAGTGTTTCGGCAATGGGTTCCAATGCGAGTTGATATAATGCCTGCATGGCTCGGTCTTTCATCGTAGGAATGCCTAAGGGTCTCTTTTTCCCGTTTTTCTTGGGAATATAGAGACGCCGTAGAGCGTGTGGTTGATAGCCTCGTTTATTTAAAGATAAAGCGCCTTTAAGCTTTTTAGCAGGCGTATTCCAGAGGGTATTGTCTATACCCGCTGTTTTCGCCCCCTTATTCGAAGTCACTTTCTTAACCGCTAATAACTTAGCGTTTAAAGAGTGAGTCAGAAGCCACTGTAAGGCTTTCGCCTTAGCGGTTCTGTTTTCTCGTGTTGCCTTTGCAATACGCATTTGCAGCCTTTTGACCTGTTGTTCAATGGGGTGCCAATTAATAGCATCCCAATTCACTGTACAAGTTGAGGCTGCACCAGTGGATACTTTCACCGTCATTTGCTTTTCCTCTGATAAAGGTTCTACTCATTCTCTTGCAAGAGAACACCCGTCAGACGTGGGCTCACTTTCGTGCCGGTTTTATTTCATCCCGTATCCATACGATTACCGTATGGCCTTTGCTTTTTCTGACATCCCAAACCCACATAACTATCAGCTGTCCTCGCGGTAAGCCTGCCTCGTAAGAGGAGTTATATGGGGTTTCCACGTTTCGCATGTAAAGCCTGTTGGGTTAGGTGCCTGCTGTCGACCGGAGAGCGGATGGGTCACGCGGGATTAGGGGAGAAAATCCCGACCTCACTCACTTTGCCATTTTGGCTCAAGCGTTAATCAACCATTTTCGCTTGTTCGGGCTGACGGTCTTTATTGCAGATTCACTTGTGTTCACCTTACCAACTCCCTAGCTCTTACCCAGTTATGGTTACCAGGAAGGTTGTCCTCTCACGATTTCAACCCCGCACTCACGTGCTTTGCTTCATTGTCAGGGCAGCTCTTTATTCATGCCCCTAGGTTCATCCTGTGACAAGGATGGTTGTCTCCGTTCTGTCCGTTTTACGTGACAACAGCTTTACATGCGACTTCGTGTCGCAACTCCCCACTCCCACCAATGCGCCTGCCCTAGTGTAATGACCGCGTTAGTGCCTCACGTGAATTATGTGTTCTTTGGGTTTTGTGCGTGTGTGTT
>JADGEH010000155.1 GCA_016744475.1 Thiotrichales bacterium | reverse complement strand
GTCATATCTTTAATTTACCTCATGGATTTTATTAATATTAAGTCAAATAATTATATTACACATATTATGTAATATAGCTATATACCTAAAACAAAAATGAAGAATGTAGTTACAAGAAAAAATATGCTGCCAATTTTTTGTGTCTTCATCTTATATCCTTTGATATGAATCTGAGTTCAATTCTACGTTCGCTTGGCTCATCTTCATTTTCGACTTTGTTTCTTATGATACTAGTTTTTGTTGAAATTAAAGGGCCGGCAGAATATACACGAAATTCTACTTGAGAATAGATGGGTTTTTCAGTTGAAATTTCGCTGAATTCATCCCTAATAAAAATAGCAACAGAAATAGCTCTTAGTAATCCTAAGTCCGCATTTGAACCAATTTTTATCTTTTTTATGTCTTTATATTCTGAAGACCCAGGGTTAAAATTTAGTAGCTCATGATCTAAATTACTAAATTCCCCATGCCGCCCTCCATTTATTTTTCCATCTGTATGTCCAATTATCTCTATTACATTAAATTTAGCTTGTTGCATCTCTGCTTCTATTTTAGGAATGATACTTTCGCGAAAATTCTGTTTGTAACTATTAGATAATTCAGCTTGCCCTGACTCAAATCTAAATTCCTCATCTTCTTCATCTAAAGAAATAACTTGGGGTTTTTGGGGGCAAGGATTGCAGCATGAATCACAAGAGTTAGGGCAAACAGGGCAAACAGGGCAAACAGGGCAAAGTTCAGGTCTTTGATTTAGGCTGTCTATTTTCATTAACAACCAAACTCTATCAAAGTACCAAATTGAAATAAAAACCAACAACACTATTAGTAATAAATCAGATAAACTAGGCCAATAGTTAAATTCTGTTGGATATTTAGTCATGAGCTCAAGCCTCTGAGTTTATTATGGTGGATTTAGTTTTTTATTTCTATTTAAACCAAAATATAGATCTGCGCTTTAGACTATTCCTTATTAAATCTCTTAGTTGTTCAACGTCACCGTCTAACTTAATAATAGCTCCGTTAAGAACATCCATTTTTTGTTTGTAATCTGAAATAGTTTTTTCTAATGAATCATTTACAATGATAGTAGAATTAACAGGAATTCCATCACCTAAGTTATTTAGCAAGGGAATTAAATTTTTCAATTCCATAGAGTGCTCATCTATACTTGATATGAAAGGGGATAGTTTTGTTTCTACACGATCAAACATATTTTCAGCATTAGAGTCCCAGCTTTGCAATGAAATATTTAACGCATTTAATTCTGCAGCTATTGACTCAATAAAAGGAGAAAGCGAGCTGGGTAATTTTTGCCCAATCACATCTTGTAAGTTATTATACAATAGAGCATTTTCCTCTAATACACTAGAAGTAGCACCTGCTATTGATGTGATTGCATTGGTAGTATTCTTCACTAACAACTCGAACTCAGACTGAAAGCTTGAGTCTTTTTGTTGCTGTTCTTTCAAAAAATCGATAATTCCTTGAAGATTTTCATTTCTACCAACAATTTCTTGATGCAAATTTTCTATGGAATTTGAAATACTTTTTAATCTTAAGATTATAGGTGATTCACTATTAATTAACTCACTAAAAACATAAATAGACTGAGAGAGGTCTGTAGTATAGTCAGATAAGTTTTCAGATACCTCAATCATTTTTTGAATAGCTTCTTTTGTGCTTTTTGATTGTTCCTGAAATGTCTCCCCAATACTTTTTATTTCATCAATTTGATTACTAAACGCATCATTTATTTTTGTTATCTCATTATATCTATTCTCTAAGTTTTGTTGGGTTTCTTGTGAATATTCTATTGCCTCTTTAATCTGATTAGTTGCTTTAAAAAAAGGTGCATCAGGATTAATTTGCTCTATAAACTCCTCACTGGCTTTCTTAAAATCACTAACAGATTCTTCAAGAGTATTTCCAACATTATCTATTGTTTTACCTAAATTTATTGAAGACGAATTTATATTGTTACTCAAATCAATGGTTGTTTTACGTAATATTTCAATTAACGCATTCATTGGAAGATTTTGTTCTTTATAAAGATTCATAAAAAATGGAATTACAGTTAAGTTTGAAAATTTTACTAATTTATGTACAACCTTTTCTCTAGAACTTTGCCACAAAAAAAATCTTAAAATGAGAATAAGAATCATACATGCGATGGCTGCAAATGCTGGTAGTAATGCTTTTTCTAGTTTTTCAGGGATTTCACTAACTGACTTTCTATATATATCTACGCTCAAGTTTTTTTCATCATTCCAGACATGCGTTAAGCCTTTCGTAACATCAGGCAAACTAGATATACTTCCTAATATTCCTATAATAAGTAAAGTGGATATTGAAAAATGATGAGCTTGGCTTAAAATACGAGTTTGAGTAATCCCCAAGCTATGTTCAACTATATCCGATGTTGTAATTACTCCCCCTCTTTCTAATAATATTTTAATAGTCATTATACAGTTGTATACTGCATCATCTTCCTCCAGTCGTCCCATCTTGCTCTCCAAGTAGCTTTTACTTAATCCTTTGTTTTTTAAATCCTCGACATCAGCTTCTTCAAAAAAATTTATTTTGAAATCATCTATCAATCTTATCTGCTCATTGAAATAAGAGATATCAAGAATAATAGCCCATATTGCAAGAACAAAAAAAACACTAATACACAAAAAAGAAAAAATTGCCCAAGACATATATTCTCCTTCAGAGAAATAGAGTATAAAAATATAGTAGGTGAAAAATAATGTAGAATAAACAAAACACCAACAATCCTCACGCTGTAAACAATGTCTATGTCGGCATTTTGTCTCATATCACAACTTCTCTTCAACCCACCCCTTCACACTGTCCAACGCCCCCGCTAAAGCCGCAGGGTTGTTGCCGCCTGCTTGTGCCATGTCGGGCCGTCCGCCGCCTTTGCCGCCGACTTGTTGGGCAACATGGTTGACCAGTTCGCCTGCTTTGAGGCGGTGGGTGGCATCTTTGCTCACGCCTGCGGCAAGGCTGACTTTTTCGCCGTTGACCACGGCGAGTACGACGGCACAAGTGCCGAGTTTGCTTTTGAATTGATCGAGTAAGTCGCGGAGGGCTTTGGCTTCTACGCCTTCGAGTTTTGCGGCGAGCACTTTGATGCCTTGGATGTCTTGTGCTTGGGAGAGCAAGTCATCGCCTTGTGAGGCGGCGAGTTTGTTTTGTAGTTGCTTAAGGTTTTTTTCGCCTGTTTTGAGTTGTTCTAGGAGTTGATGGACGCGCTCTTCTAGTTTGTTGGGATCGCTTTTGAGGAGTCCGGCAAGATGATGGAGCTGTTGTTCTGCGTGTTCTACCCAGTCGAGAGCCACTTGTCCGGTGATGGCTTCGATGCGGCGCACTCCGGCGGCAACCCCTGTTTCGCTAGTGATTTTGAACAAACCGATGTCGCCGACGTGTTGGACGTGTGTGCCGCCGCAGAGTTCGACGGAGAAGGCTGCGCCTGTGTCCGTCGGTGCGCCCATGGAGAGCACGCGCACGTCGTCGGCGTATTTTTCACCAAATAAGGCCATGGCTCCGCTGTTCATGGCTTCATCAATGTTCATGACTTGGGTATTTACGGGGGCGTTGAGCAGGATTTGTTGGTTGACCATGCGCTCAATCTGTTTGAGTTGTGCGGCATTGATTGGCTCGAAATGGGAGAAGTCGAAGCGCAGGCGATGGGGATCGACTAATGAGCCTTTTTGTTTAACGTGATCGCCGAGCACGGTGCGTAGGGCGGCGTGGAGTAAATGGGTGGCGGAATGGTGGCGGGCGGTGGCGGTGCGTTGTTCGCCATCGACTTGGGCGGCGAGGGTGTCGCCGATATGAATCGTGCCTTTTTCTAACAGTCCCATGTGGATGTGGGCATCGCTGTGTTTTTGGGTGTTTTCGACGCGGAAATGGGTCTCGCTATTTTGCAATAGTCCGGTGTCGCCGACTTGTCCGCCGGATTCGCCATAAAACGGGGTATCAGCCAGAATGACGTGACCCGCTTCACCCGCTTTGAGGCTGTCTACGGCGGCGTTGTCACGGAATAGGGCGATGACGCTGGATTCGCCGTGTAGGTGCTCGTAGCCTGTAAAGGCGGTGCGGCAGTCTAATGCGGCTCCTTCGCCGCCGAGTTCTACGCCAAAATGACTGGCGGCACGGGCGCGTTCGCGTTGCGCGTCCATTTCTGATTCAAAGCCGTCCATGTCAAGTGTCAGTTGGCGTTCGCGGGCGATGTCGGCGGTGAGGTCGGTGGGGAAGCCGTAGGTGTCGTAGAGCTTGAACACGACGCTGCCTGGAATTTCAGTGCCGTTGAGTTCGCTGATGGCTTGTTCGAGGATTTTCATGCCGTGGTCTAGGGTTTCGGCAAAGCGTTCTTCTTCTTGTTTGATAACGCGCTCTGCGACGGCGGCGGATTTGCGCAGTTCGGGATAGGCATCCCCCATTTCGGTGTCGAGGGCGGCGACCAGCTTGTAGAAAAAGGCTTCGCGGATGCCGAGTTTGTGTCCGTGACGCACGGCACGGCGGATGATGCGGCGTAGCACATAACCGCGTCCTTCGTTGGAGGGCACTACGCCGTCAATGACGAGGAAGGCGCAGGAGCGAATGTGGTCGGCGATGACGCGCAGGGAGTCGTGATTGAGATCGCTTAAGCCTGCGATGTCAGCCACGGCTTTGAGCAGATGTTGGAAGAGGTCAATCTCATAGTTGCTGTGTACGCCTTGCAATACGGCGGCGAGGCGTTCTAATCCCATGCCTGTGTCCACGGAGGGCGCGGGTAGTGGAGTCATTGCACCGCTGGTATCGCGGTTGTATTGCATGAAGACGAGGTTCCAGATTTCGATGTAGCGGTCGCCGTCTTCTTCAGGTGTGCCTGGAGGCCCGCCCCAAATGTCTGCGCCATGATCGTAGAAGATTTCGGTACAAGGGCCGCAAGGGCCGGTGTCGCCCATGCTCCAGAAGTTGTCTTTTTCGCCGCAGCGGGAGAAGCGTTCGGGTGATGCGCCGATGTCTTTGAGCCAAATGTCAGCGGCTTCATTGTCGTCTTTGTAGACGGTGATCCAGAGTTTTTCTTTGGGTAATTGCAGCACTTCGGTGAGAAATTCCCAGGCAAAATGAATCGCATCGGCTTTGAAATAATCGCCAAAGCTGAAGTTGCCGAGCATTTCAAAGAAGGTGTGATGGCGGGCGGTGTAGCCGACGTTTTCTAGGTCATTGTGTTTGCCGCCTGCACGCACGCAGCGTTGGCAGGTGGTGGCGCGGGTGTAACTGCGTTTTTCTTGGCCTAAAAAGGTGTCTTTAAATTGCACCATGCCTGCGTTGGTAAACAGCAGGGTCGGATCGTTGCCGGGTACAAGTGGCGAACTGGCGACGATTTGATGCTGTTTGGCGGCGAAGTAATCAAGAAAAGCTTGGCGAATGTCGGCTGTGCTGTGTGGGAGTTGTTGGTTCATGAGTTCTCTAAAACGTCAGTAAAACAGGATAAAAGGAATGGCTTTACTATACTAGAAATCGCTTTAGCAGGGGATAAGCAGCGCTGCCATTGACTGAAGAAAAAAGGCTTAGCTTTTAAATAGTGGGCTTCCCCTTCTTCAAGATGCCGCTAGGATTCAACGAAAAAATTTACGTTGTAAAATAACACCTTAAGTAAAATTAAAGGCTACCCCATTGTTGGGCTTGTCATTTCGATAAACCCATCTAAGTAGTGATTATTGTAAAATAATGCTCTCTGTTTATAAAAGTAGAGAAAAATGATGGAATGCCCAAACTGTTCGTCTCAAGCGATTGTAAAAGATGGAAGTACCTATACGGGCAAACAAACATAGGCCTGTAAAAGTTGTGGTCGTCAGTTTAAAGTTTTGTGCCTTCAGTCATTTTTCAAATAATCAACATTGAAAAATATAGGCTTTGTTTTATATCGCACCAGCGTTTGCGGTGTCTGAAAAGCGCTATTATATGGGTATCTAAACTGTTTATAAGCATATCAAGGGGTCAGGGATGCAAGAACAATCTTATCTTTACAACGCCGCGTTCATCGACGGGCTGTATGAAACTTACTTAGAAAATCCTTACAGTGTGAGTCCTGAATGGCGTAGCTATTTTCAAAATATGCAGGCGGAAGAGGCTGGGCAAGACATCGCTCATGCACCGATTGTGCAGCGCTTCCAACAAGCGTCTCGACCGCAGAACGAAGGTGAGCAGCGTGCGATAGCGCCTGGGCATATTCCGCCACCGCCGATGAATCCGATTGGCATGACCGCCATGCTGGAAAAACAAAATGCCGTATTGCGTTTGATCAACTATTACCGAGTACGTGGGCATGAAACCGCTAATATTGATCCTTTGGAATTGCGCGAAAACACAGACCTGGCAGACTTAGACCCGGCTTTTCATGGTCTGACTGATTCAGATATGGATACCTTATTTAGCACAGGTTCTTTTTTTGGCTTTCCTGATGGTCACGCAACTTTGCGCGATATTCTGGTTGTGTTGAAACGCATTTATTGCGGCACTATCGGTGCGGAATATATGCATCTCACTGACACCCGTAAAAAACGCTGGTTACAAAAACGCTTAGAACAGGATTTAGCCAAGCCTTCTGCCCCCTTTGATACGGATTATAAGCTGCAAATTATGGAGCGCTTGACCGCAGCAGAAGAACTTGAGCACTTTTTGCACACGCAATACGTGGGGCAAAAGCGCTTTTCTTTAGAAGGCAGCGAAAGTTTGATTCCTCTTTTAGATGAAACCATTCAAAACGCGGGTCGCTACGGCGTGCGGGAAATGGTGATTGGCATGGCTCATCGCGGACGTTTGAATGTGCTGGTCAACATCATGGGGAAAAGCACCCGTGAATTATTCTCTGAATTTGAAGGCAAAGCGGATGTAGACATCAAGCGCGGCTCTGGCGATGTGAAATATCATCAAGGCTATTCCTCTGATGTGATGACTCCCGGAGGCCCTGTGCATTTGGCTTTGGCCTTTAACCCTTCGCATCTGGAAATCATTAATCCTGTGGTAGAAGGTTCTGTACGCGCACGGCAAGAGCGCCGTCACGATAAAGCCCGTAATGAAGTGGTACCGATTTTAATTCATGGCGATGCGGCTTTTTCTGGGCAAGGCGTGGTCATGGAAACCCTGAATTTATCACAAACACGGGGTTATAAAATTGGCGGCACTTTGCACGTCATCATTAACAATCAAATTGGTTTTACCACCAGTGATCCGTTTGATTCGCGTTCCACTTTATATTGCACCGATGTTGCCAAAATGGTGCGTGCGCCGATTTTCCATGTCAATGGTGATGATCCAGAAGCGGTGATGTATATCACCCACCTGGCCTTGGAATACCGCATGAAATTCAATATGGATGTGGTGATTGACCTGATCAGCTATCGCCGCCACGGACATAATGAAACCGATGAGCCCATGGCGACTCAGCCGATGATGTATCAAAAAGTCCGCAACCGTCCTACCGTCACCACTTTATATGCAGAAAAACTCATCAAAGAAGGCGTGTTAAGCACCGAAGCGGCTGAAGCTATGTCGCATCAATACCGTGCGTCTTTGAAAGCCCGTGATCGGGTCACGCGACGCAAAATTGAAAGTTTTGAATACGGCGTGGATTGGAAACAATACCAAGGGCAGCCGTGGACAGCAGAAGTAGACACACATATCAGCCAGGATGTTTTTGATCGTTTAGGCCAACGTCTGACCACTTGGCCGGATGATTTTGTATTACACCGCACGGTGGAAAAAATCATGCGTAACCGTGGCGAAATGGCGGCGGGCAATGTGCCGATTGATTGGGGTTTTGCTGAAACTATGGCTTATGCGAGTTTGCTGGAAGAAGGCTATCCGGTGCGTTTGTCAGGACAAGATTGTGGACGCGGCACCTTTGCCCATCGTCATTCTGTGTTGCACAACCAAGCCCGCGAAGGCACTTATTTGCCCTTGCAGCATTTATCCGCACGTCAATCGCCATTTTTGGTCATCAACTCATTGTTGTCAGAAGAAGCCGTATTAGCCTTTGAGTTTGGTTACGCCTCTTCAGAACCTGAAACATTAACCATTTGGGAAGCGCAATTTGGTGATTTTGCCAATGGTGCGCAGGTGGTGTTTGACCAGTTTTTGAGTTCTTCTGAAGCTAAATGGCAACGTTTATGTGGGTTGGCGATTTACTTACCGCACGGTTATGACGGACAAGGCCCTGAACATTCTTCAGCGCGTTCAGAGCGTTATCTGCAATTGTGTGCAGAAAACAATATGCAAGTCTGCATTCCTAGTACGCCTTCACAATTTTTCCATTTAATTCGTCGCCAAATGGTGCGTCCGTATCGCAAACCGCTCATTGTTATGACACCTAAGAGTTTACTGCGTCATAAACAATCAGTATCGAGCGTAGCGGACTTAACCGAAGGTAAATTTGAATTGGTGATTGACGAACATCATGAACAATGTGAAGCGGATAAAGTAGAACGTGTATTGCTCTGTGCTGGGCAAGTGTATTACAAATTGCTGGAAGCACGTCGTAAAAAAGAAATGTTCAATGTGGCGATTTTGCGCGTAGAACAAATCTATCCTTTCCCGCGTGCCAGTTTGATGCAGTTGTTTGAGAAATACAAAAACGCTCAACAATGGTTTTGGGTACAAGAAGAACCTAAAAACCAAGGTGCTTGGCGTTTCATTCGCGCACGTTTTTCAGAAACTATGAAATTGCCCGATCATGTGGATTTACAATATGCAGGCCGTTTGCCTTCAGCCTCTCCTGCTGTGGGTTACTTGAAGTTCCACTTAGAGCAAGAGCGTGAATTGATTGAACAAGCCTTTGATTTAGAATTTGCGGGCTAGAACATAAAGTAGTACCCATAAAAAAAGCCTGCTATTAGCAGGCTTTTTTTATGAGATGAGTTAACTCGTTCCCATGCGCCGAGGCTGTAAAAGAACCTCATTTTTTGGATTTTGGATAACGTAAAATCAATGACTTACAAAGCAAAAAATGCCGATTTTGGGAGTTCTTTTACAGCCTCGCCGCTTGGGAATTCATGCTGCCAGCGTTGCTGGCTATACCGTGCTTGTAGTACAGACCGCAACGCGGTCAAGATAGCATTCCCAAGTGGCACTTCACTGCCATTCAGTGAAGCCCAGTAGCATTGCAAGCCGTTGATTTTATTCCCCCTCCTCGCAGGAGGGGGTGAGGGGGTGGTGATGGAGAGCTTCTTTCCTTCGATTTTTTGTCAAGGAATGAATGCCTTTGCTCCCCCCCCTCAATCCCCTCCTTCAAGGAGGGGAGGCTCAGCGCTTAAACTTCAAGTCTTTTATCTAGTTCCCAAGCGCCGAGGCTGTAAAAAAACCTCATTTTTGGGATTTTCGACAACGTAAAATCAATAGCTTACGGGTGAAAAATCACCCGTTTTGGGAGTTCTTTTACAGCCTCGCCGCTTGGGAATTCATGCTGCCAGCGTTGCTGGCTATACTGTGCTTGTAGTACAGACCGCAACGCGGTCAAGATGGCATTCCCAAGTGTCGAGGCTGTAAAAGAACTCCCTCCAAGTTATCCTATACACTCATCATAATATTTTGCAAAAGGTAAACAAAGCCGATGTCCTCACGCC
>JADGEH010000154.1 GCA_016744475.1 Thiotrichales bacterium | reverse complement strand
CTGGATCAGTCGGTCGCCGTTGTGGCGTTAAAAGAACTGAGCAGATAGTCAACGTAGATTTCTAACGTGTCGTTTTTCATGTGAAAAATTTACCACAATTTATTTAGCAGCGCGTAACGTGAGTTATTGGTTGTGCAGATTCCAACGAATCTGAGTTATCCAGCCATTACAAATCTGAATTAACCCAAATTCTTGAGGAAAAACATGCTTATCGCTGATACGGGTTTGTGGGTTGCGTTGGCTTATCCGAAAGATAAAAATCATAAGCACACCACGCTTCATAGCTTCAGCTACTTAAACCGAGCTAAAGCACTGCCGTCATCTAGCACTTGCCGCACGCGCTCGGCTCCGGCTTGAATGCTGTCTACTTTTTTCAAATGCCATAAACACATCGCCCCGGCGTAAATCAACCCATCACGACTTGAACCTGCTTGGCCTTTGAGAGCGGCTAAGCCTGCTTCAACCACTGCTTGTGCAACGATTTGGTTTTCGCCTTTGCGCATGGCGGTACCGATTTCGCCTGCTGCGCTTAAATGCTCAGGCAAAGGCGTGGCGCGGTGTTCTTGCTCGATGCCTAATTCAGTCTGTGGATTAAAGTCCAACTCGTTGGTTTGACCTTGGCTGTCGTATTGAAAAAACTTACCCGTTTGGCGTAACGAGGGAATCACACCGCCTTCCACACCGCGCACTAGCATAGCGCTGCTAAAGCCTGAATGCCGCGCCAATTCTGCATAAATAGGCGGATAAGGTTTGTGTACATAACCCGTGACTAAATGGGTTTTTTGTCGGCCTCGAATCGGCCCTACCAGCACTTCTACCGTGGTGATGGCTGAACGTTTAACCATGAGCGTGCGAAAATCGGTGAGTTCATGCAGGGGTGGGCAGAATTGTGATTGATCCACATAGGCCCAACCCGTTTGTGCATCGCTTAAACGTTGGGCGGCGGCGGTGCTGGATAAATCCACGGCAATGCCCGCTTCGCGCAGAATTTGTTTATGCGTCACGCCAAATTTAGGGCTGACGGTTTCCATGCCGTGAGTGACGGTAGGCACGCCGCAAGCCGCCAGCACAGCAGGTAAAAAAGGTGAAGCGGGCAAAGTGCGGTTATAGCCATCATAAGGGTCGGCAATGTCGAGCACTTCATCGACATCGGCCGTGACTATATCGCTACTATCTCGAATACCGCTGAGCAAGCCTTTGTTTTCGTCCATTGTTTCACGTTTCATACGCAAGCCGATGAGAAAGATACCGACTTGCACGGGATCGATGTGTCCATCCAACACCGCACGCATTCCGCCGCGTGCTTCGCTTTCGCTAATGTCTTTGCTCAGTTCTGGGCCTGTGGCTACGCGCTGAATAATCGAGCGCATCAAGGCTTTAGGGTCGGTATTGATGTCCGTATTCATTCAATGACTCCTTTTTTGTGTCGCACGGAGCGCGTCCGTGTCTACACCTTCAAATGTTAATAACCAATGTTTATACGCAAACCATTGTGGGTGTTTACCCATAAATCCACCAATGCCATGAGCGGCAACCACGCGGTGACAGGGGACAAACAATGGTATGGGATTAGCGCGGCAAGCATTGCCAACAGCACGCGGACTGGTGTTGAGATGCTGGGCGATGTGTCCGTAAGTTAAAGTGTTGCCAGTGGGGATGTGTTGCAAGGCGTGCCAGACTTTTTGTTGAAAAGGTGTGCCTTGAGGCTTTTGCGGAATATGCGAGGGCATGTTTTGGGTGGCAAAATAAGTGTGCAAAGCGTTTTCAATCTGTTGCCCTAAACCGCTGGCAGCGGGTTGAGCGGCTGCGGGAGTCCAGCCAGGGGCGAGTAATTCTAAATGGGTTAAGGCTTGTTCGTCGTGCTCAATGCGTAACCAAGCAAAGGGGGCTTGGAATAAGAACGTTGGCTTAATGCTGGCGATGGGCATCCACGATCTCCGGCAAAATTGACTGGTTCGGCATCTAAGGCTGGCCAAGAGGCGGGGGGGTTTAGTAAGACACATCGCCGATGAAGGCGATGTTAAATGTCAGGTATTCCGCCGCTTGAGCAGCGGAATACCTGATAATTATTGACAGCTTTTCTTGTTGTACAGTGCATTCAAATGCGAACGCCGTCCATTAATGGCTTGGCTTGCTTGTCCTGCATCATAGTAGGTATACGCTAAACCTGGCAGCCAAAATAGAGCGGCAGCCACATTAGTCCCTGTAGCCCCTTTTTTGCTATCAATATCCTGCTCAGCCTGATCCAGGCGGCTCAGTTCTGACATGATTTGTGCGCAAGACATGGTGTGATCACCGGCTTGCACTACTTGGACTTTTCTGGAAGTCGCACAACCACCGAGAAGAATACTGCTGGCTAAGATAGATACCCATACCATATGACTTTTTGTCATTATTAATAACTCCCTATCAGATGTGGAAAATGAAGGGCGAATCATACAGGGATCACATGAATTGCGCACTCTATAAACAAGCCATAGTGCTTCGTCAAGCCTACTTTTTAGGGTTGCATTTTTTTTACCACGGAGACACGGAGAAGGCACAGAGCGCACGGAGAAAGACTTTTAATTTCACTCACCTCTGTGTCCTCCGTGTCACCTCCGCGCCTCCGTGGTGACATTTGACAATCTAATTCTTAGAATTGACAAAGCACTAGGGCGTTTTGTCTGGTTTAATGCCGAATTGATAAAGCTTCTAGCCAATGCGTGATAAAGAATTGTTTTTCAGGCACTAACCATTGCTCACTACTCCCTAGAATGGGGCGTAAAGTGGTGGACATTTGCATCAAAGTCAGCAAAAAAATCAATATCCAGACTTTTATTGTGGTGGGGTCTTTGCCGCCTAAAGCCATCAAGCCCTGTTTAAAGTAGCGTAGGCCAAAATGTAAACTCACAATCCAAATCAATAAATGAATTAAGCCCATAAATGGCAATGCTTGGATAGAAAAAGTAAACACAAAAGCCACTGGCGCAAAACCAATTAATAAAATAGTGCTGAGTGCTACGGTGCTAATGAGCAGAGCCGCTGCTTGTCCTGGACTTAAATCAGCCCCGCCTAAAGCGGCTAAAATATACAAGCTGGGATAGCACAACAAAGTGGCTAATGCAGTGCCTAACATCACCTTAATCGGCGCAGCTAACCACTGATCACCGCCACTAAAAGCGCCCATGATCAGACCATAGACGAATAAACAAGCCCCCGCTAAAGCCACTAACTGAAGCGCATTACGGGCTAAAGCATCGGTTTTGATGTGTAAAAAAACACTCTCATGGCTTTTTAATAAAGCATCCACCAACTGCATGAAGCCCGCGTGCTCAGGGAGTTTTTCCACATTGACTTGAGCTTCAGGCAAGCCTTCAGTCGGTGTTTCAGCATCGCTTTTTTCAGCGAATGATTCAGTGTGAGTGTTCATAGACATCTCTCCTTATAAAGACAGCCGTAGTACATTAAAAAACGCTTCAAAAAAGCTCCCCGTAAAAGGATCATCACGTAAAAAATGCACGGGTAAATGAGGGGTACCAAAAAACGGGCGCAGATTCCAAGATAGCTGCGTACCTAACAACACATTAATCCCCAGCCAGCTCCATAACACCCCTTGCGCCTGTTGTGGTTTGACGCATAAATGCTTGAGTAAGCGATATAAATGCAGGTTGGCTGTTATTCCTGCAAAAGCGATCAACAGCGTATTGACGAGTAAATAAACACCATGTCCAACACTTTGCTCCGCACTGCCTACAGGCGGCAAATGATAAAGCAGGAATACACTTAAAGGCGCAAAAGCAGCCAGAATAACGGCGAGCAAGGCAAAGCTCATTAACACCGCTGACAAACTTTGCCGAAAACTGATCCGCACCCCCAGCAATTGAGCCAACATGCCGTTAATTAAAGCATTTCCAAACGCCGTCAACATCAGTAGCAGAGGGAATTTAATCGCCACATAAACGCCCTGCAACGGCGAGCGCCATATTCCTAAAGAGCCACCAAAAATCATCCCGCCGATCCATAAAAACAGCAGGCTCCACCAGAGTTGATGCTGTTCTTGCACACGCATCGACAGTACGTCAGGCCGCGCTTGGCAGAGTTGTCTTAATCGGATGTCCCAATGTGGCATAGCCAAATATCCGCTGAATAGATTGTGAAGGAATGGCACGTAATAAATGCACTTGTATTTTTTGTATAGGCTCTTAAGCCTGGACAAGTCTATGTTAATGGGAGAGGCACACGCAGCCTAATATTTTATTTTCTACGCGCAAGGTTAAAACCTTCGCTTTTCAGGTGAACAGATTGACCTTTAATCATTTTATCCCCAGCCGATCAGCTCTCATTAGGCTTAAAAGTTTGACGCGCACAGCACCAGACATCGACTCGCTGTGCGCCTGCGCGTAAACACATGCTGGCTAATTCATTCACCGTCGCACCCGTCGTTACCACGTCATCAATCAATACCACATGCCGCCAGTTGGCTTGCAAATTCACCCCAAACACTCCGCGCACATTGGCTTGCCGTTCGACGGCGGACAAACGCGCTTGTTTGCGCTTGCGGCGCACGCAATACGTGGCTTCTCGCGCTAAACCGACTGCTCGTTGGCGGCTGATGACTTTAGCCAATTCAACGGCTTGATTAAATCCTCGGCGACGCAAATCACGCGGATGCGAGGGCACGACTAATAGCACATCGGGATCGGGTTCAGCGACTAAAGCTTGTGCCATTAAATCGCCGAGATAATGCAAAACCCCTAAGTTTTCTCTATATTTAGCGGCATGAATTAAGGATTTGGCGGGATATTCGTAGCGCAGAGTGGCGCGGACTGAGGAAAAATGCGGGGCTTTTTTCACGCATTGAGCGCAAATATTGAGTTCTTGCGGCAGCGGGCAGGCGCACACGGCGCAGGTGTGTTGGATATAGGGTAAATCATGATGGCAGGCGGGGCACAGCAGGTGTTGACAAGAGGTGCCGCAAAGAAAACAGGTTTGCGGCAGCAGGGCGTGTAGGAAATCTCTCAACGCCGTTGGCGCAGCCTGGGGTTTAAGGCTTCGCGCATTCCTTCGCCGACCAGGTTAAAGGCTAATACCACGACTAAAATCGCCAGCCCTGGGATAAAAAACAACCACGGCGCATCAAAAATAAAGCCTTTGCCATCGGCTAAAATATTGCCCCACGTCGCATCGGGCGGCTGCACGCCAAAACCTAAAAAGCTCAGCGCGGATTCGGTCAAAATGGCTCCGGCGACGCTGATCACGGCGGTGACTAGCACGGGTGCAAAGGCGTTGGGCAACATGTGGCGGAAAATCACCCGCCATTGCGGTAAACCACAGGCTTGAGCCGCTAATACGAATTCTTGATGGCGCAGGCTTAAAAATTCTGCCCGCACAAAACGCGCAACGCCCATCCAACTGGTGAGTCCAATGACGATCATGATGTTGTAAATGCTCGGCGGAAGCAGGGCGACGACGGTGAGAATCAGGAAAAAAGTGGGAAAACACAGCATCACATCGGTAAAACGCATGACCAAGCTATCAATGCTTATAAAACCTAACCGCACATCGCCGTAATAACCCGCTATGCCGCCTAATAAAACCCCGATAAAAGTGGAAATCCCCACGGCAATAAAACCAATAGATAAAGACACAAACGAGCCTTGCAGCATACGCGCAAATACATCGCGCCCTAGCTCATCGGTGCCGAGTAGATACACGCCAAAACGGGGTTGTAAATCAGCGGCTAAGAAGGGGGAGGCATCACTGAGCGGCGGCTTGAATTTCTCCATCAAGCGCACTGTGCTGGGATCAAAGGTCAGCGTCCATTCGGTGAGCACTTTGCCAGACATCGCTGCCACCAGTAATACCGCCAAAACCAAGAGGCCGGATAGGGCTAAGCGATCTTGCTTGAAAATGCCCCAAAAATCGTTGTTGATGACTGCTGGTTGAGCCGACATGATTAGCGCAACATCCAGTTGCCAAGGTCGGCATTCACGCCTTCACCGCCTTCTTGACCGTCCGCCCCCAGCGAGAAGAGGTCTAATTCGCCATTGATACCGGGGCTTAAATATAAGTATTCGTTCTGCCAAGGATCGAGAGGCAGGCGGTCTAAATAACCGCCGCCTTTCCATTTTTTCGGCAATGGTTCTGAGGTGGGGCGCATGACTAAAGCTTCTAAGCCTTGGTCGGTGGTGGGGTAGGTGTAATTGTCGAGTTTGTAGAGTTTTAGTGCGGCTTCTAATGCACGAATATCTTGCTGGGCTTTGGTGACGCGCGCTTCATCAGGGCGACTCATGATTTTAGGCACGACTAAGGCGGCTAAAATGCCTAAAATCACCACGACGACCATCACTTCAATTAATGTAAAACCCTGTTGTGCATTATGTTTGTGCATTTTAATGTCCTGTGTTCGTATCAACTGTAAAGCGGTCTAGGAGAAAAACCGCGCTGATAGTATAACTGAGCAAAGCCAAAGGCTCGATATGACGGGGCCTCTAAAATGATGCAGCATCAAAAGAACGACAGCCCTACCTGGAATAAGCGCTCTACTTCGGTGATACGGGTTTTATCCACCAAAAATAAAATCACATGGTCTTCAGCATTAATCACCGTATTGTGATGCGCCATAATCACTTCTTCACCGCGCACAATCGCGCCGATAATCGCCCCCGCTGGTAATTTGATTTCATCAATACGACGACCCACCACTTTAGAACTCCCCGGCGTGCCATGCGCAATCGCTTCAATCGCTTCTGCCGCACCGCGCCGCAGCGCATGAACCCGCACCACATCGCCGCGTCGCACTCTGGCTAACAAGCTGCCAATGGTAAATTGTTGCGGCGAGATGGCAATATCAATCGTGCTGCTTTCGACTAAATCGACATAAGCCGCTTTATTGATCAGGGTCATCACTTTATGTGCGCCTAAGCGTTTAGCCAGCATCGCCGACAAAATATTTAATTGATCATCGTTGGTGACAGCACAAAAAATATCGGCATTTTGGATGCCGGCTTCCTGTAGCAAGGTTTCGTCCGCCACATCCCCTTGTAATACAATAGTTTTATTGAGTTCAGCCGCGATTTGAATAGCACGTTCATTATTGTGTTCTATCAATTTGACGTGATAGGTGTTTTCCAGCGCTTCAGCGAGTCGTTTACCAATGTTACCACCACCGCCAATCACCACCCGTTTTGCGGGTTTATCCAAACGGCGCATTTCTGCCATCACGGTGCGGACATGCGGCGTGGCGGCGAGAAAAAAGATTTCATCATCCGGTTCAATGACTTGATGCCCTTCAGGAATAATCGCCCGATCCCGCCGATAAATCGCTGCCACGCGGCTTTCCACATCAGGAATATGGTCATGAATCGCCCGCAATTCGTGCCCTACTAAAGGCCCGCCGTAATAGGCTTTAATCGCCACCAACTGCACTTTTCCTTCCGCAAAATCAAGCACCTGAAGCGCATCAGGATAATCTACCAAACGCTGCAAGGCATGGGTGACTAAAGATTCAGGGCTAATCGGCTCGCTGATAGCAATCGCATCCGGGCCAAACAATTGCGGATGGTGCAGATAATCTTGCTCTCTGACTCGCGCAATGCGGGTCGGCACATTGAATAAAGTCGAGGCAATTTGACACGCCACCATGTTGGTTTCATCGCTGTTGGTGACGGCTAATAACAAATCCGCATCTTCCGCCCCCGCTTGTTGCAACACTCCAGGATGCGCCCCATGTCCCTGTACCACGCGCAAATCCAGATGATTTTGTAAATACGTCAGCAAACGTTCATCTTTATCCACTACCGTAATGTCGTTGGATTCCCCCACCAAATTCTCTGCCACAGAAGCCCCTACTTGACCTGCGCCTAAGATAATAATATTCATGATGTTTGCTCCGCCTGCTCAGCACATTGGATACACAAAGGCGTGGCGGGATCAACTTCCAAACGCCCAAAGGCAATGGCTTCCCCACAAGACATGCACTCACCGTATTCACCATCAGTGATGCGTTGCAACGCGGTGTGAATACGGCGCAACTCGACCTCCCGGCGGCGATTGGTTTCTTGCGAAATGGCTTGATTTTGCAAAGCATCCATACGGGACAAGCGCCCCATACGAGATTGATCCAACGACACAGTGGCAGCGGCCTGTTGACCGCCCGCCTCCATATCCTGTAAATCATTGCGGCGCTGTTCTAATACAGTAAGAAAATAAGGCGTATCTTCAGGTTCAAAATATTTCATGACAGGCTCGATGTAACGTGGGATGGGGGCTATGTTTAAGACAACGCCTGATTATAAGCGTATTTGTGCGGTGCAAAAAGTTGCCGATGCGTATTTCTTCAGTGATGTAAATATAAAGGCTCAATGAGCGCGTTGTCGAATGACTAAAAGACTTGTCTTATAAATAAAAAGATTTAAGGTGTAAAAATGTCTATCAGCGCACTATAAACCACCTTTTTCAAAGGCTGAAAATAGTGTCCCCGCATTCTTAGCCAAAAGGATTGGCATGTTTCAACGTTCATCACCTATCAAACCCATTCAAGAAGAAGAAAATCCGTATTTATTATCTTTTTCCGATATTTTAGCCGGACTCTTAGCCATTTTTATTCTAGCGCTGGTGGCTTTAATGATTCGCTTGGATGAACAAACTGAAAAAGCTCAAGACACTCGTGAAGTAGTAGAACAAGCGCTTAAAGAATTGGCGCATGTGGAGGAACTGCGACACACATTGCTAGAGGAATTAAAACAAAAACTATCGGCTTATGATGTTCAGGTGGAAATCACTGACAATCATTCGGTCTTAAGCATTCCTGAAACTCAATTGCATTTTGCTTCGGGTCGTTATCAAATTCCTGATAATAAAACCCAGACTTTAGCTTTGATTGGTGAAGTGTTGCTCAGTGCTTTACAACAGGCTAAGCGCTTAGAATTTATTGATACAATTTTTATTGAAGGCCACACGGATAGCCAGCCGTTGAAACGTTCGCCGATGGGCAATTGGGGGTTGTCGGCTTATCGAGCCATTGCGGTGTGGCAATATTGGACAGAGCAACCGGGGCGACAAAGCGGGTTTCTGGCGATGAAAAACCATCACGGTAAACCTTTGTTTTCCGTCAGCGGTTATGCTGATACGCGGCGTTTAATCGTACCGGACATCACTCCTGAAACGCGACAAAAAAATCGCCGTATTGATTTACGCTTTACCATGCGCACGCCAGTGACGGGCGATCTTATGAAGTTACTGGATAATTTTAAGCAGGCGGGGATTGAATAGCGGGCTAAAGCAGTGTTATTCATTGCATTTTTTCTGATATAGGGATAATAAATCAGTGATACGCTAAACTTAGCTGGTTTCAAACACCTATCCGTTCTTAACGACGATGATCCAGTACCACTAAAATATTATCCCTGTATCGGTACTGACCGCAACGCGGTCAAGACAGCATTCCCAAGCGGCACATCACTGCCATTAAGTTTGACAAAATATTACGTAAATCCACACACTTTAAGAGTCAGTCTCAAATATAGGAACTTATGATGGATAAAAAAACAAACGATAGAGATAAATAGAGCGTTAATAAATGATGAGAGCTTTAAGAATAGGCATCGTAGCGACAAAAAATACTTTACTCGTCCGAGTACA
>JADGEH010000153.1 GCA_016744475.1 Thiotrichales bacterium | reverse complement strand
AACCAAAGACCTTCGCATCGCTTGCGCCACCGTCCAAAATGACGCCTTGTCGCGGGCTACTCGACCCCGGCTGCGCCTCTCCCTGTCTCGCAGCGAATGCGTCCAAACTACGACGTGTTTCTTTATAATTTTCCATCATGTCTGCAATCATGTGTGTCGTTGCGGGTAAAGAAACCACACGCCGAGCCAAGACTTCGCGTTCTGCTTGTGGTAAATGTGCATACTTTTCGCGCACTTTTTCTCTAACTTTTTCAACCTGATCAGAAGGAATTTGTAATTCGCCATGTTCGCGTAAGTAATTCATTGCACCTTCTACGCTGTTGATAGACTGAGACTGCATAGCCGAATCAGGAGGAATCTCGATCAAATGAGTTTGTTTAGCTTCTAATAGTAGGTTTGCAGCTTTCCAAAATTTGCTTTGATTACCTTCTCCAATGGCATTTTGGAAATCTTTTAGGTAGTTATACAATACGCTTTTCTCTTGTCGATCTGTCAATGGTGTTTGTTTTTTTGGAATGCCCCGTGCTTTAACTGAACCCAGTTGTCCTGTTTCAGAAATATTGTCATAAAGCACAAAGTAAGCACCATGTTGCACAGAATTTAATTCTCCCGCAATCGTATCTAATGAGAAACGGTTGCCATTAAGGTTAGCAACCATTTCCCCTGCCTGCCCCTGCATTTTCCAAGGGTTTTTATTATCTTTGGTTTCTCGAAAAGCACCGTAAGCCGCATGTTGGATTTTATCGAAGGAAGGTATGTTGACTTTAGGGGCAATAACTGCCTGATATTTTTCAATGTCCTGCTTTTTAACGCGCAAAAAATGTTGTGCTTTAGGTATTTGCTGGGCTAAATACTCACTGAGTTGATAAGCCTGACGTTGGAAGCTACTGTTGACTTCATCAAATCGCTGCTGCCAATGTCTTACAGTATGTAAGCACATTTCAGCTTCCTCGAGTTCTTGATAAGCTTCATCTAAAGCAGATTCACAATCATAAGAATCAGCCGTATTTTCGCCATGTTGGTAATCGTAAAATATAGCCTGAGCAGGATGCAGGCTGTCTTTACAATCTTGCACCTGCATTTGCCAATAATATTCCCGTTCCTGCAAATAGTCTTCAACGCGACGCGCTTTTAGCTCGATTTGCTGAATAGTCTCAGTTGTATCTTCTTGAAATCGGGCTAAGAAGTTTTGTAGGTCTGAGAGAACTTGATCTTGGTAAAGTTTAGCTTCGCTGCTCATGACTTAGGTTTGTGATAAGTAGTCACGTACTCGCGCTGCTTTACGCTGTAAGAAAGGAATATGCTCGTCGCCAATCCCTAAGAAACGCTCAATCACTTGCATGGTTTGCACGTACTCTTGGGCAAATTTTTGATGTTCTTGGTCTTTCCATGTTTCGCCTAAACGGTGATAGTCGGCATTTAAGCGCGACATGTTGCTGCGCAGTTGATCATTAAAATGTTTCAAATTATGCGAAAAGCGTTCAAGTTCTTCGGGATCGGCGATAGCTTGTGGCATAGATTATTCTCCTGATTAAAAGTGAGTAAACATGAGTCATTATACCCCACAAAAAAAACCGAGCCTAGGCTCAGTTTTTTTGTTTGAGGATTGAAGTCCTCACTACTCACTACGAATTTTATGCCGCTTCTTTCACTTGCTCCAGTGCTTTGCGATAGTCCACGGGCATCACTTTGACGAATTTGAGTAGTAGATATACCAATTGTCTAATTTGACGCTTGAATTGACTGTGGAAAAAACAGGACGCTTTTGTTCGCTTCACACTATGTACGCAAGATGAGTCATTCAGTCATAAGCGATTTGCTGGCATAGCGGCGCACAATAGTTTTCAATGCGGATGACTAATTCACCTTCTAATTGTGACTTCCAATCATAATAGCTGGAGGCACTGGGTAAAGCGGCACAGGTCTCGGCTAAAGTTTCATCCTGTTTGAGGTAAGCCAATAATTCAGCCACTTTAGTCGGGGATTGTGCGTCTTCATATTTGATGAAAAAGCTATTTTTATCTTGCTTCCAATCCAGAATGTGTTGAAAAAAACCTTGGAAGGGCAAGATTTTCAATTGTGCTTGCTTAAGCAACCCACCTTCGCAGAAATAATCTAAGCGTTGTTCCATTGAACATTGAACAATATCGGCTCGCATAAATTGAGGCAATATTTCCGGTTCTAGCAGCAGACTTGCCAGCACCACGCGGGGGTCGCGCACGATCATGAGATGGCGAATATTCAAGCCGCTCAGCGTATCGGCTAATGCGGCACGGTGTAATAAATGACCTTGCCAATATTGTCCTTGAGGTAGCGCGTCTAACCACTGCTGCATGTGGGCTATAGAGACATACCAAGGCGCGAAAGTACCGATAGCAATGGGGTGCTGCTGATCCGGGATGCTGGCGGGCGTTCCCAAGGCGTTTTTAATTTGCTGATAATTAAATGATTTGGGGAAGTTCTCCGGGGCTTCGTAGGGACGATAAGTGAGTTGCCGGACGACTTCGCCCAACCAGGCTAAGCCATTGTGCTTACCAGCAAGACCATTGAGTAATAAACGTTGCATTGTGTTCACCGAGAGTAAATGAAAATTTGAGAGTCTATATGATGTCTTGTATTTGTATAGTTCATTAGACTTGTTGCAAGGGGTAGGCATTGTCCACGGTTTTTACCGTAGGGCTTGAAACCGCGATAAACGTGGCTAATTAGGAGGCAGCTTTTTAGCGACACTGCCCCGTTGCAAGCACCCCATTCACCGCTGAATAAGATATTTGAATTCATGAACGACACAGACCCTTTAGCCCAATTACACGACATCACCTTGCCGCCTGATGTGTCTTGGTGGCCACCTGCTCCGGGATGGTGGATACTCGCCGTTTTATTATTATTGTTTGTGGTGCTGTTACTGCGTTGGGGCTGGTCTTGGTATCGCAAACATGCGCCTAAACGAGCGGCTTTGCAGCAACTCAAACAACGCTGGCAGGCTTATCAACAGCATCAAAACGGTTTGCAGCTATTGCGTGAACTGGAAATGCTGTTAAAGCAAACCGCACTGAGCTACTTTCCACGCGAACAAGTGGCTGGTTTATATGGCCCTGCGTGGCTACAATTTTTAGATAAAACCGGACACACTCAAGGTTTTACGCGAGGGATTGGGCATTGGCTGGGCGACGGCTTGTATCAAGCGGACATGCCCTTGCATCAACCCGCTCAATTGCAAGTGCTGATGGATTTATGCCGACAATGGATTAAGCATCAATGATTGAAATTATCTGGCCTTGGGTGTTCCTCTTCGCCCTCTTACCGCCGCTTCTTTGGCGACTGCTCCCACCTGTACAACGTCATGCCAGCAGTGCCTTGCGAGTGCCTTTTTATACCGAATTAGAAAAACTCAGTACGCAGACGGCGCGTGTTCAAGTGCGCACTCGTCTTTGGCTGCCGATAGCTGCCGCCTTCATTTATGCCTTGTTATTGTTGGCGGCTGCGCGTCCACAGTGGTTGGGCGAGCCGATAGAAATTCCCGTGAGTGGACGCGATTTAATGTTAGCCGTGGATTTATCCGGCAGCATGGAGCAGGTGGATTTAGAAATTAAAGGCCGTGCAGTGGATCGTTTAAGCGTTGTTAAAGCGGTGTTAGGTGATTTTATTCAACGCCGAGAAGGGGATCGCTTAGGTTTAATATTGTTCGGCGAACAAGCCTATTTGCAAACGCCGCTGACTTTTGATCGGCAAACGGTGCAAACCATGTTGCATGAATCGCTGATTGGTCTAGCAGGGCAAAAAACTGCGATTGGGGATGCGATTGGTCTGGCGGTCAAGCGCCTGCGCGAACGCCCAGAAGATCAGCGTGTGTTGATTTTATTAACCGATGGAGCCAACAACGCAGGCGCTTTAGAACCGCTACGTGCCGCAGAATTAGCCGCTCAAGCTAAAGTGAAAATTTACACCATTGGCGTGGGAGCCAGCCAAATGCAGGTGCGCAGTTTTTTTGGGCGTAGCCAAACCGTGAACCCGTCTCGTGATTTAGATGAAGGCACGCTAAAACAAGCGGCTGAAATAACCGGCGGGCGGTATTTCCGCGCACGGGCGACGGAAGAACTCGAACAAATCTATCACTTATTAGATGAACTTGAACCCGTGGACATCGAGCAAGAAGTGTTTCGCCCCATCATCCCGCTCTATCCTTGGCCTTTAGGCGCAGCGTTATGTTTGTCTTTATTGCTGGCGGTGTGGTTACAACGAGGAGAGCGGCGCTAAACACCCATTTGCGAGGGTGCAATGCCCTCGGACTCCTGACAGTAGCGATACCTACATCACCTCAAGCCAATTAATACTCTTTATCAATCAAATAAGAAGGACGGCGTTTAGTTTCTAAATAGATACGTCCAATGTATTCACCTAATACACCGATGCCCATTAATTGAATCCCGCCTAAAAACAAAATAGTCACCATTAATGAGGCATAACCAGGTAATTGAATACCCAGTATTAAAGTGCGAACAATAATCACGCTGGCATAAATAAACGATAAGAAAGAGATGGTGGCTCCCATGTACAACCAGACTCGCAATGGCACGCTACTAAAGCTGGTAATAGACTCCAACGCTAAATTCCACAAATGAACAAAGTTAAAACTGCTTTTATTCGCGGCTCTTCTAGCTCTTTTATATTCAACACTGGCGGTTTTAAATCCCACCCAAGCAAAAATACCTTTCATAAAGCGTTGGTTTTCGGGTAATTGTTGAATCGCCATTAAGACTTTACGCGAGATTAAACGAAAATCTCCTACATTCTCTGGTAAATTTAAATTAGAAATTTTATTATGCAGTTTGTAAAACCAACGTGCAGTCAGGCGTTTTAAAATAGAATCGGTACTTCTATCGGTTCTTTTAGCCAACACCACATCATAACCTTCTTTCCAGAGTGCAATCAGTTGGGTGATGAGTTCCGGCGGGTCTTGCAAATCTGCATCAATGGGCACAATCACTTGTCCTTGAGCATGGTCTAATCCTGCGGTTAATGCGGCTTCTTTACCAAAGTTACGCGATAAACTCAGCACGCGAATAGCCGGATATTGTTGTTGCGCCTCTAGTAATTCGCTTAAAGTGGCATCGCCACTACCATCATCAATACAAATCAATTCATAGCTTTTTTCTTGTTGTTCGAGAACCGGAATAATGTTTTGCATGAACAATTCAACCATACCTTGTTCATTATAAAAAGGACAGACCACGGATAAGAACACTTCATTTGCAGCACTAGGCATTCGATTTACACCAACTTTAAGGAATACAAATGATGAGCTTGATAGGCCAGCACTTGTGCATCGTGTTGACACAGGCGCATATCGCTGCGAATCGCGGGATCGCGGATTTGACGTTCAGTATTGTGCAAGCGATGCCGCAGCGTTAATTCACCTTCCTGCGTCAGTTGCACCACGACACCGTTGTCGAGTGCGACGAAATTAATCTGTGCTTGCTCTACGGAGGCCGTGACATCCCACTGATAATGCTGTAAATCTTCAGAAAAACGCAAACACAATAGATCATATTGCCCGTGTTGGTAGCCCATTAACATCGCCACTCCCGCCTCAAATTTGCCCTCAATAATGTGATAGCCGCGCAATTCTGGTACATGAATCATGCTGCAAGCTTGCGCTTGGGGCAGCAGCAAATACGGCTCGCCTAACAGGTTTTGATACAGCAAACCGTCTAAGACTTGATGTGCTCGCGGCATGATATTCCAACTGCTACCAGGGGCTGCCACACAGTGTTGATTGAGTTCATGCAGCTTGATCGCGGTGAGTTGATTTTGCTGCGCACAAAAGAGCTGATGGCCGCTAAGCAATAGATGATCGGCTTTGAGGTTTAAAGACAATGGCGTTTGCGTGTGCAAATTCATCAAACGCAATTGTCCTTGCTCAATATGAGCAAGCATCGGCTGTAGCGTGCGTGGCGTGTAAATGATTTTATCGCCCTGCGACACCGCCACTGAAACACCGCCGTCCAAGTGGGCTTGCTGTCCGGCAAACACCGTCAAATGCCCGTGGGCACTGTGGCAAGCATGAATGGGCGCGGCAAAAGATTGCCGTAATTGAATGTGTAATTGCTGCGTGCTGCGCAAGGTGGGGGCGGTCAAGGCGGGCGCGGTCGCCGTGATATTTAAAGGTGGCGGAGCACAGCGCTCACCTTGTTCAAATAAGCGTTCAAACCAATTGCGCCAAGCACTAGGGATTAAGCTGAAATCTCGCACCGCAGCGGGCACCGAGACGTGCGGGTTAAAAATCGACACATTGGCCTGCATCCGTGCCGCTAAATCTTTTTTATTAAATTGCGGGTGCTTACCTTTGTAGGGATGAATGCCGACGAGGAGTTGGCAGGCGACGATGGCAAAAGCAAACCAATCGGTCAGTTCAGAAAAATCGGGGCTGTGATAATCACGAATGCTGGGCATGATCGCCGTGGCAGGAAAATGCGGAGTTTGATACGAATCAACATCAATAAAATACACCTGGGCGTGTTGCTGGCTATCCACCAAGTAATTCATTTCATTGGCATCCACCAACAAACACTGCTGATCATGGATAAAATCAATCGTCTCCCGCATGGTGTGCAATAATTTTAAGATTTGATGCGGCTCGATGTGGTGGGCATGGCGATAATCATTCGTCAATAAACGCGGCAAGGCCACAGTATCGGCAACATAAGCCATTTGCACACCCACGGGTTGATGATGAGCATCAAGCAGCAAGGCTTGCGGACGAATAATGTTCTCTCGATCCAGCACAGCCAAGGCTTGAATTTTTGCCGCAGGCGGCATAGTGCTTGGGTTTGAATAGATTTTATACGCCCAATCTCCTTGTGCGTACAACAGCCCCTCACCGCCTTGGGCGATAAAATCATGATCATGGAGAGTGACGGTGTTCCCGCCTTGAATAAAGTAAGTGTGCTGGCTCATAAAGACGATTTTAGCGAATGCGTAGTCTCTTAGGAATGAGGTTTTAATCATCTGCACCATTTAACGAGTGATTTTGCGTACTGGGCAAGGCGAAGCGACGGGCGCATAGTCATTCTATGTCACCACAGCGACAACGCAGAACCAGTGCGCAAAAGTGCCGTTAAGAGCCTATACGAAGATGGGGAATCGAAGCGAAAATTCGCTATTTTGGGGCAGGTTTTTCGGTTTTTTAAGGCGAATAGCGGGCTATTTAACGAAAAAAAGCGGAAAACCTGACCAAAAGGGCGGATTTGCAGCCGATTATCCCGTTTTCGTATAGGCTCTAAAAGCGCAGGTGATTAAATTCTCATGCCTTACCACAACTTCTCTGCATTGATTTGCTACACTGCTGGGCGAACAACACCCTTGGACAGCCTCCTAGCGAAAAGATAGGGTGTTGAAATGATTTTTCGGTTTTTTGAGGTGCATAGGCATTCTATGTTTTTGAAAAAAACCGGACAATCAGTCCAAAACCCACGCTTTTGCAGTCGATGAATATCTCTTGCAACAAGTCTATTAATATTTGCAACCATTTTATAAGCGCATGACTGATACCAACCAAGACACCTCCCGTCACCATCGTCGCGGTATTTATTTGCTACCGAACTTATTCACCACCGCCGCGTTATTTTCAGGCTTTTACGCCATTGTCGCAGCGATGCAAGAAAAATTTGCCGCCGCCGCGATAGCCATCTTCATTGCCATGATCTGGGACATGCTAGACGGACGCATTGCACGCATGACCAACACCCAGAGCGAGTTTGGGGCTGAATACGACAGCCTCTCAGACCTCATTTCCTTTGGGCTGGCACCCGCCCTGCTCATGTACCAATGGGGTTTAAACACCTTAGACAAACCCGGCTGGTTAGCCGCTTTTATTTACACCGCCGCCGCCGCACTGCGACTAGCACGCTTTAATACTCAAGCCGCCACAGCGAACAAAGCCTTTTTCCAAGGTTTGCCCAGTCCCGCCGCCGCCGCCCTGCTCGCAGGCTGTGTGTGGGTGGGAACGGATTATCCGGTCGATGGTGCGGGTCACACGTTCAATATCCTGATTTTCTTTTTAACCATTGCCACCGGGCTTTTAATGGTCAGCAATGTGCGTTATCGCAGTTTCAAAGACATGGATTTGAAAAACAAAGTGCCCTTTGTGCGCGTTCTATTTGTGGTCTTATTATTTGTTTTGGTGTCAATAAACCCGCCGCTGATGTTGCTCTTATCCTTTGCTTTATATGCGTTATCGGGCCCTGTGATGACTTTACGCTTGTTACGTAAGAAATTAGCCTTAAAACGCAAACGGGCTGAGCGACACGTTGAGAAATAAGTGTTTCTAAAAAACTTGCGGGTCAAGGTGTATCACCTTGACCCGCATGTTTTGAAGAACTCCAAAGTTATTTGAAACGTTAATGTAGGGTGGAATAGCGCAGCGTATTCCACCAATAATCCCAACTCAGGTGCAGAATTCAAAGAAGGTGGAATACGGCGCATGAGCATTCATGGGGCGTTGACAGTGATAAGAATGCGCCTATTCCATCCTACGGTACTATAGCAAAATGACATCAGTTGTTAAGACTGCCAGTCCTTCAAGGGCTGGCACTCTTGGATTTGACTATATCGCAAGCCTAGTCTTTTTGCGGCGCGAACGCGGAGCATTATGCGTTGCGCCGAAGTATCATCCGCGTGCGCACCAAAAAGACGGTGCGCACCCTACAGGACTGGTTATGTGCTCAAACCAGTCATTGGGAGCAATTTTTGATAAATGAACTATATGAAACTCTGCTAAGACTTTATAAAGAGTCCGAGAAGCCTTTTCCAGGTATTGGCATATTAGTATGTAATGATTTGGAAAATATCCCTGTTTTCCCACTTTACAAAACATCTCCTTCACTGGTGAGTAGTAATCTCTATGATGGGTTGCTTCAAATATCAAGTTTACAAAGCGCCTATCATGATGGCTTCCATGTTTTGTCTGAAAAACTGAAAGTCACCCATGCTGCGCAGTATTTTTATCCTAGTCCGATTCCAGGAATGGAACTTGACGCACATAAACATTATGGCGCTAGGTACTTTGTAGCAAAAATCGGTTCGATGTTACCTGATGTCCATTGCTCTGCAATTGTAGGATCAAATTACGGCGTATGTGTATTTGAGAAAGGTAAGTTAATAAAGAGCTACAATAATGATTAGCTTATTTCCAATAACAAAAATCATTGCTGCACTTTGTGTGCTCTATGGAGCTTTGTTAGCAATAATATATGCAGTAACTGGAGCTAGTACGCTCACAGAAAATATCATCTCATCATTTAGATATGCAGTATTATTTGAAATGTTGGTTTTAGGTGCTCTCCTCTTTGGTTGGGGCACCCTTTGGAAGTGGTTTCCCTTGTTAAATACATTAGTGTTTCCAGATATTAGGGGATTATGGGATGTTGAAATCCATTGGGTATGGGATAAAAAAAAGGGAATAAAGGAGGGAAAGGTAGATATTAAACAAAATTTTATTTCTGTGAGTATTGAATTATTTACAGATGAATCAGAATCGGAAACACTTGTAGTTCAACCAAAACGAAATCCTGAATCTGGAAGGCTACAGTTATTTTATATATATCGAAATACCCCTAAGAACACAGCCTCAACTCAAGCTAAACCCCATATAGGTACGGCGATTCTAAAATTTGACCCGGTAAATATAGAACCCATTTGATATCTATTATGTTAAAGTTCTGAAGTATGGATATTTCA
>JADGEH010000029.1 GCA_016744475.1 Thiotrichales bacterium | reverse complement strand
TTTCGTTAAATAGCCCGCTATTCGCCTTAAAAAACCGAAAAACCTGCCTCAAAATGGCGAATTTTCGCTTCGATTCCCCATCTTCGTATAGGCTCTTAATACCGTTAGCATTCAATGTCTTTCAAAAAGGTATAACAAAGGATTGATGATGAAAGAATATTTAGTCAACTTTCAAACCTGGTTTCGGGGTTTTTTCATGCTGGTGTTTCTGGCTATTTATATCGTTTTGCGATGGGTGATTTTTGCCGTCATCATTTTCCAATTTGGCTCCACCTTGCTCACCGGACAACTCAACGAGCGTTTGTTGAGTTTTTCTGACAGCTTAAGTGTGTATGCGTTTCAAATTATTCGTTATTTAAGCTATAACTCCGATGACAAACCCTTTCCCTTTCGCAGTTGGCCTAAACCTTCCGAAGCCCCCATTTTAGATTAGAGGAATCATAGATAGCTTATGAGCCGTTCTCAGCGTTTTATTGTTAGCCCAGGCGGGCAGTTGCAAGGACGTTTGCGCGTGCCTGGTGACAAATCCATTTCTCACCGTTCCATTATCCTCGGTTCTATTGCCGAAGGACGCACTCAGATTAGCGGTTTTTTGGAAGGTGAAGACACGTTAGCCACTTTAGCCGCTTTTCAAGCCATGGGCGTGCAGATTGAACGTCCAGGTAGCGCCCAAGTCACGCTTCAAGGCGTAGGGCTGCATGGTCTGCAAAAGCCTGAAAAACCGCTTGATTTAGGCAATTCTGGCACTTCAATACGGCTGCTCAGCGGCTTGTTATCTGCCCAAGCCTTTGATGTTACCTTGTTGGGCGATGAGTCGCTGTCTAAACGTCCGATGAAACGTGTGACTGATCCGCTGAGTCTAATGGGGGCAAACATCGAAGCCACTGAAAAAGGCACGCCGCCGTTAAAAATGACGGGCGGGCAAGCGCTGCAAGGCATTGATTATTCGATGCCTATGGCTAGTGCCCAGGTGAAATCCTGCGTCTTGTTGGCAGGTTTATATGCCTCCGGTTCCACCTGTGTGACAGAACCTGCCCCCACTCGTGATCACAGCGAGCGCATGTTGCAGGGCTTTGGTTATCCTGTGCAGCGGGACACTCAGGGACAAAGCACGAAAATCTGTTTATCCGGTGGTGGGCGTTTGCAGGGCATGAACATTGATGTGCCCGCCGATTTATCTTCCGCGACTTTTTTCATGGTTGGAGCGGCGATTGCCAGCGGTTCGGATGTCACCTTAGAGCACGTCGGCGTGAATCCCACGCGAGCAGGTATTCTGCGTTTATTGTGGGACATGGGGGCGAATATTTTGCTGAGTAACACGCGCACCGTCGGCGGCGAACCCGTGGCTGACATCAAAATCAAAGCCAGCCCTTTGCACGGCATTAAAATCCCTCAAGCGCAAGTGCCGCTGGCGATTGATGAATTCCCGGCGTTATTCATTGCCGCCGCCTGTGCCGAAGGCGAAACGATATTGACGGGGGCGGAAGAGTTGCGCGTGAAAGAAAGTGATCGCATTCAAGTCATGGCGGATGGCTTACAAGCCATAGGTATTGAGGTGAAAGTGATGCCGGATGGTATTGTCATTCAAGGCGGACAGATTCGTGGCGGGCAAGTCAATAGTCATGGCGATCACCGCATTGCTATGGCATTTGCGATGGCTGGCTTATGCGCACAAGAACCCATCGAAATTCTGGATTGTGCCAATGTGGCGACATCTTTCCCCAACTTTGTTGAGTTAGCCCAAAACGCAGGATTACAGTTGAGCGTATCGACTTGATAGTGAGGTATCTTGAACATTTTTGAGTTCCGTATAAAACTCGTTGATTGAGGAGCATCTTGCACGCTTGAGCCTCGCTCATTCAAACCCGCACGGCTTGCCCCGCTGCGGTTTTTTTGTGCCTGAAGAGGCTGTCTTGAAGTGAAATGCCTCTCATGATTTGTTGCCATTTTATCGGTCACAGAACGAAAATCTGTAACAGATGCAACAAGTACCTGTTACATATTGACCTCCCCTTTTCTTGAGAATTCTGCAACAATCTGTAAAAACACGAGTTGCCAGCGTCTTGTGTCCTATCTTTACTTCAATGCCCTGTATTCGTATAAACTCTTTAAAGACATCAAGCCACCTTATAAGTGATAAAAAATTCAATGACCTACGCCACTGCCTTCACTATGCCAGAACGAGAGGCTGTCACGCCTGATCGACTCATGCAACAAGTCATGGATTATTTACTGGAGCCACACAGTTTTACTCAAGCGATTAACCTGAGCTTGCAGGCTATTGGTGAAAGTTTGCAAGTTGATCGTTGTTACATGCTGAAATATTACGACACGCAGCGTAAATTTCGGATTACGCATGAATGGTGTGCTCCGCAAATACGTAGCTTTTTGCCAGAATGGCAGCGCTTAGATTTATCCACTCACGACTATCGTCACTTGCATCAGCCCGTGCTGTCGGGCAAGGCCATGCACTACTTGAGCTTATCGCAGTTGCCCAAAGAGGCCGGCCTGTTAAAAACCCTCTTGCAAGCGCAACGGGTGGAATCAGTGCTGTTAATGCCCTTATGTTTAGCCGGAAAAACGGATGGTGGTATCGGGCTTGAGACGGAAAAACCGCATCGCCCTTGGTCGGCTAAAGAACTGCAATTATTACAACAGGTGGCTAAATTATTTGTTCAAGCACAAGCCAGACACCAGGCAGAACAGGCGTTGCAACACAGTGAAGCGCGTTTGAAAGAAGCACAACGTATTGGGCAAACCGGGCATTTTATTTGGGATGTGCATCATGAAAATCGCGGTTATTGGTCGGAACAGGTGTACCACATCTGTGGTCTTGATCCCCTTAAAACCCGCTGCTTAGGCAATCCTTTGCTGCAACATATTGAGCCTACGGATCGCGGCTGTTTACAAGATGCGGTGTTACAAGCCATTCATACCCAGCAAACCGTCCATTGCAACATTCGTATGCGACGCACAGATGGCGAACAGCGTTATCTCGCCTTACAAATGGAATTGCAATACGACGAGCATGGCAACCCCGCACAATTAGCGGGCACCATTACCGACTTTACCGAACGCCAATTAAGCGAAGAAGCCCTGCGCCAAGCCCGTGAAGCCAACGAACAAGCAAATCGCTTCAAAGGCGAGTTCTTAGCCAGCATGAGCCACGAAATTCGCACCCCCATGAATTCTATCATCGGCTTATCTCATTTAGCCTTGCACACGGATTTAAGCGCTCAACAAACGGGTTACCTTAATCAAATTCGACATTCTGCCTATCAATTATTCGGCAGCCTGAACGACTTACTGGTATTAACCCAAATTGAATCCGGCAAGCTCGCCATTGAGTACATTGAATTTCATTTGCAAGATATGTTGGAATACCTCATACAAGAAATGCGTTGTAAAATCCCCAATAGGCATCTGGAATTAGACTACAGTCAGCCAGACAGCCTGCCGAACACCTTAGTCGGTGATCCGCTGAAATTAGGCCAAATACTGCATCATCTTTTAGACAATGCGCTCAAGTTCAGTACCTCTGATGCTTTGTACTTACGGGTTCAGAACAGTCATGCAGAAGCCGATAAGATAGATATTCGTTTTACCATAGAAAACGCCTGTCACTGCCCGCACCCCCAACACTTAAATACTGAACTCAACGACCTGTTTGATGCCACCTCTACACTCAGTGCGCCTGCACATTGTGGTGCGCGTTTAGGGCTGAATATTAGTCAGCAACTGATCAAAATGATGCAAGGGCAGATTGAAACCTACAATGCACCAGACGGAGGCTGTGGTTTTATCGTGACCCTGCCTTTTGTGGTCGCCGCCTCTCAGCACAAAACCCCAGAAGCTGAATTACAGATGAGATCAGCCACTCATCGTTTTCGATGGGAAGAGTCTAGCGATGCCAATATGTTTCAACAGCAAGCCCGCCGTTATCAGATTCCAGCCGCCAACATATTGGTGGTAGAAGACGACTTAGGGAACTTACAAGTCATTACCGAACTGCTACGTATTGTCGGTTTGCAAGTGCATGTTGCACACACCGGCGGCGAAGCTTTAAGTGCCGTGGCAGAACATGCTTTTGATTTAATTTTCATGGATATAGAAGTGCCAGAACTGAATGGCTTTCAAGTCACCGAGCAAATTCGCCGCGATGCACGTTTTAATATCATCCCCATCATTGCCATGACCGCTTATGCTTTGCCAGAAGATGTAGAACACTGTTTAGCAGCGGGAATGAATGACCATTGTGCTAAACCCTTTACACCCGACACGATATTGCAAATACTGGCGCGTTGGTTAGCCCCGAAATCCTTAAACCTCGAACCTACAAAGACTGACCTGAACCCACCGAAGGAGATGAATCATATGGAGAACCCCACTCAAGCCGTGATTTTTAATCAGGCGCTCGCCCTGCAACGCATGTTAAACAAACCCGCCATCCTAGAAAAAATGTGTCGTTTATTTTTGAGCGAACACCCGCAAGATGCAGAAAAAATCTCCGCCGCCATCACCCAAGCAGATTTTGCTCAGGCCAAAATTTTGGCGCATTCACTCAAAGGCTTAAGTGGTAATTTAGGCGCAGAAGCCCTACAAATGCAGGCGGATAAGATTGAACAATTAGCGCGAGCAGAACAACTGCGCTTAGACAGTGAAGCCTGGGAGGATTTTTTACACACCTTCCACAGCACTATAGACACCTTGAAAGCTTTTACTGGCGAGTCAAGCAGCGCTTAAGCTGGTGGGGGGTAAATTGCTGATATAGGAGGAATAAATCAGTGATACGCCAGAGCTAGCCGGTTTCAAAGAACTATCCGTTCTTAACGACGATGATCCAGTATCACTGAAATATGCTCCCTGTATCAGTACTGACCGCAACGCGGTCAAGACGGCATTCCCATGCGGCGCATGGGAACGAGTGAAACACCGCTTAAAGCGGTGTTGTTCCTAACGCCCATCCTTCAAGTTAAACACGGCGAGCATGAATCACCGCTTGCAAATCACTTAAAGCCGTCTCGAAATCATCATTAATGATTTGACAATCAAACTCATCACGATGTTGCATCTCATTGTCGGCATCCCGCATACGACGAGCAATCACCTCTGCGCTGTCCTGCCCTCGTGCTTGCAAACGTTGCTCTAACGCCTCCAGCGAAGGCGGCAAAATAAAAATACTCAACGCATCCGGCATTAAGGCACGGACTTGCCGCGCTCCCTGCCAGTCAATTTCCAAAATCACATCGTATCCTTGTTGCAACTCCGCCTTCACCCCATCCTTTGACGTGCCATAAAAATAATCAAACACCTGAGCGTGTTCTAAAAACACCTGTCGCTGCAACATGTCATCAAAGGTGGGCTGATCAATAAAATGGTAATGCACGCCCTCCTCTTCGCCGGGACGCGGCGCACGGGTGGTATAAGACACCGACACCTTCAGCGCATCCAGATTGTCTACTAGCGCTTTCACCAATGAACTTTTCCCTGCCCCAGAAGGGGCGGCAATAATATATAAAGTACCGGTTGTCATGAGTAGCCTTTTAATCTTCACTTTCAGTACGTTGACGCAAATACTCAATCGCTAAACCCAGCGAATCAGGCGGCGTGCTATTTAAGCAACGCATCAATGTAGGGCCGTCGCTGCAATCAGGAAAGCCGGTTTTATCTTCTTCTAAAGTCTCAGCATCAGGTATTTCTTGGGGGACAGCCCGTTGGCTTAAGGCCGCCAAAATCGCCCGCGCCTTATTTAACCCGCCTTTACGTTGAGCGACAACAGTGACAGTCACCAACTGATATTGCGGCAAACACTGCACCACTGCTTTATAGCCGTAAGTTTTGCCCGCCTGCAACGCCGCAAACACCTTCTCACCCTGCGGGGTGACACGCGCAAAACCTTGTCGCTGCAAAGTTTTGACCGCACTGCTCACACAATCTGAAGACGGAAAACTTAAAGCCTCCCCCTTCACCGTCGCTATCCACGGCGGCGGTGGTGCAGCGTAGACATGAGCACTAAAACACAGCATCACGATAAGACTTGAAAGATAATTTGAGATCACATTTTTCATTTTAAGCATCCTTTGCACAATGATTTAAGAAGGGAAAATTTTATAGCAAATGTGTCTAAATGGTTGGAGGTTTTTTCATCTTGCAAGAGCATTTCTGGCTTTGCCAATATCTTGTTTCACCAAACTCTCAATGTCCGCTTGGCGCGAACTCATCTGTTGATCCGCTTGTTCAGCATAAACCTGCTGTAAGCGCGTATCGTTTTGTAATGCCCCGATAGCGCTCAAACTGCGATACACATAAGCGCGTTTATCAGCCCACTCATTTAACACCACCCACTGCTGCTGGGCTAAAGCTGGAAATACCCAAGACGCTTGATTTTTAGGCATCTCTAACAACTCAGACTGCTGCAAACGCCGCGTTAAATTTTGCAAAGCCTGCTCTGCTGACTCAACCTCCCCTTGCCACAAATACGCCACCGCCCGTTCCAAACTCAGGCGCAAAAAATCCGCATCTAAAGACTGCGCTTGACGTAATTCCTCTTGCGCCTGAGCGAATTTATCCTGCAACAAATACGCAGTGGCCAAATTACTACGGTATTCCACCTGCCAGGGCATCAGCGCAACGGCAGCAGACAAAGCCGTCTCGGCTTGAGCAAATTGCCCTTCAAACAACAAGATCGAACCCAGGCCGTATTGGGCGCGGGCTAAATTAGGTTTAAGTGCCACTGCGCGTTGATAATGATTTTTTGCGGGTTGCACTTGCTCTGCATTCAATGCCATATTTGCCAAAGCAGTCAGCAGATGCGCATCATCAGGGGACTTTTCCAGCATCGTCTGCACCCGCTCAAACGTATCCCCCGCGTTGAATTCTTCAGCCGTTTCAAACACCTCTTGCAACAGCTCCGCTTTATGCCGTTGTTGTCGCGCCGAATAATCCAGCGGCACGGCTGACAACCAGTCGTCATACGCCGCCACCGCTTTGCTGTAATCGCCCAAATCTAAGGCTTGCTGCGCGGTGTGTCGAAGCTCTAAATGTAGCCATACCCAGAACGCCACAAAGCTCAGCAATAACACGCTGAACACGCCAGCGATCCAATAAGTTTTCCGTTTATGTAGCGAGTGTTTGGCTAATACCGCCTCCAGCACATGGTGTAAATCAGGACAATAACTTTCACTGATGTGTTCAAGGCTTTCGGCATATTGAATCAAGATTTTACTGAGTTCGACTTTATTTGGGTTGTTGGGATAAAACCGCTCGTCTAAGCCATAGAGAAAACACACTTCCTGCAACTGTGACATGGGCAAGCGCGTCAAGCGGGTGTAGAGATCAGTTTTTTCAGAAGAAGGCATAAAATTTCAATTCTCGATTCCAGTATTCTGTGCGGAATCTACTCACTAGAAAGCACAAGTTATTTTGTTGACAAAAGCCATCTGAAATACCATAATCAAAGTTAACCACTTCGGTGGTAAAAGAGTATATGAACGGGGTAGCGCAAGCTACGTACTCTCCCGCCTTCGCTTTGCGATGGTCTCCACCCAAGTGTGGATATAGCCAAGAGGTCCAGTTAATTTTTTAGAAAAGCTCCCGCTTGCGGGGGCTTTTTTATTTTGGAGCCTTGATAGACTTGCCAAGCTGCGTGTTATACGCAATCACCATAAATGAGATAGGTTTCTTTTTGGGTCGATTGCCTTTGTGATTTTGATCGCGAATGTATGCACTCTGCACGAATAAAGACAACTTCCCTTTCCCTGAGCGGGATACCTTAAAATAGACATCATATTCTTCTACGCTGCCATCCTGGTTTTGTACATCCACTGTAAAATAATTACCTTTCCCAGTATGAAAGCATTTTCGGGTTTGACCTAATTCTTTGACAATATCTGGTAGGCGTTTTGACAAAGCATAACGCCGAAAGTCAAAAATTCTGGTTTCCCTGCTATCACGATACAATAATTCAGGTTCAACTGCCTCATCATGCTTTTGACCTCGTGTAAAACAGTGCACACTAAAAGTCACCTTAAAATGATAATGGCGCTCAGGCTTCCCACCTTTCGCTGCTTGGACGCAGCACATTTCAAAAGTATTGAGGTGGGAAAGATCATATGTTTTCTCCTCGTATTCAAATGATGTCCAATCCATTCATCAGAACCTTTGCCTATATTTTATGGATTTTTTCAGGCGATTATATGACAATTCACCTCACCGAAACCGCACCAGCGGAAATGCCTGCCCCTTCAATTCATACATCGGAACCTGCCGATATTGAAACCGCTCAAAGCTGATTTTCGGCACCAGATTGCTGACATAACTGGCTAATTCAGTGATTTTCACATCCTTGTCACGCCCCGAATCTGCTGCGCCGCGTAAGCCTTTTAACACCGCATAAGTAAACAAGCCATGTCCCTTGTGCCCTTCCAGTGCCATTTGTTGATCGCTGCTGGCGGCGATCACGGCGGAGCCTGTGGCGCGTATCAAATGATCCACCGCAGTTTTGTTCTCCATGCCGCGTGTGGTGACAGCGGCACCTGCGTAGCAAGTGTCCAATAACATCACCGTCTTACGTGCTAACACATTATTCATTTTGGTGGTCAAGAAATCATGCGTCAGGCTTTGTTGCAACAAGGCTGTGCGGTTGCTGTACAACGCCTCTTTTGGCACAAAATAATAACGTCCCTGGTCTACCAAACCATGTCCCGATAAATACAGCACAAACACATCCTGCGCTTGGGCTTGCGCGGCGATGGCATCCAAAGCGCGTTCGATCTCGCTGCGTTGCGCTTGGGCATTGGTTAAAAGCTGGGCATGGACATTTTTGAATAAGGTTTTCTCGGTGTCGCTCAAATGCTGCAACACGGCTTGCGCATCGGGAGCAGCGTATTTCAGGGTCAACGCCCCGTCGTCATAAGCATTAATCCCCACCGCCAACACATACAAATCCGGCGCACTCAGCATCGGATCGTCTACGCTGATGCTTTGCGTCACGCTGCGCGAAGCGACTTGATTATCGGCGTTATACGCCAGCACTTCGATGCTGTTGATTTTTTGATCCAGCGTGAAAGGCAGGCGCAACAGGGTTTGTCCTTTCGCACCTTGAGGAACACCCGCACGGACTTGGCTTGCAGGCAAGGGCTTGCCATTAACGCGCACCTCAAAACGCCCGATGCCACCGCCTTGATCATTCACCTGCACTTGCAAGACATGCTCGCGGCTTTTCAAATGTAAACGCTCGCCGTCGATCAAGGTCAACTGTGGCGGCAAACCGCTGCGCAGCACCTGGCGAATATCGCCGATGTCGGTAACGGCTTGACGTATCACATCCTCTTCGCCGTTGAATTTAGCTTGCACCAAGTCAGGGCGGTAAAACAAATCATAGACTTGCTCGACACCGATGAACTCACCCGCTTGATCCGCACCGCGATTCAGGTGATAACCGATCAAACTGTCCGCCCCTGGCGAATGGGCAAAAAAGCCTTCGGGTGTCCACAACACCCAACGCTGTTGATCAGGATGCGGATAAAACGCCAGCAACTCTTCGCCATCGCTGAGGCGAAACCAGCGGATGGTGCCATCACCAAACGCCGCCACCGCCTTGCTGCCGTCGCCACTGATATTCACGCCCCACACTATTCCTGGCACAGCCTGTCGCCACAACAACTCGCCTGCGGCACTGTAATGACGCAAATACCATTCTGTGCCTAATAGAAAACTGGCTTGCTGCGGGGCGATAGCGAGGCTGCGTGAGCGTTCATAGGGTTTCAGTGCCAGCGGTTGGCCTTTGAGTTGAGGCGTATAAGTGTCTTCCCAGCCCGTGATGTCCAAGCCTTGGGTGTGCGGGGCTTGTAAGCTCGCCTCAGTCGATGCACCTGTCTGTAACTGCAAATCCGCCAACGAAAAATGCGCAGGCTGTTTGCCCCATTGTTGATAGCCAAATTGTATGTGTCCCGCATCTTGTGAAACTAAAAAACCATCATCGTTAGCTCGAAAATCCGCCAGCGGCATCGCGCTCAATACCTTGATCTGCTCCTGTGCATCTAGCCAGCCTAACAGTGGATCGGCTGCACCAAACAATAATCCGCCGTCGGGCAAAGCGCGTAAATCCATTAAGGTCATTTGTGCCGCAGGTAAGACACGGTGCGTGCCACGCCCGCCTTGTGACCAACGAATTAAAGGACGTATGCCTTGCTGCTGATACTGTCCTCCAGCCCACAATACCTGCCCATCGGCTGACCAAGCGATTTTTGATAAATCACCGTTATCAATGCCCTGCGTATCTGCCGCAAACAACTCGTGCAAATCCTGTCCATCCACCACCATCACTTGAGCGGAATCATAAAAGCCCACAGCAATTTGATCACCTGCGGGATTGAAACGTGCTGCAAAGGGTTCTTTGCCTGCCGCCAAAGCAGTTTTATGCTGCAAATGCCCTTTCACATCGTACAGGCGCAGAAAACCATCCAACGCGGTGCTCAATAGTCGTCCATCAGCAGAAAATTCGACCCAAAGACTGCGATCAGCATAATCGCTGTCACGGGCGATTTCGCGAAAATGGGCAACAGCATTGTGCAGCGCAGTGTCCCACGCATACAAACGGATACCATGGTCACCCGCCAAGGCAGCAGCTAAACGCTGCCCATCGGCAGAAAAAGCGAGATGGTTGATGACATTGGGCAAACCACTGAGACGCTGGCGTAGTGTGCCACTGGGGCGGTGGAAGAGATAGATTGAACAATTGAGTTGAATAGTATTGCATTCGTTACCTGTCCACCCTCCCGTCGCAATCCAGTTACCATCGGGGGACATCGCCACCGCATACAACTTGCCTTCATTGCCCTTGCCCATCAGCGGACGCAACACCGACAACAAACGCTGTTCGCGCACATCCCATACTCGCAGGGTTTTGTCATCTGATGCACTGACCGCAAAACGCCCCGCCGCATCGGTGTCTATGCGGGTTATCATCGCTGTGTGCATGTTGGGATTGAGGCGTAGGAAGGGCTGGCTGCTGGGCTGATAGGATATGTTTGGGCGGGGTGTGATGGGTTTTATCGACTTAAGCGATGGTAGCGGCGGCTCAAGCATGGGCGGGAGGGTGTTTGGAAGGCGTGATGTGTTTGGTTTTATCGGCGGTTCCTCAGGCGGCGACTTAAGCATCGGTGGATGGCACGCAGACAGCAAGAAAAGCGGGAGTAATAAAAAATAACGCAACATGATCTCTCCTGGATTTATCAACGGTTTATGTCTTTCATACTCAAGCCTGTCATGTCAGCGTCGTAGGATAGGTATAGGGAACATAAATCAGTTGTACGACAGACCTGGCAGGTTTCCAAAACCTGCCAGGTCTTGATCACGATACTCCAGTACAACTGAAATATTATCTCTATAGAACAGAGCGAAACCCATCATTTTGGTGGTGAATGAATGATGGGTGTCGGCGCGATAAAGTTCATAGCTCAATCAAGCATCACCTCGCGCCTCTACCCATCCTACCTTGCTATATAGCAAGGTTATATCAGTTGTTAAGACTGCCAGTCCTTCAAGGACTGGCAGTCTTGGGTTTAGCTCTATCGCAAGCCTATAAATGATGTACTTTAGCTATATACCTCACTACATCCATTTCCTTTCTTCCTATCCCTCTTCTTGCGCCCCATACTTTTTCAACATGCGATACACATGGCGTTCGCTGACATCGAGAATTTTGGCGACGGTGGCGCGGTGGCCTGAGTGTTTTTGCATTAATAGATGAAAGTAATCGCGTTCAATGTCTTCCAGATTCGGTTCATGTTCAAAACTTAATTGCACGCTCATGTTGTTGCGCTTTAAGGAACTGCAAAAGGAGAGATGTTCGGGGCGAATGTTGCGGTTGTCGCCGGATAAGATGATGGCGCGTTCGACCACGTTGCGCAGTTCTCGAATATTGCCGGGCCAGTCATAACGCATGAATTCTTGTAAGGCATTTTTGTCAAATTGTTTATCAATGCGGCGCGAGAAGCTGTGATGAGCAATGAAGTGTTGTGCCAATGCGGGGACATCTTCTAAACGTTTGCGCAAAGGCGGCAGGGTGATGATGAAGGTGCTTAAGCGGTAATATAAATCGTTGCGAAAAGTGCCTTCAACGCTCATTTGTTCTAGGTCTCGATTAGTCGCTGCAACAATGCGCACATCGGCGTGCAGGTCTTTGATACCGCCTAAACGACGAAATTGTCCGGTTTCTAGGATGCGCAATAATTTGGCTTGAATGCTGGGTTCAATTTCGCCAATTTCATCAAGAAATAAGGTGCCACCTTCGGCACTTTCTATGAGTCCTTTTTTTTGTTTATCCGCCCCGGTAAATGCGCCGCGTTCGTGACCGAATAATTCGGATTCAAACAGTTTTTCTTGCAAGGTACAGCAATCTAGGGCGACAAAATTACGTTTGCTGCGTTGGCTGTGTTTGTGTAATTCGCTGGCGACCAGTTCTTTGCCTGTGCCGCTTTCGCCTTGGATTAAGACGCTGACATCGGTGGGGGCGACGGCGCGGATCATGTCTTCGACTTGATGCAGGGCTTTGCTTTCTCCCACCATGAGTTTGTTGTGGCGATTGCGGCGCTTGTCTTGGCGTTTATAGAATTTGAAATCTTCTTGTAGCGTGCGGTTTTGCAGGGCGCGTTGGACGACCATTTCGAGTTCGTCTAAGTCAATGGGCTTGAGCAGGTATTCTTCGGCTCCGGCTTTCATGGCAGCGACGGCATCGCGCACGGAGCCATAGGCGGTCATCATCACGACCGGGCAAATGTCGCGTAAGGTGGGGAGCATTTCGATACCTTCGCCATCGGGTAGACGCGCATCGAGAATGGTTAAACCCGGTTCTATGGTGTTGAGGGCTTGTCGCGCTTCAGTCAACGAGGCGGCGTTTTTGGAGGTATAGCCCATGCGTTGCAAGCTATCGACGAGCATACTGTTTAATAAGTGGTCGTCTTCAATCACTAAAATTTCAGGTTGTATCATGTGGCGTTCTCGACTGAAGCGTGGATGTCGTGCAGAGACAGCGGGTATGGTTGGAAAACTATCGGTTCATGTAATGAGTCTAGTTTGTTTTTAGGCCGTACCTTGATTTAAGCCTTGGCTTCAGGGTATTTTGCCAGCCCCCTCATCACTGAAATCTTGTTCTATGCGCTATTTTTACACCTTTTTACTGTACTTGCTGTTGCCTGCGGTTATTTTGCGTCTGTTATGGCGTGGTTTGCGAGCGAATAGTTACTGGCATCGTGTTCATGAACGCTTTGGTTTTATCACGCCGCTGAGCGCACAACCGCGTATTTGGGTTCATGCGGTGTCGGTGGGGGAAACCTTAGCGGCTGCCCCCTTGATTCGCGCCTTGCAGCAGCGCTATCCAGAGCAAAAAATTCTGATCACTTGTATGACACCGACAGGCTCGCAACAAATTCGTAAGCTGTTTGGTGATCGCGTAGAACATGTGTATTTGCCTTACGATTATCCCTATACAGTACAGCGTTTTCTGGCGCGGACAACACCGCGCTTGGGATTAATTATGGAAACTGAATGGTGGCCTAACCTGTTTCACGCTTGTCATGCGCGTGGGGTGCCGTTGATTCTGGCTAACACCCGTTTATCTCAACGTTCTGCGCGAGCTTATGAAAAATATGCGGCGGGTTTAACACAGCAGACTTTGGCTTGCGTGAGTTTAATTGCGACGCAAACCGAGCTTCATGCTGAACGTCTGCGAGCACTGGGGGCAGCGGCGGATAAGGTGCTGGTGACGGGGAATATTAAGTTCGACATACAATTGGCGGCAAGCCTGCCCGAACAAGCAGAGGCTTTACGGGCTATTTGGGGTTCGCGTCCGGTATGGATCGCCGCCAGCACTCATGAAGGCGAAGAAGAGCAGGTGCTCAGTGCTTTTAAACAGGTGAAACAAGTGCTTAGCGATGTGCTTTTGATTGTGGTGCCGCGTCATCCTGAGCGCTTTAATCGCGTGGCGCGTTTATGCGAGCAAGCCGATTGGTCGATGATTCGGCGCAGCAGTACACAATTGTGCCAACCGGATACGGATGTGTATTTAGGCGATACGATGGGCGAGTTGCCGTTGTTGTGTGCGGCGAGTGATATTGCTTTTGTCGGTGGCAGTTTAGTGCCCACTGGAGGGCATAATATGCTAGAACCCGCCGCCCTCGGTGTGCCTGTCATTACCGGCCCGCATGTGTTTAATTTTGAAGAAATTACCCAACGTTTACTGGAACATAAAGCCGCCATTCAAGTGGATAATGTGCAGCAATTGACGGCGGTGCTCTTGGATTGGCTGCAAGATGCTAATTTACGCGATCAAATGGGTGAAAATGGTCGTCGTTTTGTCGCGCAAAATCGCGGTGCTTTGCAAACCCTCCTCAACATTATTGAGCGCTATTAATGCCTGCTTTTGAATATATTGCCTTAGATAGTCAAGGACGCACCCGTAAAGGCGTGCAGGAAGGCGACACGCCGCGCCAAGTGCGCACGCAATTGCGCGAACGTGGGCTAACCCCTTTGCAAGTTGAGGAAGTTAGTCGCCGCAATACGACTTCTCGCACTCACACCGGCGTGCGGGTGAGCAGCACAGATTTATCGCTCATCACCCGTCAACTCGCCACCTTAGTGCAATCGGGACTGGCGTTGGAAGAAGCGCTACAAGCCGTGGCGAGTCAAACAGATAAAGCCCGCATAAAAAGTTTGCTCATGGCGGTGCGTTCGCGGGTGTTAGAAGGCCACAGTTTGGCGGAGGGCTTAGCTGATTATCCACAGGTATTTCCTGATTTATATCGCGCTACGGTGTCGGCTGGCGAACAATCGGGGCATTTGGATGTGGTGTTGGAACGGCTGGCAGATTACACCGAAAGTCGCCAACAATTGCGCCAAAAAACCTTGTTGGCTTTATTTTATCCGTTGCTGCTGAGCGGGGTGGCGATCATGGTGGTCATCGCTTTACTGACGTATGTGGTGCCGCAAGTGGTGCAAGTGTTTGCTGGGCTTAAACAAGAATTGCCTTGGCTGACACGCCATTTGATTATGCTCAGCGAGTTTTTGCAGCATTATGGCGTGTGGTTGCTGGGATTGATCATGGCAGCGGTGGTGGGCTTTCGTTATGCACTACGGTTTGAGTCGATATTGTTTTTGTTTCATCGCGGATTATTGAGAGCGCCGATTTTCGGGCGTTTAGAGCAAGGGCTGAATGCGGCGCGTTTTACCCGCACCTTGAGCATTTTAAGCGCCAGTGGCGTGCCTTTGCTCGATGGCTTGCGCATTAGCGCTCAAGTCATCGCTAATCGCCCGATGCGGGCTGCGGTGAGGGAAGCCACTGACCGCGTGCGCGAAGGCAGTAATTTACATAACGCTTTGGAAAATAGCCGTTTATTTCCGCCGATGACGATTCATTTAATCGCCAGCGGAGAAGCTAGTGGTAAGCTTGAAGCCATGTTGGAACGTGCGGCACAGAATCAAGAACGAGAAATTGAGACGATTATTAGCGTGATTTTAGGCTTATTTGAGCCGTTGTTGATTTTGGTGATGGGCGGTGTGGTGTTGACCATTGTGCTGGCGATATTGATGCCGATCTTTGAATTGAATCAATTGGTGAAATAAAAAACGGCCTGTCTAAGAGACAGGCCGTTTTAGCGTTCATAACAACTAACTTAGTTTTTCTCGTGATCAACCAATTGATTGGCTTTAATCCAAGGCATCATGTCACGCAGTTTTTTACCGACCACTTCAATTTGATGCTCACGACCAATGCGGCGTTTAGCTTTCAAAGTGGCTGCACCGGTCATGTTTTCGCTAATGAATTCACGCGCAAATTCACCATTTTGAATTTCTTTCAAAATTTTGCGCATTTCATCTTTGGTGTCATCCGTAATCACACGAGGGCCACGGGTTAAATCGCCATATTCTGCGGTGTTAGAAATGGAATAACGCATGTTAGCAATGCCGCCTTCATACATTAAATCAACAATGAGTTTTAACTCATGCATACATTCAAAGTAAGCCATTTCTGGTGCATAACCCGCTTCCACTAAGGTTTCAAAACCCGCTTGAGTCAGTGCGCTGACACCGCCACATAACACCGCTTGTTCACCAAACAAATCAGTTTCAGTTTCTTCACGGAAGCTGGTTTCAATCACGCCTGCACGACCACCACCATTGGCTGACGCATAAGACAAAGCAATGTCTTTCGCTTGACCAGAAGCATCTTGATACACCGCGATTAAAGAAGGCACGCCGCCGCCTTCGGTATAGGTAGAACGTACCAGATGTCCTGGGCCTTTAGGGGCAATCATGATGACATCTAAGTTTTCGCGGGGTTCAATTTGCTCAAAATGAATGTTAAAACCATGAGCAAAAGCCAGTGCCGCACCGTCTTGAATGTTAGGCGCGATTTGTTCTTTATAAATCGCAGCTTGGTGTTCATCAGGGGCTAATACCATGACGACATCCGCTTCTTTCACCGCTTCTTCAATAGGTTTTACGGTCAAACCTGCATTTTCTGCTTTAATCGCAGAAGCAGAACCCGGACGCAAACCCACAGTGACAGATACGCCAGAATCTTTAAGGTTGTTCGCATGGGCATGGCCTTGTGAGCCGTAGCCGATGATAGTGACTTTTTTACCTTGAATCAGCGATAAGTTAGCGTCTTTGTCGTAATAGATATTCATTGAGAGTCCTTTTAATTGTGAGTGGTTTTAGAAGTATATGAAAAGGCGATTAAGTCCGTAAAGTGCGATTACCGCGTGCAATGCCTGACACACCAGAGCGCACGGTTTCGACAATCAGCTTAGGATTGACGGCTTTAATGAACGCATCAAGCTTATCGCCAGTGCCCGTCAATTCTATGGTGTAACAAGAATCGCTGACATCAATCACTCGTCCACGGAAGATGTCCGTCATGCGCTTGAGGTCATCGCACACCGCGACTTGATTGACATTGACTTTAATCAGCAATAATTCGCGCTCAATGTGCGCACCTTCGGTTAAATCCAACAATTTCACCACGTCCACAAGCTTATTCAGTTGCTTGGTGATTTGCTCGATCACATTGTCTGAACCGTGGGTGACAATCGTCATGCGCGATAGCGAGGGGTCTTCTGTGGGGGCTACGGTCAACGACTCAATATTGTAACCTCGCGCAGAAAATAGCCCCGCCACACGCGACAGGGCACCCGCTTCGTTTTCCAATAATACCGAAATTGTATGACGCATCAGGCTAACTCCCTTTCAACAGGCATTTGAGGGGACAGGGGGGATAACACCATTTCATGTTGACCTTTGCCCGCCGCCACCATAGGAAAGACGTTTTCTGCTGGATCAGTAATAAAGTCCATGAACACCAAGCGATCTTTCAACGCGATGGCTTCTTTCAACGCATTTTCCACTTGATTCGGCTGGGTGATCTGCATCCCTAGATGACCATAGCTGTCTGCCAATTTAACAAAATCAGGCAAGGCATCCATATAAGAATGTGAATAACGTTTGTCATAAAACATTTCTTGCCACTGGCGCACCATGCCCATGTAACGGTTGTTTAAGCAAATGAGTTTGATGGGTAAATCATATTGCTTGCAAGTAGATAGTTCTTGAATGCACATTTGAATACTGGCTTCTCCCGTAATACAAAATACGGGTCTATCTGGATAGGCGAGTTGAACGCCAATCGCTGAAGGCAAACCAAAACCCATAGTGCCCAAGCCGCCAGAATTAATCCAGCGACGGGGTTTATCAAACTTATAGAATTGTGCCGCCCACATTTGATGCTGCCCCACATCCGAAGTAATGAAAGCATCACCGTTGGTGAGTTCATACAGGGTTTCAATTACCGCTTGTGGTTTGATGAGTTCACTGCCATGGTCATAGTACAAGCAATTCTTTTCTTGCCAGTTATGAATTTGTGCCCACCATTTGCTTAATGCAGCTTCATCTACGGTGCGCGTATTGTTTTGGACTTCTTTAACTAAATCCTGCAATACGTTTTTGATATTACCCACAATCGGAATATCTACCCGTACATTCTTAGAAATAGAGGAAGGGTCAATGTCAATATGAATAATTTTTGCGTTCGGGCAAAATTTATCCACCTCACCCGTCACGCGATCATCAAAACGCGCTCCAATAGCCACCAATACATCGCACTCATGCATCGCCATATTGGCTTCATAAGTACCGTGCATCCCCAACATGCCAATAAATTGTTTATTCGTGGCAGGATAGGCTCCCAAGCCCATCAGGGTTTGCGTGATTGGATACCCTAGTGATTGAGTAAACTGGATTAATTCTTCCGAACCATCACCCAGCACCACACCGCCTCCGGTATAAATCATCGGGCGTTTAGCCGATAAAATTAAATCAGCCGCTTTACGAATTTGCCCAGGATGCCCGTTCTGCACCGGTTTGTAAGAGCGCAATTCAGTCGTTGCTGGGTATTCAAAAGTGGTTTTATGCGCGGTCACATCTTTAGGGATGTCTACCACAACCGGCCCTGGACGGCCTGTGGTCGCAATGTAAAAAGCCTTTTTCAGGGTGGTCGCTAAGTCTTTAACATCATTGACCAGGAAATTATGTTTTACGCAGGGGCGAGTGATACCCACGGCATCGACTTCTTGGAAAGCATCATTGCCAATGAGCGTGGTCGGTACTTGCCCAGTCAGCACCACCATAGGAATGGAATCCATATAAGCGGTCGCAATGCCTGTCACGGCATTCGTCGCACCGGGCCCTGAAGTCACCAGCACCACGCCAGGTTTGCCCGTAGCGCGTGCATAACCATCAGCCGCATGTGTCGCAGCTTGCTCATGGCGCACTAAAATGTGCTGGATTTTATTCACATGATCGCGTGTAAACAGTGCGTCATAAATGTGCAAAACAGACCCGCCAGGATAACCAAAGAGGTACTCTACGCCCTCTTCTTCCAAACAACGGACGACAATTTCGGCACCAGTTAAGTTTTCTGCTTCATTGGCCACGTCGGCCCCCCTTATACATACTCGATTTAGATGAACAACAACGGTACAGCTTAGGTTCTATTGAGGCTCAACAGAACTGAATCACCCCATTAAGAGCCTATACGAAAACGGGGGCATCGGCTACAAACCCGCCCTTTTGGTCAGGTTTTCCGCTTTTTTTCGTTAAATAGCACGCTATTCGCCTTAAAAAACCGAAAAACCTGCCTCAAAATAGCGGATTTTCGCTTCGATTCTCCATCTTCGTATAGGCTCTAAACCATAGGTGTTTAGACGGTACTTTTGCTACAAAGAGCACAAGACGCAGCGGTAATACCCCCCTGCCTCTCATGCAGTGACAAAATAATAGGGTTGAGCAGCGCTGATTACCATCAAAATTTGCGGTGCAAAACATTAAGATGAAGCTAACTGCTTCATAACCCTGCTCATTATGATTATTTGTCGAAAAGAAACCAAACATGCAAACATAAACTGTTCTGTTATCAGGGTCAAGGCATTACCGCTCAAAGCTTAGTAGACTGGTTGAGAGGAGTAGGCATGGTAGCGAAAAGGTGTGGTTTTGAAGCGGATTTTTTGAGGCGAATAACGGGTGTGTAACGAAAAAAAGCGGAAAACCTGACCAAAAGGGCAGGTTTGCAGTCGATTATCCCGTTTTCGTATAGGCTCTTAACCCCACCGAGCCGCCTGCATCAAAGCTTTCATTTCTCGCACCGCTTCTTGCAAGCCCGTAAACATCGCGCGGGCGATGATGGCATGACCAATATTGAGTTCACGTATTTGTGGTAGCGCAGCAATGGAATGCACGTTTTGATAATTCAAACCATGCCCCGCATTCACTTGTAAACCCGCCTCGCTGGCTTGCTCTACCGCTTGAGCAATGCGCTGATACTCGGCAGAGCGTGCAGCAGCATCCGTACAATCTGCATAATGTCCGGTGTGAATTTCAATCACAGGCGCACCACATTGCACAGCCGCCTCGATTTGTGCGGAATCAGCATCAATAAATAAAGACGCTCGCACCCCAGCCGCCGCTAATTGCTCGCAAGCTGCTTTGATTTTATCTTTTTGTCCGGCAACATCTAACCCACCTTCAGTGGTCAGTTCTTCACGCCGTTCAGGCACGAGACAACAGTCTTCAGGTTGCAGCTTCTCGGCAAACGCCAGCATCTCTGGTGTCACCGCCATTTCCAGGTTTAAGCGCGATAATTTACTGCGCATCACCATATCTACGTCACGTTCTTGGATATGCCGACGATCTTCGCGCAAATGCAGGGTGATCGCATCCGCCCCCGCTTGTTCCGCCTCAAAGGCCGCTTGCACCGGGTCAGGATAGCGTGTGCCACGCGCCTGACGCAGTGTTGCAACGTGATCGATATTGACACCCAAAGCGATAAATGCAGAATCTTCCAACATGAAAATAGTCCTAAATAATGTGCAGATATAAAACGAGAATGAGAGCCGCGTTGCTGCTATAAAAGGCAGTGCTTCAGCAGCTTCTCAAACAAGACCAGCGCGAAGCTTATCTTTTGTGGAAGATTTTGAACACCGACCTTACGCAAAGCGTAGTAGGATGGCTCTGGCTGTAAAGAGCCACTTTGCAACTGAGGCTTCGATATTCGTATAAACTCTTAGCCTGGATAACGGTCTAAGTCTAGACTTAGACTCCTTTGAAACAGAGCCTAGTAGGATATTTGTAATGGCAATGACACGATATATTGATCCTTTCACCGATTTTGGTTTTAAGCGTATTTTCGGCAGCGCTGAAAACAAACATTTTTTAATCAGTTTCTTAAATGATTTGCTGGATATTGAACATAAGATTGTGGATTTGGAATACCGCAATCTGGAACAACTCGGTTTAAACATTATCGACCGCAAAGCGGTGTTTGATGTGTATTGTACTGATGAGAAAAATAATAATTTTATTGTCGAGTTACAACGCAGCCAGCAGAAATATTTCAAAGATCGCAGTGTGTATTACACCTCTTTTCCAATTCAAGAACAATCGAAAAAAGGCGATTGGGATTATCATCTTAAAAAGGTGTTTTTTGTTGGTATTCTGGATTTCACGATTGATGAACTTGATGAGCATTTTTTAAGCAAAGTTCAGCTTAAAGATGAAAATAACCAGGTGTTTTATGATAAATTGACGTATTACTACATTCAATTACCTCATTTCAAAAAACAAGATACTGAGTTATCAAGCCATTTAGAACATTGGTTGTATTATTTACGACATTTAGCTGATAGTGAAAGTGTTCCTGTATCTTTTCAATCCGATGACATTATTAAAGAAGCCTTTGATGTAGCTGAATTTATTGCCTTAAGCAAAGATGAGCAGTTTGCTTATCAGCTCGACTTAAAAGCTCGCTTAGATTATAAAAATGTGATGGATTATGCAAGAGAACAAGCAGAGGCGCAGGGGATGAAGCAAGGATTGGCAGAAGGTATAGAGAAAGGCAAGAAAGAGGAAAAAATAGCTATTGCAAAAAGTTTGTTGGATATTTTGGATACCAACACGATTGCATTAAAAACAGGCTTGTCGGCAATAGACATTGAAAGTTTGAAAAATGAGGGGGTGAAATAAGGCTATATAGGAAGAATAAATCAGTGATACGACAGACTTGACAGGTTTCAACAATCGCTCAAGTCTTAACTACGATACTCCTGTATAACTGAAATATTATCCCTCTATCAGTACTGACCGCAACGCGGTCAAGACGGCATTTCCATGCGGCGAGGCTGTAAAAGAACTCCCAAAATTGACGATTTTTGCTTCGTAAGTCATTGTTTTTACGTTGTCCAAAATCCAATAAATGAGGTTCTTTTACAGGCTCGGCGCATGGGAACGAGTTAAACATCGTTTGGAACGCTGGCATTCTTTTGCGCCGCCTGTGTTGTCTTTAAAGGGCTTCCTTTGGCTACCCAAGGAAGCCTCACACCTGTAAACGTCCTACAAATTCCGCATTTTACTTTTGCTTTTGCTCCGTTTCAGCCGTTGTAACTGGCGGCGGTTAAGCAATGCAGCATGTTGATGACGATGCTCGTAGAGTGTGATTAAGCGCTCATGCGTGCCGACGCTACTGGCTTCGTCGCTAGGTTGCAGTTGTACATAACTGCCGTCGGCTTGCATTTCCCACCCCGTGCGCTGGTCGCTGAACTGAGTATCCAGAAAATCTCGCAATTCTTCGCATAGCTTCGGATCATCCACAGGTGTCACCACTTCTACACGGCTTTCTAAGTTGCGTTTCATCGCATCCGCAGAACCAATGAAATATTCTTCTTGACCATCATTATGAAAATAATAAATCCGCGTGTGCTCTAAAAAGCGTCCGACAATACTGATGACACGGGCGTTTTCGGTGAGTCCAGGGAGTCCGGGACGGAAACGACACGTATCACGCACCACTAGATCAATTCTCACCCCTGCTTGGGCGGCACGATATAAGGCGCGAGTCACATCCACATCTTCTAAAGCATTCATTTTGAATTGAATTAAACCCGCCTTGCCGTTTTTCACCAAAGCAATTTCGCGGTCTATTTTGCTCAATAAAGCGTTTTTGAGTATTTTTGGGGAAGGCAGGATTTTGCGGTAATGCCGTTTGGGGTTCCAGCCCGTGGTGAGGTAATTGAAGAGCTGGGTTAAATCTGAACCAATATCATTATCGCAGGTGAGAATGCCGAGATCGCAATACAGCCGTGCGGTGCCTGCGTGGTAATTGCCCGTGCCGATATGAGCATAGCGCTGGATTTTGTTGTAACTAAAATCCTGGCGCACCACCAAAATAACTTTGGAATGGGTTTTTAAGCCCACCACGCCATAAGTGACGTGGATACCGGCTTCTTCCATGCGGCTGGCCCAGCGAATATTGGCGGCTTCATCAAAACGGGCTTTAAGTTCGACCACCACCGCCACTTGTTTGCCGTTGCGAGCAGCTTGAATCAGATAATCAATCACTTTTGTGTCGCTGGAAGTGCGATACAAAGTCATTTTAATGGCTCGCACTTTGGGGTCTTTGGCGGCTTCGCGCAAAAAGCGCTCGACAGAATTGGAGAAGGATTGATAAGGATGGTGCAACAAAATTGTGCCGTTTTCGCGGATGGTGTGGAAAATATTCGGCGCACCTTGCAACTTGGGATGATCGACCGGTTGATGCGGTATATCGTGCAAACCTTTATTTTTGCCTTTTAATCCTACCAGCTCAAACAAGTCTTTCATGCCCATCATGCCCGACACTTCAAATACATCGACTTTTTCATCCAGCCCCAGTTCAGCGGCTAACATGCCACGATGTACTTGCGACATATCATTGGAGACTTCCACCCGCACGATGGGTGCAAATTTACGCTCGCGCAGTTCTGATTCGATCATACTCATCAAATCATCTTCGCGTTCTTCGTTACGCTCGGTATTGGCATTGCGCGTGACGCGAAAGCGCTCACAGGAAATGATGTCTAAGCCTGGAAACAATAAATCCAAATGATTCGACATCACCTCGTCCAACAAGATAAAGCGTTGTTCTTCGCCGACTTGTAAAAAACGTGGCACGCCCGCACCCGACGGCACCTTGACGCGCGCTAATGTGGGTGAAGGATAAGGGTCATCCGGCACTTGCAAAGTGACTAACAAATTCATGGATTGCGTCGAAATAAACGGAAAAGGATGTGCAGGATCAATACCTTGTGGCGTGACTAAGGGGTAAATATTTTCCACATAATGCTGGCGTAATTGCGCTTGCTGTTCTGTGTTTAAGCTGTCGTGCGTGACAATATGAATCTCTTCCGCTTGCATGAAGGCCACCAGTTCTAGCAACAAAGCTTGTTTTTGCTGTTCTAAAACATGCACAAATTCATAACAAGCATCAATTTGCTGCTGTGGCGTGCGTCCATCCACCGTAAGCGTGCTAATACCCGCCCCCACTTGTTGTTTCAAGCCGCCAATGCGTTTCATGAAAAACTCATCCAAATTACCGCTGACAATGGCGATAAATTTCAAACGCTCCATCAGCGGCGTGCGCGTATCTTCGGCTTCATATAACACGCGCTGGTTAAAACTTAACCACGTCAATTCGCGGTTAAGATAGAGCGCATGGGCATCGAGATCGTCTATCACTGAGCTATCAGGTATATCAGCCAAGGCTGTGGTGCGGGTGGCGGAGGGAGATGAGGGTTTTAAGTCGGGGGAAAGAGACTCATTAGAGGTATTCTCGCTATCAGTATCGACAGGCAAGCTAGAAGCGGAATTTGTCATGAGAATTCACCGGAGTATAGGGTTATTAATTGATGTTACGCAAAGGCTCGATTCCGTGCTTGAAAACACACTCAAGCACGGAAAAACCGCCATTGCTTCATGCTTGAGTTTACATCGTATGGAATAAACTGCACATTTTCGTTCGCTACACACATTTTGCGTAACGTGAGTGATTAACGTGAAGGGAAAGCAATCGGTATAATGCGCTCAACCATAACACAGGGCTGATATAGAAATATATCACCCGTCACATCATCAAATATTAGATGGGTTGCGCGGGTTCGGCAGAGAAAAGGCGTGGTATTGAAGCCGAAAAGCCACTTAAAATCATCGCCTTTACAACCGCTGGATACTCCTCTACCCGTCTATGATTGACCCACTGTAAACCCGTGTAAAAAAAGCCTTTGCATCACGTCACTGTTTGAACCATTGGAACCGCTATGTCGCTTAACTTTGATTCCCCGATTCCTAAACTGGTGCTCAATGCCAGCTTAGAAGTACAACTCGTCATGATGTTGTTATTGCTGATGTCCTTGTTTTCTTGGTACCTGATTTTTCGCACATCCCGAAAACTCAAACGCGCCCGTCAAGCCGCTCAGCAATTTGAGCAGGATTTTTGGCAAACCCAAAATCTCAATAATTTTTATTCAGGACTGAATGAAAAAGGTGCTATGAGTGGATTAGAGGCGATTTTTCAAGCGGGTTACAGCGAATTTGCACGGCTGCGTAAAGTGGGGGGCGCATTGCCAGGAGATTTAGTCAATAGTGCACAGCGAGCCATGCGAGTGGCCTTAAGCCGTCATGCCGATGATTTAGAACAAGGCTTAAGCACCTTAGCCACCATTGGCTCTATCAGCCCTTATATTGGTTTATTCGGCACCGTGTGGGGGATTATGCATTCGTTTCATGCACTAGGAGATGTCAAGCAAGCAACGCTAGCGATGGTCGCTCCCGGCATTTCCGAAGCGTTGATCGCCACTGCTTTAGGATTATTTGCAGCGATCCCCGCAGTGATGGCCTATAACAATGCGATTGCCGACATTGATCGCCTGCTGAATCGTTATGATGCTTTTACCGATGAGTTTGCCAGCCTATTACAACGTCAAGCTTATCAACTGAATGCTGCGCAAAAATCTGCGTAGAAGGGAGAGATAGTTTAAGCGGCTCAAGCGTCCCCTGTTAAAAAGGGGACAACAAGCCTAAGCCAATCCTGCAAAGCCCATAAACGCGAGCGACAACAGCCCTGCAACAATGTAAGCAATGGGAGCGCCCTTAAAGGCATCCGGCACCTCCGCCAGCGCCAATCGCTCACGCAAACCCGCAAACATCACCAACACCAGCGTAAATCCCAAGGCAGAACCAAAGCCATATAGCAGACTTTCGATAAAACTATTCTCTTGCTGCACATTCAATAACGCCACACCCAGCACCGCACAATTGGTCGTAATCAGCGGCAAGAAAATACCCAATACTTGATACAAAGCGGGAGAAGTTTTGCGCACCACCATCTCCGTAAATTGCACCACTACCGCGATGACCAAAATAAAGGTCAAAATGCGCAAAAACCCTAAATTCAAAGGGCCCAACACAAAATGCTCCAATAACCAGCCCGCAAAAGCCGCCAGCGTCAGCACAAACGTCGTCGCCAAGCCCATACCCATCGCCGAATCGAGTTTGTTAGACACGCCCATCAAAGGGCAAAGACCTAAAAATTTGACCAGCACCACATTGTTGACCAGCGCGGTGGAAAGGATGATGAGGAAATATTCCATATTGAATGTTCCTAAAAATTCAAAACTGACGGGGGTTGCTTTACACACTGAGAAAAGCCCAAGGTGCTCTCAATGAAAGCCTTCAGTTATTTAAGGACAATATGTATGCCAGAGGCGGGAAAAGCTTAAAAAATGCTTTTTATTTAATAGGCTTGAAATATTTCAGCGGGATTAAAAAACAGCCTTTTGTAAGGCTTCTCACAACTTTAAAATTGAAGATTGTGGCGTTTAATACAGCCACTGAGTGCAACACATCGGCGAACGCCAACAAAAACTTGACTTGAGATTTTTCAGAAGCCCAGCCTGTCATTGCGCGAGGAACAGCTTGAAAAATATTTTAGCGCGGTAGGATGGGTAGAACTGAGCGAAACCCATCATTTTGGTGATGGATGAATGATGGGTTTCGGCGCGATAAGGTTCATAGCAAAATCAAACCTCATCATGCGCCTCTACCCATCCTACCGTACTCCTTTGTTTTTATAAATCAGTGGCTTGGATGTCTTTCGCTACGAGACAGGGAGAGGCGCAGCCAGGGTCGAGTAGTTCGCGACAAGCCGGCATTATGGACAGAATTACCAAGACACCATGTATTCGGCGTATAGCTATGAGGGGGGGGATGTGACTGGCGCAGTGCAGTACGAAGGTGACAGGGAGACACCAGAGTAGCCTCTCGCTACAACTTGAGAAGTTTTAAGGACAGGGCACCTCTCAAATGATGCGAGACACCGATACCTGACTAGCTAAAATCAGCAAAATGAGTCTGGTAAAGTACTGATTGTTTTTGATGAAATATCGCAGTGTGGATATATGTTATACACACTGCGGAGTTGCAGTCATTATTTAGGCAGATCGTCCAGATACTTCACCAGTTTTTCTGCGGGTGCATAACCGGGGAATAACTCGCCATTGGGCATGACTAAAGCAGGTGTGCCAGTCACGCCTAATTGACGACCTAAATTGTATTGCTTAGCAATGGGATTAGAACAGCTTTTAGCCGGAATATCTTTGCCCGCTTTAGCATCCGTCATAGCTTTTTGTTGATCTTCAGCACACCAGACAGATTCCATCGTTTTATAAGTTTCAGAACCCACACCGGCACGCGGAAAAGCCATGTAACGCAGTTCAACTCCCGCTTCATTGAGTTTATTCACTTCTTTATGCAATTTGGCACAGTAAAAACAATCCACATCAGTAAATGCGGTTAAGACGTGTTTGGTGTCACCTTTAGGTTTAAAACGCACTGTTTCATCAACGCTGACTTCTTTCAGTGAATCCAAGCGCAAACCATTGCGGCGTTCTTCAGTCAGATTGCGACCTTCTTCATTAATGCTAATCATGTCACCACCACTGATTAAGTATCCGCCCTTTTCCGTGATATAAAAAACATGCCCATTCACCACAGCTTCATATAAGCCCGGTGCGGCTGATTGACTGATTTTTGCATTTTCCATAGCAGTCGGATTCAGCATTTTGCCTAATGCTTGTTTGATATGGGCAGGAACAGGAGCTGTTTCGCTGCCACCTGCGGTGTGAGCGGTCAAGGTAAAACTCAGAATAATGAAGAAAGCAGTCATGATGCGCATGTGAAATGTCCTCAAAAAGTTTAGAAAAAAAATGAATTTATCCCATTGGAGGTATCTGTTTTACGTTCAAAACAGAGCCTGGCTGATAAGCATAAAAAAAGGTGGCGTATGGATTAAATACGCCACCTAGTGTCCAGATTTTTCATTGTAACAAAGACGCTTGCTGCTTAACTCGCTTCTTTCTTAACCGTAATCTTCTCTTTAATACGTGCGGCTTTACCACGACGATCTCGCATGTAATAGAGTTTGGAGCGGCGCACGTCACCACGACGTTTAACGTCGATGTTTTCGATCAAAGCGCTGTAGGTTTGGAAAACACGTTCAACACCTTCACCATTGGAAATTTTGCGTACTGTAAAGGCAGAATGCAGACCACGATTGCGTTTGGCAATCACCAAACCTTCAAATGCCTGCAAGCGCTCACGATTACCTTCTTTTACCTTGACCTGTACAACAATGGTGTCGCCTGAACGAAATTCAGGAATCACCTTCCCTTCCATTTGTTCTGCTTCCAGTTGTTGAATAATGTTCATCTGCTTTACCCCTTAACTTCAAGTTGCGCTGTGTTTTTGAATAAATTCGTCTAAAAGCTGTTGCTGTTGTTGGCTCAAATGTTTTTGGGCTAATAAATCGGGGCGGCGTAACCAAGTGCGCCCTAAAGCCTGTTGCAACCGCCAATTGTCGATAGCTTGATGATGCCCTTGTAGTAATACATCGGGAACTTCTTGTCCATCAATGACTTCTGGACGAGTATAGTGCGGGCAATCGAGCAAGCCTAAGTAAAAAGAATCTTCACGGGCTGAATCTTCATGCCCTAATACGCCCGGTATTAAACGCGCCAAAGCATCAATAAACACCATGGCTGCGAGTTCACCACCGCTGAGCACATAATCGCCAATCGACCATTCTTCATCAATATCATGCTCGATCACGCGCTCATCAATACCTTCATAACGCCCACAAACAAAAATCAGCGGGGTAGCTTGAAGCAAGTATTCAAGCCCACGCTGATCTAATGTTCGACCTTGAGGCGATAGAGCAATGACGGTGCTCTGTGTTCCTAGCTCTGCACGCGCCTGTTGTATGCTGCTGCGCAGTGGTGGCACTTGCATCACCATCCCAGGCCCGCCCCCATAAGGACGGTCATCCACGCGACGGTGCTTATTATCGCTGAAATCTCTAGGATTCCAATGCCATAAGCGCAGCAAACCACGTTCAAAAGCCCTGGCTGTGACACCTCCGGCGGTGAGCGTGTCAAACATTTCAGGAAATAAACTAATAATGCCAATATTGACCGACATTAGAAATCAGTATCCCAATCCACTCGCATCACGCCGTTAGGCAGGTCAATGTCTAAGACAACCCATTTCAAAAAGGGCAATAAATGCTCTGTTTTTTTATCTTTTACGACCACCACGTCATTCGCCCCAGTGGCAAATAACTGGCTGACTTGTCCCAGTGATTCACCGTTTTGATTGATGACTTGCAAGCCCACCAAATCAATCCAGTAATATTCATCATGGGGCAGCGTCTCCAAGCTAGTCCTGGGGACGCTGATTTTCATATTGAGAAAGCGGGTCGCTGCTTCACGATCATCAACACCGCTGAATTTAGCCACGATACCTTTACCGTGTACGCGACCCGTTTCAATTTCAATGCGATCTTGCTGATTTAACCACCAAGGCGAGTAATGCAGAATATTTTTTCTAGGTTGCGTATAAGAAAAAATTTTCACCCAGCCTTTAATGCCATAAAGACTGCTGATATGCCCTAAAACAATGTGGGATTCAGCCGTATCTGACATGTTTTACACGCATTAAGCGCCCTCAACAGCAGCAGGAGCCGCTTCAACTGGAGCTGCTTCAACCGGTGCAGGAGCGGCTTTTTCAGCAACAACAGGCGCTTCAGCAATAGCGGCTTCCATAGCAGGTACTTGTTTACGTGCTACTTTCACTAATTGTTTAACGCGATCACTGAGTTGAGCACCCAGCCCTTGCCAATGATCGACGCGAGATAGATCCAGACGCAGGCTTTCTGCTTGTCCGCGAGCCATCGGATTAAAAAAACCAATACGCTCGATATAACGCCCGTCACGGCGATTGCGAGAATCTGTCACCACAAAGTGGTAATAGGGACGTTTTTTTGCGCCACCACGAGCCAAACGGATTATGACCATGCGTTTCCTCTACTTAGAAAATTCTTTAACCAGCAGCACTTATCCAAAAGCATAAACATACAAAAACTAGCTTGAGCTGCGTAAAATGAAACGCGCAATTTTAGGGGGTTCACTTTTGTATTGCAAGCCATTTTTTTAATTGATGATAAAGACTGTTTTGTTCCCAAAAAGCTTGCAACTCATGGCGCAAGTCTGGCGGCAACGGACAATGGGGCTGGGGCGTGAATAAAGCCTCCTTCAAGGCACGTACATACCAGCCCAAGGTTTTGCTCTGAATAGCACGAGCCAGCCCGATACACAGGCGCGAGATAATCAAATAAAGTTTATCGGGAAAACGCGCATAACGGCGTAACAACCACACCGTATTGCGAGTGGGATAATACACACGCCGCCAATTAGGACGATCCGAAGGCAAGCCACGATGCACCACACGACAGCGCGGCTCGTAAAAAATCTCAAAGCTCGCACGGCGCACCTGGATAGCCACTTCCATTTCATTCTGATACAGAAAAAAATCTTCGGGATACCAAGCAATATGCGCAAATAACTCACGACGAATGGCAAAACCGCAACCGATAAAACCCATTGACGCGCCCGCAACATCCTGCTGCGGCAAATGCCAAGTCATTACCGCCTCCGCTTGCGGCGTTTCAATGCGGCAAGCCACTAAACCCACTTGCGGGTGTTCATCCAAATGCTCAATGAGTCTATCCAAGCATTCATTGTCATAAGGATAAGAGTCATCATCTAACACCAGAATGTAATCCCCACACGCTTGTTTAAAACCTTGGTTATAACCCGCAATGCCTAAATTTTCTCCGGTTTGAATAAACTGCAAGACATCAGTTTGAGAGAGTAAAAACTCAGCCGTACCATCTTCAGAACCATTATCCACAGCAATCACTTCAACATCTTGGCGTGCCTGCAATAGACCGCGTAAATGTTCAACAGTATGACGAGTTTCTTCAACACGGTTAAAATTCAGAAAGACCACGCTTAAACGCGGATCGGAAGGGCTTGTTTGAGTGTGCATCAGGTTCCTTTACGCCGTCCTGGTTTAAGTTTTTCTACCGTTTTTAAAATAGCCAGATAATCCTCCTCACTCATACGCTCTAAAGCATGCAATCCCGCACGCAACACCTCACCTTTGGTGACAGACAAACGCAAATCCAAGGCGCGATCTTGCAAATCAGGAATCAATTGATAATCATTTTCTGGCAAGGTAAAAGAATCTCGCACCACTTTAGGTTGAGGTTTAGGTGCTGTAGAACGAATGGGTTCATTGAGCATTTTATTCAGTTGTCCTTCCAAAGCTTGACGGGCTGGGTTGGACTCAGATTGCTTAGCTTGAGCTAAAAGTGCTTCTAATTCATTAATTGATAAATTTTTATCCATATCTGCTGTGCCTAAATATAAAGGGCAGTTCCCCACCAAATGCACATCTAAAGTGGAGAGACACCGATTTTAAGAAATTATTGAAATGGCGAAACAATCTATTGTCTATGAATTTCAAATATGCGCCAAGTGCTTTATTCACTGCTTACCTCATTCGGCTTCTCTTGAGTCTCCACATTCAGGTCAAGTTTGCAAAACTTGACCTGAACGGTATTTTTATATTCAGCCACGTAGGATTTGCGCCATGTATTTTTTGCAGCACGGGCGTGGAAAAATAACGTGTGGCAGGATGTCGCGTGCATACCCTATGCAACTGGCACAAGCGATTTTCAGTATGGGGGATACCATGACAGCACAGTGGGAAAATGAAAGTATTTAGGTGAGTAGTGAGGACTTCAGTCCTCAACAATATCCAAAGCCTGATCAGATGCGATGACATAAGAGCATCATATTTTTCTTTAAATATTAAAAGGATGCAACGCCTACCTTGCTCATTCAAGGCGCAAAATACAAAAGCGGCTCAATGAATAAACACAAAACCCTCACGTTTTTAGTACAATTTTTTAACTCACACAAAACGGGAATAGTTCATGCGCTTTTTTCTCATCCTTATTTTACTTCTTAGCTTTTCTGCCCATGCTGAACGTCAGCGCATGGCTTTAGTCATAGGTAATCAAGCCTATCAAGTGGCAGCATTAAATAACCCCGTGAATGATGCCCGCGACATTGCCGCAGTGCTACGAAAAACAGGGTTTCAAGTCACGCTCAAACTGAATGCCACACAATCACAAATGGAAACCGCCATGAATGAATTTGGCGAGCGTTTGAATGCCAACACCGATGCGCTGTTTTACTACTCAGGACACGGCGTACAACACAATGGCGAAAATTATTTAATTCCGATTGGAAGTGTAAAAACCATCACCGCAGCGGGACACTTGCGCTATAAAGCCGTACCCGCAGGGTATATGTTGAGTGTAATGAAAAACGCCAAAAGCCCGCTCAATGTTGTGGTGCTAGATGCCTGTCGCAATAATCCTTTCAAAAGTTTTAGCAGAACCCTGACGCAAGGCTTAGCGCGTATGCCCAGTGCTGAAGGCTCACTGATTGCTTACGCCACAGCCCCCGGCAATGTAGCCTTTGATGACGGCAACGGACGCAACAGCCCCTACACCCAACATTTGCTGACTTACATGCAAAAGCCAGGTTTAAAGCTAGAAGATGTACTCAAAAGAACCCGCAGCGCAGTGAAAAAAACCACTCGAAACCAGCAAACACCGTGGTATGAATCATCAATTGATGGTGATTTTTATTTTGTGTCGGAAAAAGATAAGACACCTCTCCCTCCCCTTCACACAGCCCGTCTCACTGTGCGATCTAATCAATACAACGACCAGGCTTGGATTGATGGCAAAGCCTATGGCACAACGCCCATTGAATTAACCTTGCCTCTAGGGCGGCATCAAGTGAAAGTGACCAAAGCAGGCTTTGCAGATTATGAACACTGGTTAGAATTACAGCGTGATACCAAATTGGTGGCGCAGTTGCAGCGAGTGGAGTCTATTGACACCAGCAATGACAAGGCTGATGTTGAAGCAGTGCTCAATACCTCTAACGCAGGCAAAAAAATCACCGTCGCAGGCAAAACCTACATCATTTATGACAACGGCACAGTCTTAGACACCCAAACCGACTTATTATGGATGCGCTGCGCAGTGGGGCAAACCTGGACGGGCAGCACCTGCACAGGCAAAGCGAAAGAATTTAACTGGGAAACTGCGAAAGAACAAACCGCAAATTTCGCAGGCTATAGCGACTGGCGCATTCCCAGCATTAAAGAACTGCGCAGCCTGGTGTATTGCAGCAATGGTAAACCTACCTACTTTAATCAAGGCCAATCTGGATGGGAAGAATATATTGCACAAGATCGTCCTGATCATTTTGATTGGGGTTGCCAAGGTGAACCTGATAAAGAAGACCATAAAACCCCCACCATTGTACAAACAGTGTTTCCCAATACAGAAAGATGGATTGTTTGGTCAGGCTCGCCTGTATCCAGCTATACAGCTAACGCATGGATTGTGCATTTCGGCCATGGCTACGCCAACGCCAACTATCGTGGCTTCAACGAACACGTCATGTTGGTGCGCGAGAGACAGTGACCTTTGAGTTTTGCTTTCATCCTCTTAGCTACACGGCTGTGCGGTGCTATAAAAGGCTGAGATTCAGACCTGGCAGGTTTTTAAAACCTGCCAGGTCTCGATTTCCCCACCCGTGCCGCGTTTTTGTTGCCACATGAACTCAGGCTTGTGACGCACTATTTTTCCTGTTCAGGAACAACAAATCCACCTATCCAGGCGGGTAATATTTTGTAGTTTGAGCGTTCAATGTTGGTCAATGCCCGCGCGCAATTTTGGGCGTGTGTTTCCATGACGCTTTGGTGCATCCACCATCCTCCCGTTTCTACTTCATCGGTAACACTGACAATAGACAGGCCATTGCGTTCTGCCCAGCGTTGGGCGAGCGGTTCTGCCATTGAGCACGTAGGGCGCATAAGGCTTTGCTGTCATGCGCCGAATGTTTCCCAAATGGCGGATGGTGGCGCAAAAAGACGCGCCTTATCCGCCCTACGCGAGCTTGCCAATCCCCTCCCCTTACTTAAAACCTTCCAAAACTTGATAAGTCACTCCGCTGTTATCCGCTGTTTCTACCATGAGTCGGGCTTTTTTGTAGCCTATCTGTGCGCTGCCGTCGGCGGCTAATGCGTATTCTGCTGTTTGTGAAATAGTCTGCTCGCCTTGAGCATTCAGTTCTCGATACATCACTTTAATCGTGTTTTGTCCTCGTCCTTGATACAACAATTCTTGCCGTTCTTTTTTCTTGCGATTCACTGTGGCAATGCTGTAGCTAGGACCGTCTGTGTCTGTCCAGGTACCAAATTTCACGCTAGGCACTTGTACTCGCTCGAATTCTCCATCTTGTGCTTCATCGGCAAAACAGGCTATATCGGCGGCAGTCTGGGTGCCCATACCGTAATACACTTTATCGGATGTGCAGTAGGTCGGGTAGGCGGCTTCGGGCATGAAGTTTAATAAGGTGCCTGGAGGCAGTTTGACATCACCAAATAAGACAGTTTTAACGAAAGTTTTGCCCGTGGTTTGGGCAGCGGTGCCAGTTTGATATTCAAATTGACTGAACATGACATCGCCTACGTTGACTCGGCGTGTTTGTTTTAAGGCGGGTTCATAACCGTTTTTCTGTTGAATGGTGAGAGTGGTGGGATTGATCTGTGGTTTATGGGTGGATGGCGTGGTCATCATACAACTGGATAGTGAAACACTCAGTGTGGTGGCTATAAGCAGCAAGGTCGCGCGTGATTTAAGCATGAAAATACCTTATTAATCATTTTGTTGAAAAGGTGAGTCAAAGGTGTTTGTGAAAGGGATGCCGATGGGTTGTTGCATCTGGGGCACGATATGAACACAGGCAGCACGGCTTTACAGTGTGTGGTCTATTTGCAACATTTTGCCCAGCAAACATCTTAGAGTAACGATCCTATATGACAGCACAATGACGATGATAGAGAATCTTAACGAGCTTCACATTGCTGGGAGAGCGATAAATTAAAGCTTAAAAATGATATTTAACATCTGTTTATTGTATTTTACGAATGATTATTTAGAGCCTTTATATATGCATATTTCATAATACTTTAATATAACTGTAATCCTAATGTCACAATCATGTTGCAGAATAGATACGTATGAGTTGCGTATAAACAACGCATTAATCTTAATAACACATTCATTTGTTACACACATTTAGGAAACAGAGGTCTCAACATGAAACAAGTAATTCTGGTTGCGGGTTTGTCCACTGCTTTGATGTCTCCTTTGGCTTTTGCAGAACTGACACTGTATGGTAAAGCACATTTAGCTATTGATTATTCTGAAGTGGATGGCGTTGATGATTCAAAAACTGATTTGGTCAATCACGATTCTCGCGTTGGTATTAAAGGTAAAACCAAAATTAATGATAGCTTGTCGGCTATTTTCAAATATGAAATGGGTGTTGATATTGATGGCAACACGGGTGATAGCGATTTCTTAACCCAACGTAATCAATATGTGGGTATTCAAGGTGGATTTGGTCAATTATTTGGCGGTATCCATGACACCCCTTTAAAACAATTGGAAGGTAAAATTGATCGTTTTGGTGATACCAATGCTGATATTGGTAAAGTGTTGGACTATTATGTGGATGCACAAGAACGTGAAAAACGTTTCTTAGGTTATTTCTCTCCAAACATGGGGGGCGTTCAATTCAAAATCGCCACCATGCCTGGTAAGGCTGATAACGCTGATTTTGGTGATGCCATTTCTACTTCTATTGCTTATGGCGATCCTAAAATGAAGAAAACACCTTTCTTCGTAGGTGTAGGCTATGATTCTGAAGTCGATGGTGAAGATACCAACGTATTGCGTTTTTCTGGTTCAGCTAAAATGGGTCACTTTGGTTTAGGCGCGATTGTAGAGCAAGCTGATGATGGTACTAACGATCACATGCGTTATGTGGGTAGTGCTTATTACAAAATAGGCAATGGTGCTTTAGAAGTTCAATATGCCAATGCTGAAGAATTAGGCAGCAAAAAAGGTTCTGACCAATGGTCTATCGGTTGGGATCACACATTAGGTGGCGGTGCTTCTGCTTATATTATGTATAGCCAGCAAGACATTGAAGAAGGCGGTAAAGAAACTGACTTCGCTTCTGTAGGTTTTGTGTACAAGTTTTGATGAAGATTTAATTGCTAGGGTGGCGTTATTTGAATAACGTTATCAGGTCAATCAAGCCGTCGTGTTTTCAGAACCTCTACGGTTAAACCTGGGATACTTCACGCTAGTCACAGCGAAGTATGGGGCATCTCCATTTAAGCAGCCCGCTATTCATATTGATTGAATAGCGGGTTTTTTTATGCCTTAAACTTGGTGTGATGCAATGGTGTCTTAAAACTGGTAACGCGCACGCAGGTAATAAAAACTACCATTGAAACCAAAGGATGAGTTGGTGGCGTAGGGGTAAATTTTGCCTTCACCTAAGAAAGGATCATCATCAAAACCCTGATAAGCATCGGGGGTGACATCAAATAGGTTGTGTACACCGACCGCTAGATTGAAGTTTTTTTGAATTTGATAGCTGAGGTCTATATCGGCAATCCATTCAGCAGACACCGTTTGTAATAACAAAGGGTCTAGGTTGTTCACTAATTGGTATTCACCAAAGCGCAGTAAACGCACATTCATTGTCCAAGCTTGGTAGTCATACACTGCCGAGAGGATGATCATATCTTGGGATTGCCCATTTTGTGTACGCACACGCTCAATCTGATTCATCATCACATCAGGCCCATTGGTGCCTAAAATAGTGGGCGCACGTACATCACCGATTAAGCGCGTATGGTTGAGATGATATTGAGCGCTGAGGTTTAAGCGCCCTTTGGGCAATGTCCATTCATATCTCAGGCGGGTATCAATGCCTTGTGTTTCTGTGTCAATCGCATTGGAAAAGAAACGTGCGCCGAGCACACCAAATTGTTGCAACACATCGACTACCGCACTGCCGTAGATGTCGGCCTCTTGATAAATATCGCCCGATAAAGTGATGCGATCATTAATGCGAGTATAGAAGTAGTCCAGTGAGAACAACCATTTAGAGGAAGGTTTGTAGCTAAAACCTGCGCCGAAATGTCGAGATTTTTCGGCTTTTAAATCGGTCGCACCTAAATCACGAGCTAGAGCATGATCAATATTGTAAGTACCTAATTCTGTAGCCACATTGTCAATAAAAATTGTGGAGGTGGCGGTGTAATGGGATTGTGCTAAAGACGGGGCGCGAAAGCCTGTGCTGGTTGAAGCGCGAAACACCCAGGCTGAAGACGGGGTGTAAGCGGCGGCTAATTTGCCGTTAAAGGTGGAGCCAAAATCACTGTAGCGTTCATAGCGGGCAGCGGCTTGGGTGCGCCATTGATCATTGAAGGCATATTCTAAATCCAGATAAACACTGACATTATTGCGCTCTGCATCCATCTCATTATGCGGCTGAAAGCCTGGAAACACTTGTGCGCCCGCCGCCGTATCGCTGCCCGCATTAGGGCCGTCCAATACCGCAACCCCGCCATGACGATAAGAATCAGGCTCACCCGGATCGATAGAAAACTGTTCCATACGCAGCTCAGCCCCTAAGCCTACTTGCAGAGGATATTGGCTGCCCACATCGACTTTTTTTACCGCATCAATATCAAGAATATGTTGCGAAAACGTTAAATGACCACTGTCAAATTCAGTTGGGCTATCAACGCCTAACGAGGTGTTTAGGCTGTTTTCGACTAAGAAGTTAAAATCATTGTAGCCAAAGGTGTAGCTGGCATCCCATTGCCAACCTGAAGTGGCATCTGATTGAGCACCTAGCGTCAGCCCTGCATCTCGAATCACTGGGGCAATATGCGGTAAAAAACCATCAGGATAGATGGCACGCACGGTGCGGTTGTCTAAAGGGCGGCGAAAAAAACCACCCGCTTCGCTGTGTCGATACCCAAAAGAGGCATTGGCGTAATAACCCACATCGCCATCAATCTTGGCATTCGCCATCAATAATAAATCGTCTATCTCTGCATCGCCGACTTTATGCGTCGTGCCGGGTAACTGCGCATTGCGCGGATCACCTTCAAAGTACATGTGTCGTGCATCCACGCCTGAGCGATTAGTCGCCCCACGGTGGCGTAACTCACCGTGCAAGTTGACAAAACCTGAGCGCCGCAAAGCCTGTCCCGTGCTAAAGGCTAATTGATTGACGGCTCCATCGCCTGCCGTGGTTTGCCCTATAGTGACCGCCACTTCTTCTTGCGTGGTGTGCTTGAGAACAATATTGATAATGCCTGCAATGGCATCAGAGCCATATTGTGCCGCTGCGCCATCACGTAATACTTCAATGCGTTCCACGGCTTGCACAGGAATCATGTTTATATCCACGCCAGTGGAGCCACGCCCAATAGTGCCGTTGACATGTAATAAAGCCCCTGGATGGCGGCGTTTACCATCAATGAGCACTAAGACTTGATCCGTTCCCATGCCACGTAAAGTAAAAGGGCGAGCATGATCAGTCCCGTCGGTTTGTTCAGTACGAGGAAAATTAAAAGAAGGCAGCAAGCGTTGCAGCACTTTGCCTAATTCTCCGTAACCCGTGCTTTGAATATCTTCTGCGGTGATCACTTCAAGCGGTACAGGAGATTGTATGGCTGACAAACCATCACCACGAGTGCCTAGCGTGATCTCAATATTAGATAACTCTTCCAATGATTTTTGACTTAAGTATTTTGCAATATCAACTTCGCTATATGCCGATATAGGGGCACTCATGGCATACGGAATCAGACATACTTTCAAAGGGAGTCTATTCATGAGAAGGGCAGCTCAGGTAGAGGTGTGTGAATTTATAACAAATTTTATTCGCATGAGCTGAATTGTACTGAGTTTGTGGGGGCTTGCAAACGCAAACAGCCATGACAGAAACATTTCTGTCATGGCTGTTATAAGAGCTGTTACAACGCCTGTAGCGGGCGGAAAGACAGGCTCTAAATCGGCTTAAGACAGCGCCTTTAACGCTGCTTCATAGTTGGGTTCTTGCACAATGTCAGGCACTAACTCAGCGTATAACACTTTATTATCCGCATCGAGTACTATCACTGCGCGTGCCGTAATGCCAGCTAAAGGTCCATTTTCAATCAATACGCCATAATCTTTAGCAAAATTGCGGGAACGCATCATCGACAGCGCGATCACATTATCCAGTCCTTCAGTGGTGCAAAAACGGCCTGCTGCAAATGGCAAATCCGCAGACACCACTAATACCACGGTATCAGCATGAGCACTGGCAGACTCATTAAACTTGCGAGTTGAAGTGGCACAGACATCCGTATCCAAACTAGGCACGATGTTTAACAATTTTTTCTTGCCCGCGTAAGCGTCTAAACCCACATCGGCTAAATCTTTAGTGGTCAATTTGAAAGCAGGGGCGCTGCTACCGACGGCAGGTAAATCACCGTTTGTATTAATCGCGCTACCTTTTAAAGTAATACTCGCCATAGTGTCATCTCCTATTGGATGTTATGCAAAGTAAGGCCACAAAGCCTGGAATAGTGCAGGAGACATAAGGGCGCAACGCCTCACTATCCAGGGGCAAGCTTCAGTTTAAACAAATTCAACCGGCTGAGAGGCTCCTGAAACCACTTCGCCTAACACCCAAGCCGTTTCGCCTGCGGCCTTTAATAGCGCCAGCGCTTCAGTCACAACAGCAGTCGGCAAACACACCACCATACCCACACCACAATTAAAAGTGCGGTGCATGTCTTCATCGCTGATGCGTCCTTGCGCTTGTAACCAAGTAAATATCGGCGGCAAATCCCAGCTTGACGCATCAATTTTGACCGATAACCCCGCAGGCAACACACGCGGAATATTGTCGGTTAAACCGCCGCCCGTGATATGCGCCAAAGCATGAACTTCAACTTGATCCAACACACTCAACAACGGTTTCACATAAATACGAGTCGGTTCTAACAAAGTATCGCCTAAGCTGCGACCATGAAAAGGCGCATTCAGATCAGCCTGAGACACTTCAAGCACTTTGCGGATGAGAGAATAACCATTGGAATGAGCGCCGCTAGAAGCCAAAGCGATGAGCATGTCTCCGGCTTGTACTTTAGAGCCATCGAGAATACGGTCTTTTTCGACAATCCCCACACAAAAACCTGCCAAATCATAATCGCCTACGGCATACATGCCCGGCATTTCAGCGGTTTCACCGCCAATCAAAGACATGCCCGATAATTCGCACCCTGCGCCTATGCCTTCCACCACTTGGGCTGCGGTGCTCACATCTAATTGTCCGGTGGCGTAATAATCCAAAAAAAACAAAGGCTCAGCCCCTTGAACAATGAGGTCATTGGCGCACATAGCGACCAAATCAATCCCCACTGTATTGTGCTGTTGAAGCTGCATCGCCAGTTTGAGCTTAGTGCCCACACCGTCAGTGCCCGACACCAAAACCGGGTGTCGATAGCGGTCTAAAGGGATTTCAAACAAAGCCCCAAAACCGCCCAGCCCTGCCATCACTTCTGGACGACGGGTACGAGCGGCAATCGGTTTAATATGTTCGACGAGTTGATGCCCAGCGTCGATATCGACACCCGCATCACGATAATTAAGAGGAGGAGTTGTGCTATTCATGGCGCGAAATTATAACGATTTTTTTACGCTTGAGTTGACATGGCGCAAGAAAAACAGGAGGTTTTTGTTCATTTCACGCTGTGCGCGTCAGGAGGGAGATAAAATGTCCAGCTTGAATGAATGGCTGCGGGGGCTATCTGGCTTAAGAGCCTATACGAAGATGGGGGATCAAAGCGAAAATTCGCTATTTTGAGACAAGTTTGCAGTCGATGAATGCTCCTTGCAACAAGTCTAATACTAAAACAAAGAAGCCTGCAACAAGCTCTGAGTGTAAGGCTGTTGCGCTTGAGTAAACAAAGTTTCCGTGTCCCCCGCTTCAATAAATTGTCCGTGGCGCATCACTATAATTCGATGTGCCATACTGCGAATCACTTTCAAATCATGGCTAATAAACAAATAACTCATGCCGTGATGTTGCTGCAATCTTGATAACAAGGCTAAGACCTGCTTTTGCACCGACACATCCAAAGCGCTAGTTGGCTCATCCAACAACATCAAAGCAGGCTCCAAAATCACCGCTCGCGCAATCGCAATGCGCTGGCGCTGACCGCCAGAAAACTCATGTGGATAACGGCTTAACATGGATTCCTGCAAATCCACCTCTTGCAACACCGCCACCACCTTTTCACGGCGTTGCGCCCGATTAAGTGCGGGATAATGAATCAGCAAACCTTCCCCAATAATATCCTCCACCGTCATGCGCGGCGACAAAGAAGAATAAGGGTCCTGAAACACCACCTGAAAATCTTTGCGCAAAGCTCGCAACGCCTGCGGGTCTAAATCCTGTAACCCATGACCCGCAAAATCCACCTGTCCCGAACAGGCCTGCAAGCGCAACAAACAATGCCCCAAGGTCGTTTTACCCGAACCCGATTCCCCGACAATGCCCAGCGTTTCCCCCGCCTGCAACTGCAAAGACACCTGATCCACCGCGATTAAATCGGCCGGAGTCCGTCGCCACCAAGCGCCTTTTACCGGAAAAGCACAACGGATGTCCTGCGCCTTTAATAAAGGGGGCAAATGCGTAGAAGACAATGCCGGATGTGGATGTTGTCCTGGCTGGCTATCCAATAATTGCCGCGTATACGCCTGTTGCGGCGCATTAAACAACGCCTCTACGGTGTTTTGCTCCACCACGCGCCCCTGCTGCATCACACACACCCGCTCAGCAAAGCGTTTCACAATATTCAAATCATGCGTGATCAACAACACCGCCATGCCCGATTCGCGCTGAATATCGTCCAATAAATCCAGAATTTGCAACTGAATCGTCACATCCAAAGCCGTGGTCGGCTCATCAGCAATCAACAATTTAGGTTGACACGCCAACGCCATCGCAATCATTACCCGCTGGCGCTGCCCGCCGGACAAAGTATGCGGATAACTATGAAAACGTCGCTGTGGTTCAGGAATGCCCGTGCGGTCTAACAGCTCAATCATCTGCTGTTGCGCCGCACGGCGGGAAAGATTTTTATGCAACAACAAAGGCTCGATCAACTGCCGACCAATCGGATACACGGGATTTAGCGAAGTCATCGGCTCTTGAAAGATCATCGCAATGTCTTTGCCGCGCACCTGGCGCATCGCCGCCTCGCTATACTCCAGCAAGTTATCCCCGCAAAAGCGGATGTCGCCGCTGGCATAACGAGTGCGGGTTTTATCGTGCAAACGCAACACAGACAGCGCGGTGACGGATTTTCCCGAACCCGACTCCCCCACCAGCGCCAGTTTCTCGCCCGCTTGGATAGTCAAGCTCAAGTCATGCACCACTTGCGTAGCGCCAAATTGCACAGACAGATGATCGATATCGAGGAGAGGGGAAGGATTCATTGCGTCACATCATAAATGAATTTTTGCGGGAAACAATGGGACAGAGTGAGACTGCGGCAAGCGACCAGTCTGATCATAAAAATCCAATTCACCGGATTCATGGCACACCCAAAACTCCTGCGCCCCTGCGGCAAAATACAAAGCTTTTTTCTCTTGCATTTCTAAAGTAGAGTTGCTTGAGGAAAGAATCTCAATACAAATTTCAGGAGCGATAGAGCATTCCACCTCATGTTTAATCACATCAAAGCGTTCTTGAGACACCCACACCACATCAGCCACTTTAGTCCCTTTCGATGTAGCAATCGCACATTCGGGTAAAGTTTTCCCCGTGTTCAATAAAGAATGGAGTAAATGTGCTATTTCACCTTGAAATGCTGAATGATACACTTTAGCTGGAGACATTATAATTTTTCCATATTCATTCAATTCTATTTTAAAGGGTAAGTTTTTTAATTGCGGATGGTCACAGACTTCTTGCCAATTCATAAGAACACCTCCTCTCTGGTTGAATATTGACCACGGAGACTCAGAGGACACTGAGTTGTATTTTTCTAGTTTCCACGCGCCCTTCGTGGGAACTCTGAGCACCGCGCCTGCGGTGCATTTGTGAGGCAGAGGTATCCATGACGCAGGGGTGATGTGGTTCGTACCCACCGCATCCTAACTGGTTAAGGACAGGGACATCCGTAAACTCTCATAAAGATACGAGACATTGATATTTTTCGGTCACCCGCTTTTAGCGGGTGATTGTTCGCTGGTCTTTAATCGACAGCATCTACACTCACAACAGCTAAACCACTAGAGCCATTACTGCTCAAGACCACATCATAAGCTCGTAGGGCGCATAAGGCTTTGCCGTCATGCGCCGAATGTCTCCCAAAATGGCGGATGACGGCGCAAAAAGACGCGCCTTATCCGCCCTACGCGAGCTGTTCTTTGTTATGCTTTCTTTGCAGTATTGTCTTCTTCTTGAAATGATTCGGAAAGCTTTATTGCTTTTACAAAGTCTTTTAAAGAATGAAACAAAACGTAGTTCTTTACAGCTTCTCAAGCTAGAGCATCTTTTTGATGGGTACCCCATTCTGACTCATACGCGCCTAACGGGGTTGCACCGATCATCCTACCGCACTTGTAAAGCCTGTAATTGAGTCATCAATAATTGGCGTTCTTCTGCTTCTATATAGCCTGCGGTGTCCCAGCGGGAAAATAGACTGCGCACGCGATCAAATTGTGTTTGTTCATCTAGTAAAAATAGGTAAATGCTGGCGGCTTGCATGGGCACTCGAGGGACTTGCTCGGCTAGGGCTTGGGCGTAGCGCAGGGCTAAAGCGTCGTCGTGTAAACGATGACGAGCTAACATGGTGACTTGTAATAACCACCGCCAGCGTTGTTTGGGATCAATGAAAAATTGTTGATAAACAAACTCTAGGAAGTGGCGTTGTTGTTCGGTTTGAGGGCTTTCTGCATAGACGCGGCTGGCGAGTAATAATAAATATTGGCTATTGGGATCGAGTGTGAGGATGTGTTCCATCCACTGCGTTAAGCGTTGATATTGTGCGGGTGTCAGGCGCATAAAATCACCTTCGTACACGTCAAAACCTTGTAGCCATAAGCTCATGAGTTTGGCAGCCGTGACCGGATCACCTAAACTCAACGCGCGTAATAATGGGGCTTGAACGGGGGGAGGGTGCCATGAGGTGCTGAGGTTTTCGGTCTCTCCGAGGGTTTGAAAACTCATTTGTATCAATAGCGCTGCGCTGAAAAGCCACCAGCACCAAGACGGTACACTGCGCCAATGGCGTTGTCGTATGGTTTGAGCCATAGTTTTAAGCGAATGTGTGGGGTTGATGTGGCATTATTGCGATCTTCTCCGTGAAGCGTTTATTACGAAGCACTCGGTGTTTGTATAGGCGCTTAGAATTATGATGGGATGGTGAATGATGACTAAAGTGAATGCCTTAAACCCTACCGTTCAATTTTTATTGGGGGCGGCTGCGTTTGTGATCATTGTGGCGGGCATGAAGGCCGCGAGCAGTATTCTGATTCCGTTTTTATTGGCTACGTTTTTTGCCATTATTTGCGCACCGCCGCTGATGTGGTTACAGGAAAAAAAGCTGCCTGTAGGATGGGCTTTGTTGATTGTGATTGCCAGCATTGTGATATTGCAAATGGGCTTGGTAACGATTGTCAGCTCATCGCTGAATGATTTTTCTCAGTCGTTGCCTTTGTATCAAATACGTTTGCAACAATTTGAGCAAACGCTGGTGAGTAGTTTGAAAAGTATCGGCATTGAAGTGAGCCAAGAACTTTTTTCTAATTATTTTAACCCTAAATTGATTATGGGTTTCATGGGTAAAACCTTGGGGGGCGTGGGCAATGCGTTATCAGATGCCTTTTTAATTTTGTTATTGGTGATTTTCATGTTGTTAGAAGCTGCGCACATTCCCACTAAATTGCGGGTCATGCTGGTGCAGCCTGATTTATCGATGCAACATTTCACCAAAGTGGTGAAAAATATTAATCATTATTTGATGCTGAAAACGTTAATTAGTTTTGCCACGGGTTTTAGTGTGTGGTTATTGCTGGTGTTGCTGCAAATTGATTATGCAGTGCTGCTGGGCTTGGTGACCTTTTTTCTGAATTATGTGCCTAATATCGGTTCTTTGATCGCGGCTATTCCGGGCGTGTTGTTGACTTTGGTGCAATTAGGCCCGATGCCTGCTCTGTATGCGGCGGTGGGTTATGTGCTTATTAATACCTTGTGGGGCAATGTGGTGGAACCGCGTGTGATGGGTCGAGGATTGGGTTTGTCCACGCTGGTGGTGTTTGTGTCTTTGGTGTTTTGGGGCTGGGTATTGGGCCCTGTGGGTATGTTGTTATCTTTGCCTTTGACTATGACGGTTAAAATTGTATTGGAAGCGAATCAGGATACTCGTTGGTTAGCGATTTTGCTGGATTCAGAAAAAGGCGCTAAAGCGGCTTTGGAAGCTAAAAATGCCTCTGCTTGAAGAATCCATCAGAGCCTAGTGTTGTTCTTGAATAACGGCTTCTAATGTAGAGCATGTTAAACCCGTGACTGATGTGTTATAAAATACGTCATTCTTTTGTGTCATTGTCTCACGCCATTGTATTAATCTGATTGAACTTGTAAAAATCGTTTGTTAGGGACTGTTATGGATCAAATGACTGTGGAACACCAACCTTCTGCTGCTAAATTAGACGTGCTAGGCGTGGATGACTGGCCTATTTGGGAAAAAGATATATCAACCTTTCCCTGGACTTATGATGCGCCGGAAACGTGTTATTTATTACGCGGCGAAGTCGTCGTTACCCCTGATGGTGGTGCGCCTGTGTCTCTACAACGTGGTGATTATGTGACTTTTCCAGCAGGGATGTCGTGCCTCTGGGAGATTAAACAAGCCGTCAAAAAACATTATAAATTGGGTTAATAAACAATGCCTGAACTCGATTTACAAACCGTCCGTGAAAAAATTGATGCTTTAGATGAACAGCTTCAAGTCTTGATCACCCAACGCGCTCGTCTGGCTTTAGACGTGATAGAAGCCAAGCGAGCAGTGGAACCTAATCCCGTCATTTATCGTCCTGAACGTGAAGCAGAAATCTTACAGCGGGCTTTGGAGCGCAATCAAGGGCCTTTGCCCAACGCTTTCATTGAACAGTTTTTCCGTGATCTGATGTCGGCCTGCCGAGCGTTGCAATCTCCTCTTAAAGTCGCCTATCTGGGTCCTCCTGGCACTTTCTCTGAAGCCGCTGTGAAAAAGCATTTTGGCTTATCAGTGCACAGTCAGCCTGTGTCCAGCATTGAAGAAGTTTTTCGTAGCGTGGCTTCTGGAACGATGGAATATGGCATTGTACCGATAGAAAACTCCACCGAAGGCGGAGTGAGTCAAACGCTTGATTTGTTTACTAAAACAGATGTACATATCTGCGGTGAAGTGGAGCTTGAAATTCATCAACATTTGATGGCGCATGACGAATCTATCGACACCATCAAAACGGTGTATTCGCACCAGCAATCCTTTGCACAGTGTCGTTTATGGTTAGATACGCATTTGCCCCACGCCGAGCGAGTGCGGGTGATGAGCAATGCGGAAGCGGCGCGTTGCGCTGCACATGAAGCGGGTGCTGCTGCGATTGCAGGGCGTTTAGCCGCAGAAAATTATGATTTAGACTTGTTAGCTGAAGATATTGAAGATGAGTTGGGCAATACCACACGCTTTGCCATTCTCGGTTCTCATTCAGTGCCCCCCACCGGACGCGATAAAACATCCTTATTAGTCGCCGCACCAAATCGCCCAGGGGCTTTGTATCATCTCATTGCGCCCTTTAAGGACACAGGTTTAAGCATGAGCCGCATTGAATCTCGCCCTTCACATCAAGATCGTTGGCATTATGTCTTTTTTATTGATGTCGAAGGTCATATAGAAGACCCTCCCTTGCGTAAAGTCATGCAGGTATTAGAGCAACACAGTGGATTATTAAAACACCTGGGTTCTTACCCGCGTGCCTTGGATGAAACATGATGCGTTATTTTTGCTGCTATTTGTTTTTAAGCCTCAATGTACAAGCAGAATGGCATAGCTATAGTCGAGGTGAATTACCTGAACAACCTATGCCCGTCACTGCTATTGAAGCCACAGATACGAACACCACAGAAGCACAGGAATATGTGTGCCGCGCGCATTACAACAAGGGCTTGCATCCAGGCAAAATAACGGAGAATTCAAAAGGTTGCATTATTACCTCCGCCGGACGCTCAAGCCGTCGTTTACATTATGAAGTGCTGCTTAAAGACAGCCAGTATTATTGGGGTAGCGATGTCAGTGGAGGTATCCCCGAACAAGCCATGATAGGTGGCGCGGAAGATGCTAACGGCGACTATCCTTTGTATATTTGTCGTGCTAAATGGCAGGAAAAATATCAAGTCGGTAAAATTCTCCGTATTGCACGGGGTTGTAAAATTGCAGCTCATGGGCGAGAACGTACCGTCCGCGACTTTGAATGGCTTTTAGTGTCTCCTCAAAAGGTGGTTTCACCGCCTTAAGTTGAGTTCTATTTATAGGTTGTATTTTGAGAGATGTAAAACGCTTTGTAGGATTAAAGAGAATCAAAACGCTGGCAAGCTGAAAAGCGATGCT
>JADGEH010000028.1 GCA_016744475.1 Thiotrichales bacterium | reverse complement strand
CCGGACTTTCCACCCATCCCGCCCATGCCGGACATTCCGCCCATACCAGTGGGAGGTGTCCAATAGTAGTAGCCGCCCATGCCGGACATACCATTCATACCACCCATGCCGCCCATACCGGACATTCCACCCATGCCGCCCATGCCGCCCATGCCGGACATTCCACCCATACCGCCCATGCCGGACATTCCTCCCATGCCGCCCATGCCGGACATTCCACCCATGCCGCCCATACCGGACATTCCACTCATGCCGCCCATGCCAGCCATATTGCCGCCATAAACGTAAGTGGTTGAAGGATAGAAGAACATATGACCATCAGGTGTAATGTGGAAATAAGCGCGAGAAGTCGCAACACCAGCGCCACCATAACCAGACATGCCACTCATACCGCCCATGCCAGACATTCCGCTCATGCCGCCCATACCATACATGCCAGACATTCCATGCATACCGGACATGCCGTGCATACCGGACATTCCACCCATGCCGCCCATACCGGACATTCCACCCATGCCGCCCATACCGGACATTCCACCCATGCCGCCCATGCCGGACATTCCACCCATGCCGCCCATACCGGACATTCCACCCATGCCGCCCATACCGGACATTCCACCCATGCCGCCCATACCGGACATTCCACCCATGCCGCCCATGCCGGACATTCCACTCATGCCGCCCATGCCAGACATACCGCTCATGCCGCCCATGCCAGACATACCGCTCATGCCGCCCATGCCAGACATACCGCTCATGCCGCCCATGCCAGACATACCGCTCATGCCGTCCATACCAGACATTCCGCTCATGCCTTCTTGTTTTTCAGCTGCTAATGCAAAAGGGGAAGCCAGTAAGGTAGCAATGGCTGCGGCTAAGCTTATTTTTTTGAAATTCATTGGTAAAACTCCTCCAAATAGATGGTTCTTCAAAGATTGTGAAACAGATTCCAAAGGGATTTAACCCTGCGAGGCATTAGAGCAAGCCCTGTACCAGCGCAGAATGAGCTACGCTACATATTGATTTTTATAGTTTTTAACTATCTTGTGCTGCAATAACATCGGCTGGGTGAAAGATAAACCTGCCATTTTGTCAGGTTGGATTTTCAATTTGAGAATGAACCCACAGATTTAGTGGGCTAAGGGTTCTGACATTTTGTCAGTGGGAAATAACAAGACATGACCACTAGCAGGTTCATTCACCTGCCAACCTGCCGCTTCTAATTGCTGAGCCAGTTGCCCAATAAACTCAGGGGACATGGCTTGTCCTTTCAAGGGGGGAATGAGTAACAAACTCCCATCTGTTAAGGTTTGCGCATTCCACTGTTCAGTAGACGCTTGTTGAAGGCTTTGTTGTGTCTGCATGACAGGCAAAACCGTTGCAGGATGAGGCTGCGCGGGTTGTTGATGTGCAGGCATCGGTTCAGGGGCAGGCACATGCACAGGAGCAGGTCTTTGTGTAGGTATATCCTGCGCATGAGTAGAAGGCGCAGGTGGCGTGTCTGCTGTTACGGATTCAGGTGTCACAGGCGTTTCCGCAACGGTATTTTCCTGAGCAGAAGGCGACACGGCATCAGGGATAGAAGCTGTTTCTGCGAGTGTGTTCACAGCCACAGAAGCATTCACCCCTTCAGATTCTGGCTCGGTCGTTGTGATGACTGAACCCTTGTCCGCTTCAGCTGGAGTCGTATTGTTAGAAGGCATAGACGGGGCTGAGGGTGGCGACACTGTGTCCGTCCCTGTGCGTGCTGTCACCGCCTGTGAGGTATCCACCGAAGCCACATCTTCAGTATTTGTAGAGACTGAGGTGGGTGGTTGAGAGGGGTTCATCACTATGACTAAAAAGATCATGAGTACCACTAGGCCAATACCGAACCACAATGGCTTATAATCAGAAAGCATAAGCGCAATTCCTTTGGTGTGTTGTTGTTTTATAGTGTTGTAACGCAAGGCATAATTGGATACTTCGCTTTGCAGCCGATGCTCCACTGTGCGTTGCGTACAGAGCCTAAGAGCCTATACGAAAATGGGATAATCGGCTGCAAACCTGCCTCAAAATGGCGAATTTTCGCTTCGATCCCTCATCTTCGTATAGGCTCTAATGGTGCCAGCGCCGCATATCGTAGCGTCCTGTCATACCTGGGCGAGTGAAGGGTGTATACCAAGCGCCCTGATATTCCAGAAAACCTAAACTGGGAGAAAATGGTTGAGTGACACCCTGTAAGGCTTGTGCATACCAAGCAGGCGATTTAGCATCAAACTGTACGTAGGGGGCTTGCGCCGGACGTCTGTCTGGTTGACTCCCCGCCACAAAACCACTGGCACCGACCGATGGGGTCAAACTTAAGCCTAAAACCATGATTAAAGCTTTGTTCATCATAAAACCTCCTCCAGAGATCATTAAAGTAAGATGATTAGACTGGTTCAAGCTAAGCACCGTAGCGAAAGACAGCGGGATTGAACGATAAAAAGCATAATAGACTTGGACTGCAAAGGTGTGGGTTTTGGCCTGTTTTTCCGCTTTTTTTCAACACACGCCGACTATTCGTTTCAAAAAACCGAAAAAACAGCCTTAAAACCACACCTTTTCGCTACGATGCCTACCCCTCGCAACCAGTCTAATGATTCGTGTCACGTTGTGAACGGAGAAAACCGCCCATATCCGCTGTTTTGCAGTCGGTGTCTTAAGCCTGGACAAGTCTATTTATTAGCCGTGCTTATTCAGCCTAATAGCACCTAAAAACATATAAGTACAACAACCATGCCACGCCAATAAAACAATCACTTATAAGAAAAAAAGCAAAATTTCTCGATATTGATGAGCCATAAAGCCAAGGCTTTATGACCAAATGTCATAACCCCCAAAGGAACCCTATGAATTGGATTCATTACAGCTTGAATCGACAACTACTCATGAGTTTAAGTCTCGGTTTGATTCTCAGCTCGCTACTGTGCCTGATGATATTTACTGGAGTGTATTACACCCAATTAGCTGGAGAACGCAGCAGCGCTTCGGTGGCGGTCAACCGCTTGCTACAAGTGTCGTTAGAAAACGCCATGCTCAAACAAGACCTGGATGGTTTGCGAGATATTGTGCATCGTTTGGGGGAACAAGAAGATATAGCTCAGGTGTTTATCGTTAATCCGCGTGGAGAAATCCGGTTTGCCTCACAAGACAATTTGTTAGGACACATCATCAAATGGCCTAAAGAACAATTACCGCAACAAGCGCAAACGCATTTTCTCACCCACAATGGTCATGAAGTGCTACGCAGTATTAACCCCGTGCGCAATAAAACACCCTGTATGAAATGCCACGGCAGCCTAGAATCCAATCCGGTCAACGGTGTCTTATTTGTCGATTATGCCGCCGCACCGATTCGTGCCAAAGCTCGCATGACGACACTCCTGTTTATTGGCGCAGGCGTGATGATTATTAGCTTGACGCTAGTGATTTTATGGTTTGTGGTGCGTCATTTAGTGCTGCAACCCGTGCAGCGTTTGGCAGCGGCAGGCCAAGCTCTCACACAAGGTGATTTAGAAGCGCGAGTGTCTGTGAGTTCTAACAATGAATTGGGACGTTTGGGAGCCACGTTTAACCAAATGGCTACGACCCTGCAAAAGAAAATACGCGAACTCAACGAGAAAGATGCTTTTTTGCAAGGCTTACTAAATGCCATTCCTGATGGCATCCGCGTATTAGACAATGATTTTAATGTGGTCAAAGTCAACCGCGCCTATTGCGAACAACTCGGCTTAGATTACGACACCGCATTAGCACAACCCTGTTTTCAAGTGTATCAACGCAAGCATCCTTGCACGCCCACGTTAAGTACCTGTCCTTTATACGAAATTCATAAAAACCCCGAACCCATCAAAAAACTCACCCATTATCTGACCGCCGATGGACAAGAGCGTCCAGTCGAAGTATTTGCTGCACCGATGCAAATGAAGAAAGGCGGGCAGACCATGCAGTTGATTGTTGAATCCATTCGAGATTTAGACCAAGCCGTGCAGTTTTCTCATGAGCAAAAACTCGCTGCGATGGGACAAGTGGCTGCGGGTGTCGCCCATGAAATTCACAATCCACTCGCCTCGCTACGATTAGCCTTGCAAAACACCTTGCGTTTACTGGATACAGGCACCTGTGACCCGCCTCAGTTGCGCAAATATTTGAATTTAGTGGATCGGGAAATGGATAAATGCATTGCAGTGACGCAACGTTTATTAAAACTGACTTCGCTGGGCGATGGGCAAGCGCAACCGATAGACATCGAAACCGCCTTACGTGACACCCTGTCTTTGCTCGAATATGAAAGGCAAGAACGCAACATTCAATTAAACGTGCAAGTCAAAGCCGCTGGTTGTCGCGTTATCACGCAAGAAAATGACGTGCGCATGGTGTTTATCAACTTGACACAAAATGCTTTTCACGCCATGCCTGATGGTGGGATTTTAAATATCTTGCTAGAACAGCAAGACGATGATATTCAAGTGCATTTCCAGGATACAGGGGTGGGCATTGCGCCAGAACACTTAAGCAAGATTTTTGACCCTTTTTTCAGCTATCGCGCAGATGGTAAACGGGGCACAGGTTTAGGTTTAAGTATTTGCAAAACCCTGATGGAACAATATCAAGGCAGAATTCAAGTCTATAGCCGCCAAGGCGAAGGGGCTTGTTTTAGCTTAATATTGCCGAATCCTGATCAAGCCCATTCACAATCATCTTAGAGCCTATACGAAGATGGGGAATCGAAGCGAAAATGCGCCATTTTGAGGCCGGTTTTTCGGTTTTTTAAGGCGAATAGCGAGCGTGTAACAAAAAAAAGCGGAAAACCTGGCCAAAAGGGCGGGTTTGCAGCCGATTATCCCGTTTTCGTATAGACTCTTAAGCCTGGGAGTGTCGAACTCCAGTTCGACACAGCCGCCCCTTGCAACCAGTCTATTATTCACAGTTGCTCATGCAACGTCTTTCGTGGCGAATCTGCCCACCACACATCTGAAAACAGCGCTGAAAATTATCTTCACAACCGCAGCTTTTACGGCAATGAGAAGTGTTCATGAAATCTTGTTTATGTGGTTCTTGCTGATGACACCCTTTATCGTCTTTTTTAACCTGTGTCTGGCGTTGATTTCGGCAATTTTGGCGACACACTGCGTCATCGTGCCTATCTGACTGGAACTTATTGACACAGCCTTCACGACAGACTTTGGCGCTTCTATCGCCATTAACACGGGCTTTTAATTTGCTTTTGCAGCGCTGTTTACAGTGTTGCGCCTGTTTAACACGCGCCTTAGAACGCTCAGCACAATCTTCATAACAGGCTTTATCATCTCTCCCACGGGGGGCGGGCTTACTGATGCAACGTTCACGTTGATGAAGCCAATCTTCCTTGGCATTCAAATAATCATGTCTGGCTTGTAATTTAGCGTCTTGATAACAGTCATCGTAGCCTTCTTCGCAAACATTTTTACAGGTATCGCGTTTTTGCTCGCAATGAAAAATACAGTTTTTGCCTTGTGCTGTAGCAGGCGGATCATAAAAAGTAAAAGTACGGTAATAAGGCCCGCACCCTGTCAACCACAGCAGACTAATGAGTAGCAGCAATAAAGTACGATAACTGTTCATGATAAGTTCCTGAATGGATATGAAGAGGGAGAAGTGGGTCAGCCTATCGCACCTGCCAAGCTGTTTCTAAAGACATCACGAAGTTTTTTTCCGACTGTAGCCCAAAATATACACTTCTCGTGATTGTGGGCGTGAGGCTTGAGGTTTGCGGGTGACCACTTTATTAAAATGAGGGCGTAATACGCGCAAATACTCATCAAAGCCCTCGCCTTGAAACACTTTGCATAAAAAATGCCCGCCGGGTTTCAGCCATTCAAGCGCCGTTTCGTAGGCTAATTCGGCTAATAACATAGCGCGAGGTTGATCCACGGCTTTCAAGCCGGAAATATTGGGCGCCATATCCGACATGACTAAATCCACTGCTTTCCCTGCTAAGGCTGTTTCCAATGCTTGCAATATGGCAGGGTCGGTGAAATCTCCTTGAATAAAAGTGACTTCGGGCAAGCCATCCATCGGCAACACGTCTAAAGCAATAATCTGTGCTTGACCATCAAGACGTTTTTGCGCCCATTGAGACCAACTCCCCGGTGCTGAGCCTAAATCTACAATCCGCATACCCGGCCTAAATAATTGATGACGCTGCTCAATTTCTTCCAATTTGTACACCGCGCGTGAGCGAAAACCTTCTTTGTGTGCACGTTGCACATAAAGATCGCTGGCTTGCCGTTGTAGCCAACGGCTGCTGCTATGGCTGCGTTTACTCATGAGGCTTTGTAACGCCACTCGCCAGAGCGCCCACCCCGTTTTTCCAGTAAGCGAATATCTCGCATCGTCATCCCTTTATCAACGGCTTTACACATATCATAAATGGTCAATAACGCGATTTGAACGGCGGTTAAAGCTTCCATTTCGACCCCCGTGCGAGCGTGGGTTTCCACTTGTGCTCGACATTGCACAGCAGCAGGCTGGGTTTGAATCTGAAAGTCTAATTCAAGCTTGCTCAGTGCCAGCGGATGACATAAAGGAATTAAATCTGCCGTGCGTTTTGCGCCCATAATGCCAGCAATACGAGCAATGCCCAAGACATCACCTTTTTTATGCCCGCCGCTTTGGATTAAAGCCAAGGTATCTGGGTGCATCTCGATCCAACCTTCTGCAATGGCGACGCGATGCGTGATGGCTTTGTCACCCACATCCACCATCTGAGCCGCGCCTGCGGCGGTAAAATGGGTTAATTCATTCATTAATGTTTGTCCACAGAATGATAAATTTTTTCCATTAAGGCATACAGCACGCCCGATACGACAAATGTCATATGGATACCTATCATCCAAGCAATATTTTCTTTCGAGGGATTTACGGCAGATTCTAAAGCAATGAAGGCTTTGAGTAATTCAATGGAAGAAATCGCTACAATGGAACCAATTAATTTCAATTTCATCGCAGTGTAGTCAATTTTCCCCATCCATTCAGGACGATCCACATGATCAGAAATCATGTCGATTTTTGATACAAAGTTTTCATAACCGCTAAATATAATCATTAATAATAAATTGGCGATGAGCATCAAATCAACCATGCTTAATGCCGCAAGAATCAAACTTGAACCTTTCATCCCCAATACATCGGGAATTAAATGCAACAATTCTTGACCAAATTTAATACTCAATAAGAGCAAAATGAACATGAGTCCCAAATACATGGGAGCCAGAATCCAACGACTATGAAACAGCATATTTTCGATAAAACTTTCTAACAATAATGCCAATCGTTTTGAGCCACTACTGTCTGGCAAACGGTCATGTAAGTGTCCGCCGCTATTTTGTTCTTGAGGGTCTTGAGGGTCCATAACGCATCCTTGTGTTGTCATGCCAATGATCAAAAGAGTGCCTAAACATAACAAAATCAATAAAAATACACTAGGCTCTGCTGCTATTTGAGAGAGATATATCGCACACTGATAGGGGTTATAAAATGTGAGGGCGAATACTACTTAGCGAGTGTTACCCCTCATGAAATAGTCATTTCTGTGTATAGGTTTTTGAACTTTTTGTGGGCTAACGAGGTGTTTTGTCGTCGTCATTCCTTTCACAGAGAGACAAAACAACGCGCTCAAAAGGTCGCGTGAGATAGGCTAAAATAGTGGGCTAAGTGGGCTTGAGATGAAGATGAGGAACGGATGCGCTTGATGAGGGTAGTGACATTGCACCTGAACCTCATACCCGCCAATGACATCCAAAGATCGATGCTGGCTCTTATTTGAGTGGATGATGTGCAGGACAAAAAACTTCGCGGATCATGGAAATGATTTTGAGTGTACGTAGATCATGAATTCGATAATACACATGGTTAGCATCTTTACGTGAGGCCAAAATACCTCGATTTTTCATCATGTTTAACTGTTGTGAAGTATTGCTTTGTTTGCAGCCGATATGATTGGCAATATCTTGTACATCTGCTTCGCCATCGCCTAATTTACATAAAATGCGTAAGCGTTGTGGGTTGGCCATAATCTGAATTGACGTTGAAAGACTTTGGAATTCAATATCTTGCGTAGGTAAAGAATAAATCGTCATACTAAAATCTCATGGCTGGGGATAGACGTTTTAAATACTATCTATCGATTACGGTGGATGTTATTTATTCGTGTTGGCTAGATGGCACGGTTCTCATTATAGAGGCTCTGATGCCTCACTTATTAAATATAGCCTAGCATTTTGTTGCAACGCAACAATTTTATGGATGGATGGGAGTATAGCGGATTAGCACTCATTACGCAGGCGCTTTATGGTTGAAAAAAAATGAGATTTTACCGAGGCTTTGTTGATATATTTTGAGGCGCAGCTTTTTGCCCTAAATCTCAACAAAGCCTAAAAAACAGATGAAGCGTTTTAAACAGGTTTAATCTGCATCGCTTTACCGTTCAATAAAAGAATCATTTCAAGTTTGAAATATCAGCGGGTGCAGAAAACAAACTCTACTCCACTATGCCTCCCCCTTTGGCCTCAAGTTCTTTCAACCACTCAGGAGAATATTGTTGCCATTGAAAAGTCTCTTCCACGTAAGCGCGACTGTTAAATGATTTTAACATCGGTGGTGGGCCATACCATTCGGTCAGAATAAAGGGTTCAAGATTAGGTGAGCCTTCAAAATGAACCCCAAACATTTCATGAATATCACGCTCAAAAAATGCTGCGGGTGCGTGAATATCATACACAGATACAAAGCGCCCAGGTTGTTTAGGAATCCAGATATGTGCTGAGACCAGTTGCTTTACTTCATAAGACCAAAGATGATAGACCAGTTCAAATTCTTCGGTATCAGGCCAATCCACGCAAGAAATAGCAGATAAATGCAAATATCCAGAACTGCCTTTTAGAAGTTCTAATAAGGCGGGTAGAGTCTCCGCTTTGATGCAGACTTTTAAGCGACGCGGTGCTGTTTGTTCAACTGACAAAGTGGGCAGTTCATGTAAAACAGCATCTAAGTCATCAGTAACAATGGATTGTGGCATGAGTGTATCCAGACTTAAGAGGTGGAACGCGGAATGGCTTTAGCCGATGGAATCGGATGAGTAACGTATTCTGAAGCAAATTTTGCCAGCAAGTCCGTATGTTCACCGAGGGTATTGTCGCTGAGCAAATCATAATGCCGTGCTTCTGCAATAACATCGGTAGGGGTATGCCAATCGGGACCAAATAGCGCTTGCTGATGCCCTAGATACGTATTGTAATTATGATAATAGTCTTTCCAAGCTGTGCCTTCGCCGCGATCAATTTTGGCCATGAGCTGTAAAAAACCTTGCTGAATGGCTTCAGGACGCGGCATACAACCTGCGATATACATGTCCACGGGCATATATTCCTGCAAGCGCTTCACCGTCGCATAACTGTGCCAATACATGCCGCCATTAATGGAACAAGAACCCATACCGATAACGTATTTAGGCCCTTGCATTTGTTCATAAGTGAGAATCACACGCTTGAGGGTTTTGACGGACAAATAGCCTGTAATCAATAAGATGTCGGCTTGGCGCGGAGTCACCATAGGCTGAATACCTAAGCGCTCAGAATCAAAACGTGAAGTGATGGTGGGCGGTAATTCAATCGCCCCGCAGCCAGTGCAATAGTGCAAGATAAATAGTGAACGCGCTCGACAGTGATCAGCCACGCGGTCAATAACGCGACGTAGCAGGTTTTTTTCTTGGGGTTCTACCGTGCGGCAAGCAATGTCCGTATCGGGGTTATGGTCAGCCGAGGGCTGATGAATCGGTATCACTGTCTGAGACATCGTGCTTCCATCCTTGAAATAAAGATTAACCCGCTATGCCCGCATTAGCTTTTGCTATTTGTATCAGGCTGATGCGTAGAAAGAACACAATTACTCTCTCCACCAAAAGGATTGGGCGCATAACTATCAGCTTCCTTTTCATTCATCCAGGTCTTTCCATTAATAAAGTAACGAAATTGGAAATTCTTTTCTTTTGGAAATTCCAAGGTGAGATAAAATAAACCGTCTTTTTTACGCAGGCGCATGGGAGAAGCGGTTTCACTCCAATCATTAAAGTCGCCTACCACTGCCGCAGCCGTGGTAGTGGCTGAAATGTTTTCGGGCAATTCAAAGGTCACTTTACAGACCTCTTTAGTTTTTAAAAACTTCTTTTTAATGCTCATATTGAGTTCCTCTAAGTCCTATTTTTTTTGAGCAAAGGCTGTAAATCCAACCAGATAGTATTCAACAACTGAGGTTGTGCTGCCGCAGTAGGATGTAAACCATCAGCTTGAAACAATGTCATATCTGTTGCTATGCCGTCAAGCAAGAAAGGGACATAAGCGGTCTTATATTCTTTGGCCAGTTGCGCATAGGTTTGAAAAAAGGCTTGAGTATAGCTTTGACCGTAATTACTGGGAATTTGCATACCGATCAAAAGGACTTGCGCTGACTGCTGTTGTGCGCGAGCAATCATGTCACTGAGGTGGGAGCGCATGGCCTTGAGACTCAAGCCACGCAAGCCATCGTTAGCGCCTAATTCAATTAATAAAAATTGCGGTTGATATTGTTTGAGCAAAGCCTCTAGCCGCCGCTGCCCACCCACCGTGGTTTCGCCGCTGATGCTGGCATTAATGACTTGATAATTCAGTGATTCTTGAGCCAGTTTTTGCCGTAATAAATGCACCCAACCTTGTTCCTGCTGTAAGCCATAAGCAGCGCTTAGACTATCACCTAAGATCAGAATTTTAGGCACAGAAGTGTCATCTGCCAGTGCCGTTGTGCCCATTATCAACAATAAAAAAACCATTAAGGAGGAACGAGAAAACATGAGTGAATCCTGTAGTAAATAGACGTGTTGCCAGTCTAAGAGACTATACGAAGATGGGGAATCGAAGCGAAAACTCGCCATTTTGAGGCAGGTTTGCAACCGATTATCCCGTTTTCGTATAGGCTCTAATGTTGACGTGACGCAAAATCGAGCCTTTGCGTTAGCTGATATAAATTGTGACAAATTTACCATAAATTGAGGTATTTCGATGCCATCGGGCTGCCATTCAATCACCCAAAGGCTCCCTTTATGTCAGCATCGTGAATAAAGCCTTGAACCCTTTGTAAGCAACCCCATAACGAGCACAGTTTTTTAAGGCCAAGGAGAACATAAGCCGATGTCAGACACCGTTAAGCCAGACACCACAAGCGCTGTAGATGATTCTGTTGTAGAAACAGCAGCTTCTGCGGATGAGCCAAATGGGCAAGACACTGTTGAAGTGTTAAGTGGGACAGTAGAAACTGCTGAAGAAATCGCCGAAGAAATGGCTGATTCCAGCAACAATGAAGACTCGTTATCTGTTAAGGAACTACAAAAACAAGTTGAATGGCTACAATCTCAATTGCAAGATACACAAGATCAATTAGTGCGTCAGCAAGCAGACATTGATAACACTCGAAAACGTATGCAACGCGAAGTAGAAGATGCACATAAATTTGGCTTGAAAAATTTCGCTGTAGAATTGTTGCCCGTGAAAGACAGCATGGAGCTGCATGATGCTGAATTATCAAATGCAGATAAAAATCAAGATGAAGCAGTTAATTTAAGTAACCTTCAAGAAGGCAGCACCTTAATTTTAAAAATACTCACTACAGCCATGGACAAGTTCAATATTGAAGAAATCAACCCCATGGGTGAAAAATTCAATCCTGAATTGCATCAAGCCATGTCAATGATGCCCAGCCCTGATGCAGAACCCAATACCGTATTAATCGTGCATCAAAAAGGCTATCAATTGAATGGGCGTTTATTGCGTCCCGCTTTAGTCATTGTCAGTGCTGAGTAAATGTGAACCGACCTCTGAGCACTGGCTGAATTGAGTTTTAATTGGCTTGAAACTCAAACAAGCTCCCCCATTTCAAAGACAACTTAAAAACCACTCAGGTTTAACCACTTAACCATACGCAGGCCATCCGCCGCGTTTATTAATTTAAGGAAAATATCATGGGAAAAATCATTGGCATTGACTTAGGCACCACCAACTCTTGTGTGGCAGTCATGGAAGGCGGCACAGCTCGCGTGATTGAAAACAGCGAAGGCGGACGTACCACGCCGTCCATTGTTGCTTTTACCAACGACGATGAAGTGTTAGTCGGTCAATCCGCTAAACGCCAAGCCGTCACAAATCCCAGCAATACCTTATTTGCCGTGAAACGTTTAATTGGTCGCCGCTTTAAAGATGAAGTGGTACAACGCGACGCGAAAATGGTGTCTTATTCCATTGTCGGTGCGGATAACGGCGATGCTTGGGTAGAAGTCAAAGGCAAAAAAATGGCACCGCCAGAAATTTCTGCGCGTGTTTTGCAAAAAATGAAAAAAACCGCTGAAGACTATCTAGGCGAAGAAGTCACTGAAGCTGTGATTACAGTGCCTGCTTACTTTAATGATTCCCAACGTCAAGCCACTAAAGATGCAGGCCGCATTGCAGGTTTAGAAGTCAAACGTATCATTAATGAACCTACCGCAGCAGCACTGGCTTATGGTTTAGACAAAAAACGCGGTGACGTTAAAATCGCAGTGTATGACTTGGGTGGTGGTACTTTCGATATTTCCATTATTGAAATTGCAGACATTGATGGCGAACACCAATTTGAAGTGTTATCCACCAACGGCGACACTTTCTTAGGTGGTGAAGATTTTGATTTGCGTATCATCAACTACTTAGCCGATGAATTCAAAAAAGACACTGGCTTTGATCTGCACAATGATCCATTAGCTTTACAACGTCTAAAAGAAGCCGCAGAAAAAGCTAAAATTGAATTGTCTGCGGGTCAACAAACCGACATCAATTTGCCTTACATCACGGCTGATGCCAGTGGGCCTAAGCATTTGAACTTAAAACTTACCCGTGCCAAGTTTGAAGCATTAGTAGAAGATTTAGTCATGCGCACGATTGAACCTTGCAAAACCGCCTTGAATGATGCGGGTTTATCCGCCTCAGAAGTGGATGAAATCATTTTAGTCGGTGGTCAATCACGTATGCCTAAAGTGCAAGAAGAAGTGGAAAAATTCTTCGGCAAAGCCCCCCGCAAAGATGTCAACCCTGATGAAGCTGTCGCTGTCGGCGCGTCTATTCAAGGTGGTGTATTGGCTGGCGATGTGAAAGATGTATTATTATTAGACGTGACTCCACTGAGTTTAGGTATTGAAACGCTGGGTGGTGTGATGACTAAATTGATTGAGAAAAACACCACTATTCCGACTAAAGCCTCACAGATTTTCTCGACTGCGGATGACAATCAAACCGCTGTGACCGTTCATGTTTTACAAGGTGAACGAGAAATGGCTTCAGCGAATAAATCATTAGGACGTTTTGATTTAGCCGATATTCCGCCAGCACGTCGAGGTGTACCACAAATTGAAGTGACTTTTGATATTGATGCCAATGGTATTTTGCATGTATCAGCAAAAGATAAAGCGACGGGCAAAGAGCAATCTATTCGCATCACGGCTTCAAGTGGTTTATCCGATGAAGAAGTTGATAAAATGGTGAAAGATGCTGAAGCACACGCCGAAGAAGATAAGCAATTCCAAGTCTTAATCACTGCGCGTAATCAAGCCGATAATATGATTCACGCCACCGAAAAATCTTTGGAAGACTTAGGCGATAAAGTAGAAGCTGATGAAAAAGAACGCATCTCTGCCGCCGTTGAAGCTTTGAAAGAAGCCATGAAAGGTGACGACGCAGATGATATTGAAGGCAAAACTAAAGCACTGGCAGAAGTATCCGGTAAATTAGCTGAGCAAATGTATGCACAAGCGGGTGGTGATGCGGATGCCGCAGGAGCTGCGGGTGGTTTCACCGACGCGGCTGAAGCAGCGGCTGCCGCTGCTGCGGGTGCAGGGCAAGCAGAGCCAGAGAAAAAACCTGCGGATGATAATGTCGTGGACGCGGAGTTTGAGGAAATTAAGGATAAGAAATAACTGATCTTGTAGTCATAAAAGGTGGAATACGCTGTCGCTATTCTATTCCACCCTACATGGCTTAAAACAAAGCCTTTGCGTAACATCCGGTTGTCATGACTGATGTTGCGCAAAGGCTTTTTTTGTTTATCAGCATCTATTCTGCTCCCACGCGCCTTGCGTGCCCACCATCTTGCCCATTCCTCTGCTTTCTCTGTTGGGGTAGAACGGGTACGAAATGACAAACTTAATCTTAGAGCCTATACGAAGATGGGGAATCGAAGCGAAAATGCGCTATTTTGAGGCAGGTTTTTCGGTTTTTTAAGGCGAATAGCGGGCGTGTGTTGATAAAAAGCGGAAAACCTGCCCAAAAGGGCGGATTTGCAGCCGATTTTCCCGTTTTCGTATAGGCTCTTAGCTTGGGCTTAACTGCTCTATGTGAGCTAAAGCTTTATTCAAACGCTCGATACTGCGGGTTTTGCCGATCAATTCAACCGTGATGTCAATCGGTGGCGATACAGCGCCCCCCGTGACCGCCACGCGCAGTGGTTGTGCTAATTTCCCTAGTTTTAACTCCAATTCTTCAGCCACCGCTATCAACGTATTATGGATGGGTTCTGCTAACCATTCTTGGTCGGGTAAAGCGTCTAAACGTTGCGTGAGCGTCCGTAAGGGTTCGAGGATGTTGGCTTTCAAGTTTTTCTTAGCCGCTTTCTCATCAAAGGCTGCAAAATCAGCATAAAAAAAGCGGCTGTTTTCTGCCATCTCCACCATTGTTTTGGCTCGTTCGTTTTGTGCTTTGACCACTTCACTTAAAGGTGGAAATGTTCCTACTTCAATGCCTAAAGCTGCTAGTTGTTCTCCTAGTACGGGCGCTAATTGTTCTGCCGGTAAGGTTTTAATGTATTGCTGGTTTAACCATTGTAGCTTTTCCTGGTTGAAAGCGGATGCGGCACGATTAACATCAGTGACATCAAACAGCTCAATCATTTCATCCAAAGAAAAAATTTCTTGATCTCCGTGAGACCAGCCTAAACGCACTAAATAATTCAATAAAGCTTCAGGCAAATACCCCTCTTCTTTGTATTGCAATACGCTGACTGCACCGTGGCGCTTAGATAAACGCTGTCCATCTGTACCTAGAATCATAGGAACATGAGCATACACTGGAGGGTTGGCCCCTAATGCTTGTAAAATATTGATTTGGCGAGGCGTGTTATTGACATGATCATCACCACGAATCACATGCGTAATACCCATATCCATATCATCAACAACGACGGTTAAGTTATAAGTGGGTGTGCCATCAGCACGCGCAATAATCAAATCATCTAATTCGCTATTCTGTACGCTAATCACACCTTTAATCATGTCTTTAAACACTACTTCACCGTGCATCGGATTTTTGAAGCGAATGACGGGTGACACGCCTTCAGGTGGAGTTTGATCACTATCACGCCACAATCCGTTGTAACGCGGTTTCTCTTTGCGGCTTATTTGTTCTTCGCGCATTTTCTCTAGTTCTTCTTTAGAAGAATAGCAATAATAAGCCAAGCCTTTATCCAATAATTGTTGAATAATTTCTTTATAACGATCAAAGCGCTGAGTTTGATAAAAAGGCCCTTCATCTGCATTTAAACCCAACCATTCCATGCCTTGTAAAATAGCTTGCACGGACGCTTCTGTTGAACGTTCCCGATCTGTATCCTCAATCCGTAGCACAAACTCTCCACCCAGTTTACGGGCATAAAGCCAAGAAAATAGCGCGGTACGCACACCGCCAATATGTAAATAACCGGTGGGACTGGGAGCAAAACGGGTACGAATCGTCATAGTGTTTAGTGACCTTAAAAGTAAAAGGGTAGAACTTGTTTATCGGAGTGATAGTGCTTGAGAAATAACATCGCTTTAAGCGATGTTATTCCTCAAATGGGAGTTTTATAGAGTGAGGGAAAAGGTGATATTTGGGTTTGACTAGCTAACACCTACATCAGATAAACCTTTCTTTTCAATCCAAGACAACAAAGGTTTTATTTTGCTTTGTTGTTCAGGTGATGCATTAATCATGAGTTTAGCGAGAAAGGCGGAGAGGCTTAAATTGGATAAATCCTGCGAAGAAACAGCCGGATTGGACAAAATCTCTTTAATATCTTGGACAAAACTGGCATCTTCTTCTAAATAATCTTTGAGCAAAGTTTGTCCAGTTTCACTGTTGCGTACAAAGCCGTCCAGTGATTTTGCCATGCTGGTCGCATTAATAATGCGGTCAAAGAAGATTTGATCGCCGCCCACAATGTCAATTTTGGCATGTTTAAAGGCTTCGCCCAGCAGTTCTGCTTGTTTTTCTGCCATGACTTGTTGTGTTGCAAATTGTTCTTTGGCAATCACCAGTTCTTGTTCTAAGCGCACGCGGAATTCTTCGTGTGCTCGCCCTGATTCACTGAGTGCATCCAAGGCTTTGAATTTTTCTGCCAGCCCTTGCGCTTCTGCTAGAAGTTTTTCTTGCATCGCTCTAGCTTCAGCAATGCCTTGTTTTTCAATAGCTATAGCATCTGCTTCGCGTCCTGATGCTTCAGCTTGTAGGCGTTTTAGCAATGCATCGGCGACGGCTTCACCTTGTTTTTGCACCGCTTCGGCATCGGCTTCTTTAACATGAACCTCTGCCAGCCCTAGTTTTTCTTTACCCGTTGCTTCCGCTTGTGCGAGTTCCAGGTTAGCTCTGGCTTGTGAAGTCCCTTCTTTTTCGATAGCCAGGGCATTGGCTTCTTTCACTCGTACTTTGGCGAGTCCTTCTGCGGCAGATTCGGCTTGCACGCCTTCAGCTAAACGAATTTTGGCGAGTGCTTGTTTATCTGACATCTCACGATCCGCTTCGGCCTGAGATAATTGTTCTTTAATGCGAAATTCTGAAGCTTTTTGAGAGGCTTCAGCGGCTTTAATGTCTTTGACTAACACTTCTTCGGCTTCGGCTTCCGCCCCCAGAATCAAGACTTTCTTATCACGTTCCGCTTCCATGACCGCGTGTAATTCTTTGGTTTTTTCTTCTTCTTCAGCCACAGTTTTTTCGACAATGACTCGTTCACGCACGACATTGGCAATATCGCGGCGTTCTTCTTCAATGGCTTTTTCTTTGGCAATGCGCTGTAGTTCTATTTCTCGCTCGCGAGCCACAATTTCTTGCTCGCGTGCCAGTTGTACGCGTTCAGATTCTATGCCGACTACACGCTGGCGATTTTGTTCTGCGACTTCAACTTCACGCTGCTTGTTTTTTTCTCGAATATCAATTTGTTCTTCTGCCAGAATTCTAGCTTGTCCGGCTTTTTCTTTTTCTTGTGCAGCAACAATATCAATTTCAGCTTGTTCGCGGTCTCTGACATTGGCTATTTCTCTCTGCTGTTTGGCTTCAGCATCAGCTTGGCGACGTTCAAGTTCTAAAATTGCTTCTTTAGCCGTGACATTTTGCTGAGCAATGTTCATTTTTTCTTTGTTTTCAAACTCGTTAGTTTGAACATGTTGTATCGCAGTCAACTCGGTGATTTTGCGAATCCCTTGGGCATCGAGGATATTATCGGGGTCTAAAGAATTAACCGGAGTTTGTTCCAGAAAATCAATGGCAGCATCTTCTAATACATAACCATTTAAGTCTTTACCAATCACGCGAATAATGCTGTCACGGAAGGAGTCGCGCTCTTTATATAAATCTTCAAAATCGAGTTGTTTACCCACTGTTTTTAAGGCTTCAGAAAATTTAGCATTAAATAATTCTTCTAAAGTGGATTTATCCGAAGCGCGTTCGCAGCCAATGGCTTGAGCCACTTTTAAAACATCTTCGGGGGTTTTGTTGACTCGTACAAAAAAGGCCACTTTAATATCTGCACGAATATTGTCTTTACAAATGAGTCCTTCTTGTCCACGACGATCAATTTCAATAGTTTTTAAAGAAATATCCATCACTTCTGATTTGTGGATCACGGGTAAGACAATGCGCCCGGTAAATGACACCACGGGTTCAGTTTTCATGGTGTTGACAATCAAGGCTTTACCTTGTTGTACTTTTTGAAAAAAACGTAGCACCAACATGACAATGCCGACACTCATGACACCAATAATTAAAATAGCAGTAAAAACAAAGCCACTTGAAAAAGACATGTTGATTTCTCCGGTTAATTAAAGACACTTAAATTTTGTGAGTCTTATGAAGCTCATAAAATGAAAGCTCATATTGGAAGTCTATACAAGGTACTGAATCATCAGTTGTGGACGTGTGGTGATCGGTACAGATGCTGTCATCTTCACTTGATAGCGAATATCACGCGGTTATCGTACCTAAATACTGCAAAAAGGCAATATAAGCGACAATGGCGGTTTACATCGTTCGAGGAAAACGGGATGTTTTCGTTCAGTTCTCGCTGTGTGTCAGGTGAGTAAGGTATATTGAGCAGACAATAAAGGCTCGATGAGAGAGTAGCGATGGTGCAAAGATGTTATTAGACTTGCGACAAGTCCATTCTTAAGCTTTGCGCCGCATCAGGAAGCAAATATTCATGCAAGATTTTTTTCGACAGCATTGGTTAGCCTTGGTGCTATTGAGTCTTTTATCGCTGATATTCATCAGTGCGGGATTCTGGCTATGGCAGCATGTTGAGCGTGTCACTGAAGAAAAAGAAGTGGGTTATCAAGGAGTAGCGCGTTACGACCCGTTGCTGGCAGCACAACGTTTGCTACAACGGATGTCGATGACAGTCACTACCATACACCACCCGCCTCACGTTAAGCAGCAATTGAAAGAAGATGATGTGCTGGTATTGGTACACAGCTATCAGCCTTTATCCGAGACTAAGAGTCAACAATTATTGGATTGGGTGGCGCAAGGCGGACACGTCATCATGGTCAGCAATACCTTGCTTAATCAAGAAGATGCTGAAGAAGACCCGATTCTGCAAGCGTTGGAAGTGCAGCAAATGAGTCTGGAGTTAGAAGACAAGGAGATTCTGCAAGCACCACCGATTCATGCGTTGTTAGCATCTCACCCGCAACCCTTTGTGGTGAATTTTCAACCTGATTATGTCTTGCAAGCGCAGGAGAGTGATCCGGCTAATCCGCATTTATTGCACTTAAAATGGGGTAAAGGGCATTTTACCTTGTTGACAGACGTTTGGTTTTTGCACAATGCACGGATTGATGCCCATGATCATGCGGCTTTTTTCTGGGCATTGCTGAATCTTCAACAACGTCCTCAGCACGTTTGGCTCAGCTATCCGCTAAGTAAGGGGGCAGCGGATAAAGACAGCATTCGGCGTAAATCCACGCAAGCGGGTGATTGCGAAGATTGCAGTGATGATCAGCAGTTTGAGGAAGGAATGCCGAGTTTATGGACATTGCTGTGGGAGCAAGCCTGGTATTTATTAGTCAGCTTAAGTGTTTTGTTATTATTCTGGCTGTGGTCTGCTTCGCGGCGTTTTGGTGGATTATTGAAACCACCGTCTCAACAACGTCGTCGTTTATTGGAACATATTGAAGCCAGTGGAGAATTTCTCTGGCATACCGGACATACCGCGTCACTGTTACGCGGTGTGCGCCAGCATTTATTTAAAGAGTTACAACGTCGTCACCCTCTCTGGTCTACTTTACCGCCCCAGGATTTAAGCCAATGTTTGGCAGAACACTGTGCGTTGTCAGTAGATAGGGTGCAATGTGCGTTATATGAACAACAGATTTCTTCCGCCGCGACTTTAACGGATGCGGTGCAATGCCTTAATCACATCAGGAGACATTTATGACCCAGGCCAGCCGTTCCCATGAAGACAAGGCCATTGACATTGTGCAGCGGATGCGTGAAGAACTGGCGCGTGCCTTAGTGGGACAAACACAGGTGATTGAAGAGGTATTGATCGCATTGTTGGCGGCGGGACATGTGTTGATTGAAGGTGTACCAGGATTGGGGAAAACCTTATTGGTACAAGCCTTGGCAAAAACTTTTGATGGGGATTTTTCACGCATTCAATTTACACCAGATTTAATGCCTAGCGATGTCACGGGACATGCTTTGTATGACCTGAAAACAGAGTCTTTTCATATTCGTAAAGGGCCGGTTTTTACGCATTTGTTATTGGCGGATGAAATCAATCGTGCTCCCGCAAAAAGTCAGGCGGCCTTATTAGAGGTGATGCAAGAACAACAAGTGACCATTGAAGGTAAAGGCTTTAAGGTGGCGGCACCGTTTATGACGTTGGCGACACAAAATCCGGTGGAACAAGAAGGCACATACCCATTACCAGAAGCGCAACTAGACCGCTTTTTATTTAAAATTCATATTGATTATCCGACTGAAACGGAAGAAATTCGCTTATTAAAACAAGTGACATCCGCCAAAATTGGGGACAAATTAGATGTTAGTCAGGTCAACCCCGTGGTGAAACCGGAAAACGTGGTGAGCTTGCAGCGCATTACGGCGGGGTTGCAAGTGGATGAGAAAATTTACGAATATGTTGTACAGATTGTGGCTGCTACGCGCTCATGGCCGGGTATCAGTATGGGAGCCGGCCCGCGTGGTAGTATTTCTCTGATTCGCGCCGCACGAGCAGCGGCATTATTAGCCGGACGTTGCTTTGTGTTACCGGATGATATTAAAAATATTGCTTTTGCCACACTACGACACCGCATGGCATTATCACCTGAATTAGAAATTGAAGGGCACGCGGTGGATAATGTGTTACGCGCCGTACTAGAAAAAATACCTGCACCCAGAATGTAAGCAGGAAACGACTTTCAAGCCAAAAAGCTTTGTCATATGACTACGACTCAAGAAACGCCAGCGATACCGAAAACCATGCTTATCACTTCAGAAATGATGGCAGCAGGGACACGCCCCTTATTGTTTACTGGGGGGGCTTGTAATATTCAGGGCTTAAATGGGCCTGAACGCAATCCTGGACGCGATCCGCTGGCAGCTTGGCTGGATACGCAACATTGGTCTTACTTTGATCCACAAATCCATCCCAGCACCCACGGGCGTGATTACGTGTGGGGCATTGATGGCCCGCAGGAAAAGCGAGCGCGAGCGCTGGCTAAACTCCGCGTGTATGAGATCACCCGCGCCACTATTGGTGCTGTCACCACTTTAGAAATCATGGATGATGCGCGTTTAGGACGTACCAGTATTGCCTGGTTTAATCAGGGACAAAGCTTTGAACCGATAGGCTTGGGAAGCCGTGACGAGTTACTCCGTAATGGGCTGCTTAAAATGAAACTCGGCGAAACACTGCACTCGCATTTATTGGCTTATGTGAATGCAGGACGGCAACTGCGTACCGAGTTGCAATCCATGCTGGTGGATTGTCAAAATGTGGTGTTTGTAGATACTTTTGATGAATTAAAAACCACCATTTCACATTTGATAAAGTTGTGCGGCGAAAATTAGACTTGTTGCAAGGGGTATTCATCGACTGCAAAGGCGTGGATTTTGGCCTATTTTTCCGCTTTTTCTCAGCAAATAGCTTGCTATTTGCCTCAAAAAACCGAAAAAATCGCCTCAAAACCACACCTTTTCGCTACGATACCTACCCCTCGCAACAAGTCTATTAAAGAGCATTAAGCCTCTCCCCCCATAGGGATATGAATTCTTTGATGTTCCAAACAAGGAAAGCGCGAGCGAATATTGCGTTGTTCATCAAAATCCAAATCCGCACAGACCACTCCATTACCTTGTGGTAAACGCTGCAAAACCTGTCCCCAAGGATCGCAAATCAGGCTGTCACCATAAGTCGAACGTCCATTAGGATGTTTGCCGCCTTGATTGGCTGCCACCACAAAACTCAAGTTTTCCACCGCTCGTGCCCGCAGCAACATCTCCCAATGAGCTTTGCCTGTGGCAGCTGTAAAAGCGGCGGGAATAGCCATCCAAGTCATCCCCTGCTGCATTAAATACCGAAATAATTCAGGAAAACGTAGATCGTAACAAATCGCCAAGCCCAGTTTTCCCCAAGGGGTTTCCACCAAAACTGGCGTGTCCCCAGCTTGAATATGCTCTGATTCTCGATACGCTTCCCCTGTCGCCACTTCGACATCAAATAAATGAATTTTGTCATACCGTGCGACTGGCTCGCCTTTATCATTAAAAACGAGACAAGCGGAGCGAACTTTTTGAGCCGTTTCAACGCGCAAAGGCACAGTGCCACCGATCAGCCACATCTGATATTTTGCGGCTTGTTCGGCAAGACAGTCTTGTATCTGCCCCTGCCCCGGTATTTCGCCGATAGCCCATTGATCGGCATCTTGTTCTCCCATGCAAGCGAAGTTTTCAGGTAAAACACACACTTGTGCACCTTGTTGTGCAGCCTGCGAGAGCCATTGCTCGGTGAGGCGTAAATTTTGTGTGACATTTTGACCCGATACCATTTGAATTGCTGCAATGCGCACAAATTTCTCCTTATTCTGGTATTTTATTTTTTGATAATAGCCTTAAAATGCAGTCTAGGCTTTGTTGGTATTTGAGGCAAAAAGCTGCCAGCCTCTAAATAGACTGGTTGCGAGGGGCAGGCATCGTAGCGAAAAGGTGTGGTTTTGAGGCTATTTTTTCGATTTTTTGAGGCGAATAACGGGTTATTTAACGAAAAAAGCGGAAAAATAGACCAAAATCCACGCCTTTGCAGTCGATGAATACCCCTTGCAACAAGTCTAATGCCAACAACTGCAATAAACTCTGAAATGGACTAAAAACTGCTCGGAAGCTATGGGTAAAACTATTGCGTTTGGTATACGGCATTGTCAGTGAGACGAAAAAATGCATGTACATCGTGTACATACCGTTTTTTTATCTGACCCGAACCTTGTTGTACCTTCTCTCATGACATTTTATTTACCGCTTCTCATACGAGGAAACACAATGACTCAAGTCCCTGATGACTTACAAACTCAAGACACTAACTTGGCACCTTGGGAAAAAGCCTTCGATAGTATTTTAACCCCACTAGATGAGTTTATTCATAAAGAAAGCTCCAGTGGTATGTTGCTCATGACCTTTACCATTATTGCCTTAGTGTTGGCTAACTCCCCTTTTCACTCTATTTATTACAATATTTTTCATACTGAAATTAACCTTCAAATTGGACATTCTTTTGCCTTAGAAGGCACCTTTCATCACTGGATCAATGATGGCTTGATGGCCTTGTTTTTCTTTGTGGTCGGGTTGGAAATTAAGCGCGAAATATTAGTCGGTGAATTGGCCTCTATGAAACAGGCTTTATTGCCCATTATTGCGGCTATAGGCGGCATGGTGGTGCCTGCATTGATGTATTTAGTCTTCAATTATGGTGAAGAAGGCATTAAAGGCTGGGGCATTCCAATGGCTACAGATATTGCCTTTGCCGTGGGTGTGCTGGTGTTGTTGGGTACACGCATTCCGCGTTCAGTGGTGATGTTTTTACTGGCTCTCGCTATTGTGGATGATTTGGGAGCGGTCATCGTCATTGCATTGTTCTACACGGAACAAATCAACCTATTAGCTTTAGGCTTAGCGTGGGGATTTTTCTTTGTTCTTATCGTGATGAATCGAGCGGGTATTCGTTGGCCTTTAATTTACTTTATTGTGGGTGGTTTATTATGGGTGGCTATGCTTAAATCAGGCGTTCATGCCACCTTGGCTGGGGTCTTAATTGCTTTAACCATTCCTGCACGTTCAAAAATCAATAGCTCTCGTTTTCAACAGCATGTATTTAAGTTAATGGCTAAGTTTAAAGAATGCAAAGAGCAAGAAACCGATTTAATGCACAATGAAAAGCAGGCTCATCTAGTACAAAATCTGGAAAAAGGGGTAACGGCAGTAGTGCCCCCTTTGCAACGTTTAGAACATCAATTTCATCGGCCTGTAGCTTTTATCGTGATTCCTTTATTTGCTTTGGCGAATGCGGGGATTCCTATTCATGTCGATCAATTGGTCAACACGGTCAGCCATCCCATTACTTTGGGTGTCATCATGGGGCTGGTGTTTGGCAAGTGTCTTGGTATTGCAGGCACGGCATTATTATTTGTGAAAATGGGGATTGGACAATTGCCCAAAGGGGCGACTAGCGCTCACATTGTTGGTGTAGGACTGTTGGGAGGGATTGGTTTTACGATGTCAATTTTCATTGCTGAATTAGGCTTTAAAGGCGCAGAAGATATGTTGATTATGGCTAAAACTGGGGTATTAATAGCCTCATTATTAGCAGGGATATTAGGTTACGCTTGGCTGTTATTGTTCACCCACAAAGTGGATAAACCCACGTCTGAAATGGGAGATTAATGTGTCCATCTTTCGAGCTTATGATATTCGCGGCATTGTCGGTGAAACCCTCACCGAAGATTTGGTAGAGCGCATTGCGCAAGCGATTGGCAGTGAAGCTCAAATCCGTGGGGAGTCCAAAGTCGTTGTAGCGCGTGACGGGCGATTATCAGGGCCCAGCCTGCAAGCGGCTTTAATTCGTGGTTTGCAAGCCAGTGGTTGTGACGTGATCGACATCGGTATGTTGCCCACGCCACTGTTGTATTTTGCCACGTATCATTTAAATACGGGACATGGCGTAATGCTCACCGGGAGCCATAACCCTTCCAATTACAATGGTTTGAAAATCATGCTAGGCGGTAAAACCTTATTTGGTGACGACATTACCGCCTTGAAAACCCGTTTGGATCATGAAGATTTAACTGTGGGTCAGGGACGTTTGGAATCCGTGGATATTGTCGAAGCGTATCTGCAACGGGTGTTATCGGATGTCAAGCTGGCACCAGGACGACGCTTTAAAGTCGTGGTGGATTGTGGCAACGGTGTTGCGGGTGTGTTGGCACCGCGTTTATTGCGTGAATTAGGCTGCGAAGTCATTGAGTTATTTTGTGAAGTGGACGGACATTTTCCCAATCATCATCCCGATCCAACACAACCTAAAAATATGCAGGACTTAATCCGCAGCGTGCAGGATAACCATGCAGATTTAGGTTTAGGTTTTGATGGAGACGGCGACCGTTTAGGCGTGGTAGACGCTCAAGGTCAGATCATCTGGCCTGATCGTCAACTCATGCTCTATGCGCGGGATAGCCTGAGCCGCCATCCAGGTGGACGGGTGATTTATGACGTGAAATGTTCTCGGCATTTGAAGCACACCATTGAAGCCGCAGGCGGCGAAGCCTTGATGTGGAAAACCGGGCATTCTTTTATGAAAACCAAGCTTGCTGAAGGCGGGTTGTTAGCAGGCGAAATGAGTGGACATATTTTCTTTAAAGAACGTTGGTATGGTTTTGATGATGCTCTTTATACTGCCGCCCGTTTACTTGAAATTCTGTCTCATGAAGCACAACCCCCTCAAGCTGTCTTTGCTGCATTACCCGATGCAGTGAGCACCCCTGAATTGCAGGTGCTGATGCAAGAAGGTGAGCATTTTCACTTTATGCAGCAATTTGTTCAACAAGCTGATTTTGGTACTGCTCAAGTGTTTGATATTGATGGTTTGCGCGTTGAATTTGAGGATGGCTGGGGCTTAGTTCGTCCATCTAATACTACGCCTTGCTTGGTGTTACGCTTTGAAGCAGACACGCAAACCGCTTTGCGACGTATTCAAGACATTTTTCGGCAACAACTCTTGAATCTTAAAGCGGATTTGAGTTTGCCATTTTAAGCTCTATAATGTTCGGCTATTTTTGCACTTTGTAAAGAGGATGACATGGCAGGACACAGTAAATGGGCCAATATTAAACACCGCAAAGGCGCTCAAGATGCTAAGCGCGGAAAAGTTTTTACCCGCTTAATTCGAGAAATCACCGTCGCTGCGAAAATGGGCGAGCCTGATCCCGCCGCCAATCCACGTTTGCGTTTGGCAGTCGATAAAGCCTTGGGTGCTAATATGCCCAAAGACACTATTGAACGCGCCATTAAACGCGGCTCTGGTGAAGATGCAGATGGTGCCAGTTATGAAGAAGTGCGCTATGAAGGTTATGCCTCTGGTGGTGTAGCCGTGATGGTCGATTGCTTAACCGATAACCGTAATCGTACCGTCGCAGAAGTGCGCCATGCCTTTACTAAATGTGGCGGCAATTTAGGCACCGATGGCTCGGTGTCTTACCTATTTAATAACACAGGCATTATCAGTTATCCCGCAGGCATAGATGAAGATCAACTCATGGACATGGCATTAGAAGCTGGCGCTGAAGATGTTGTCAGTAATGATGATGACTCCTTTGATGTGCTGACTTCTCCTGATGAATTTCTAGCCGTCAAAGAAGCCTTGGTGGCCGCAGGCTTAGAGCCTGAAAATGCTGAAGTGACCATGCGTCCAGAAACCCAAAGTGAGTTAGAAGGCAATGACGCGGAAAAAGTCGTGCGTTTGGTCGATATGCTAGAAAATCTTGATGATGTACAAGAAGTGTATTCCAACGCTTCAATTTCTGATGAAGTGATGGAGCAGCTTGGAGTTTAAAGATGTTTGAAAACCTGACAGATCGCCTCAACCAGACGCTCAAAACCTTGCGTGGGCAAGGGCGTTTAAGTGAAGCCAACATTAAAGACGCTTTGCGCGAAGTGCGCATGGCCTTGTTAGAAGCCGACGTGGCTCTACCTGTCGCCAAAGATTTCATTGAACAGGTACGCGAACGCGCGATTGGTCAAGAAGTGGTGGGCAGTCTGACACCGGGACAAGCGTTGATCAAAGTGGTGCGCGATGAGTTGACCTCACTGATGGGTGAGTACAACGAAGAATTAGATTTGCACGCCACGCCCCCCGTCGTTGTATTGATGGCAGGTCTGCAAGGTTCAGGTAAAACCACCAGTGTGGCAAAGTTGGCACGTTTTTTACGTGAACGACATAAAAAACGGGTTATGGTGGTGAGTTGTGACGTTTATCGTCCCGCCGCGATTGATCAATTAGAAACGCTGGCTAAAGAAGTTGAAGTCGAGTTTTTCCCTAGTCAAGCTTCACAAAAACCCGCCAAAATTGCTGATGCGGCGTTAAAACAAGCCCGCAAGCAATTGATGGATGTATTGTTAATTGATACCGCTGGTCGTCTCCATATTGACGATGAAATGATGACGGAAATTAAAGACCTGCATCAATCCGTCAAGCCGACTGAAACCTTGTTTGTGGTCGATAGTATGACCGGGCAAGATGCTGCCAACACCGCCAAAGCATTTAATGATGCACTGCCTTTAACCGGGGTGATTTTAACTAAAACCGACGGTGATGCGCGTGGTGGTGCGGCGCTATCCGTCCGCCAGATTACAGGTAAACCGATTAAATTCATGGGGGTGGGAGAAAAAACCACCGCTCTTGAACCTTTTCATCCTGACCGCTTAGCTTCACGGATTATTGGTCAAGGGGATGTGCTAAGCCTCATTGAAGATGTTGAGCGCAAAGTTGATAAGCAAAAAGCCGCAAAGCTTGCGAAAAAAATCAGCAAAGGGAAGGGGTTTGATCTAGAAGATTTCCGTGACCAATTGCAACAGATGCGCAACATGGGCAGTCTCAGTGATATTATGGATAAAATGCCGGGTATGGGAGATATTCCTGATGCGGTAAAAAACCAGGTGAATGACAAACAAATCGTTCAGATGGAAGCCATTATTAATTCCATGACACCCCATGAACGACGTTTCCCGGCGGTCATTAAAGGTGCTCGTAAACGTCGTATCTCAAAAGGTTCAGGCACGGAAGTCCAAGATGTCAATCGTTTGCTCAAACAATTTACCCAAATGCAAAAAATGATGAAGCAAATGAAGAAAAAAGGCGGCATGATGAATATGATGCGTGGAATGAAGGGTAAAATGCCGCCGGGTATGCCGTTTTAGGACTTTTGTATAATGCAGCTCCATTAACAGCTATCTAGGGTCTCAATTAATACCTAGGATGGCGTTGTTTTTGCTGCGAGATAAAAATTTTTTCTGAAACTGCTTAACGATGTTACAATCGAAGACTGCAAGTTTCTTAAATGAATGGCGATTCTTAGGAGACTATAGATGCCAAAAATCCTGTTAGTTGAAGATAATGAAATGAACCGTGACATGCTGTCTCGGCGTTTAAAACGTAAAGGTTATGATCTGGTGATTGCTGTTGACGGCGGTCAAGGTGTCGAAATGGCACACTCAGAAAGTCCTGATCTCATCTTGATGGATATGAGTTTACCCGTCAAAGATGGCTGGACAGCGACACGAGAACTGAAAGCCGACGAAAACACTAAAAATATCCCAGTCATTGCACTGACCGCACACGCCATGTCTGGAGACAGAGAGCAGGCGTTAGAAGCGGGCTGTGATGATTACGATACTAAACCAATTGAATTGCCACGTTTATTAGGCAAAATTGAAACTTTATTGTAAATGCTGAGGTGATGGATGTCTGGTGGTTCCCCGCCTGCTTTTGCGCTTGACACCAGCTCTTCACCCGCCACCTCCCAGTCTACTGCACAGCATAAGGATTTGAGTGGGCTGGAGGAGGAGTTGCGTCGTCCGCTGCAAGCCGTTTTAATTCACACGGCTGATTTATTGCAACGCTTTCAGCAGGCCGATAGCGCAGAAACGCTACTTGAACTGACACCTGATGTTGAAAAAATTGCCACCGCAGGTGAACAGCTACAAACCCTCATAGACACTGTATTTGCCTCACATCTCAACCAAGCTGGGCAACTCAATAACAGTGCTTTTTCCGCCACCATTCGTCATGATTTACGCACGCCCGTCAATGCCATTATCGGTTATTCCGAAATGCTGCTGGAAGACGTAGATGAAGGACTGGATGAGCCTTTAGTGAGCGCGGCTCTACAAGACACGCTCAATGCTGGACGGCGCATATTATCCCTCATTAATGAACTCATCTATTACGCGCAAGGCGATGCACAACCCCCTCCCCCTCCAGCCCCCTCTGCTGAAAACATTACGCCGACACCTTCCTCATCACCAGACGCACTCTGGGATAAAGTCACTCCTGCTTTAGATATCAACATACCGCTGACTTCTACGGAATCCATCGAAGATAACTCGGTCAGTGGTTCTTTGTTGTTAGTGGATGATAGAGAAAGCAATCGTGATTTGCTCTCGCGTCAACTCAGCCGTTATGGTTTCAGCGTGGCTCAAGCAGAAGGTGGCCCGCAAGCTTTGCTGATGCTCAAAGAACAAGATTACGATTTAATCTTGCTCGACATCATTATGCCGGGAATGAACGGCTATGAAGTGTTGGCTCATTTGAAATCAAATCCACACTTACGACATATTCCCGTACTCATGATTTCAGCTTTAGATGAAATTGATAGCGTGGTACGTTGTATTGAAATGGGGGCGCAAGATTATTTACAAAAACCCTTTAATCCGATTATTTTAAAAGCCAAAATTACGGCGACTTTAGAACGTAAACGTTTACGTGATCGTGAACGTGCTTACTTAAAACAACTTCAACAAGAACAAGAAAAATCTGAAAAATTACTTCTCAATATTTTGCCGCAACCGATTGCTGAACGCCTCAAACGTGGCGAACGCACAATAGTGGATAGCTTTGAAGACAGCACCGTTCTCTTTGCAGACCTAGTACATTTCACCGAATATTCCACCAGTGTCGATCCGCAAGAACTCATTAATCGATTGAATGATATTTTTCTAGCCTTTGATATTCTGGCTGAATTACATGGTCTGGAAAAAATTAAAACCATTGGCGATGCTTATATGCTAGTCGGTGGATTGCCCACACCGCGTGCCGATCACGCTATCCAGGTTGCTGAAATGTCGCTGGATATGTTAGATGCCATTGATCGTTTAAATAAACAAAATAATACACATTTTCAACTACGTATTGGTATTCATAGCGGTTCAGTCATTGCTGGTGTGATTGGTAAACACAAGTTCAATTACGATTTGTGGGGCGATACCGTCAATATCGCCAGTCGTATGGAATCTCACGGTATACCCGGAAAAATTCAACTCAGTGAAACTACACAACATTTATTGAGTGAACAATTTATTCTGGAAGAACGGGGGATGACGGCGATAAAAGGAAAAGGGGATATGATGACTTATTTTTTATTGTGTAAAGTTTAGTATTTTTAGTATCCTGCCTCTTTTGAATGATATTCACAGCATTCTCTTCGCATGAACATCGCTCCCCTCCAAAGTAACAGCTTGTTGCAAACAACTTCCCTAACTTCTCCTTTCCATGTCTCGCAGCAAAGGCAAACAGCCATAGCCGTTCATTGACCGGATCATTTATAATGCAAAACATGACTATAAATCGACGCAGCGCCCTTAAACATTTTTCGTTTTTGGCAGGTAGCACTTTATCCGCATCCGCTCTGATGAGCGTGTTTAATCTTTCCCATGCCGCGACTTGGCAGCCTTTGTTTCTGTCCGCGCCTCAACGTGAATGGTTGGCAGAATTGGCAGAGCATATTATCCCCAGCACCGATACACCGGGAGCTAAAGCAGCCCAGGTAGAGCGATTTATCGAGCAAATGCTATGGGATTGTTATGCAGAAAAAGACCGCCAGCAGTTTGTTCAAAGTCTTGATGATTTTTCTCAAGCTTGTGAGCAACAGCTAGGTCGAGCCTTTATGGATAGCACTAAAGAGCAACAAATCCAATGTCTTCAACAAGTACAAGATCAAGATTTCTTTCCAGTGCTTAAAGAACTTACTGTACAAGGTTATTTCACTTCAGAAATAGGTGCCACTCAAGCACTTAGCTATGTACCTATACCAGGTGATTATCTGGCTTGCATTCCTTATTCTAATACCAAAGCTGCGGCTATCACGGAAGGACATCCTTAATCATGGCTGTTAATAACATTAAAGCAAAAGCGCAACATACCTATGATGCGATTGTCATTGGCTCTGGTATTTCAGGCGGATGGGCGGCTAAAGAACTGACTGAAAAAGGTTTGAAAACCCTAGTTTTAGAGCGAGGTAGGCCCGTTGAACACATTAAAGATTATCCCACAGCCATGTTGCATCCTTGGGAGTTTCCTCATCGCGGTCAATTAACCCAAGCGGCAAAAGCTCAACAACCCGTACAAAGCCGTCAGTTTTCTGTACGGGAAGACAGTGCGCATTTTTTCATTAATGATATAGACAATCCTTATACAGAAACTCAACGCTTTGATTGGGTTCGAGGCGATCAAGTGGGCGGGCGCTCGTTGATGTGGACACGTCAAAGCTATCGCCTGAGCGATCTCGATTTTACCGCTAACCTTCGAGACGGTATCGAAATTGACTGGCCGATACGTTATAAAGATTTAGCCCCTTGGTATGACTATGTGGAACGCTTTGCAGGAATTAGCGGACAAGCTGAAGGTTTAGAACATTTACCGGATGGCCATTTCCTCCCTCCCATGCCCATGAACTGCTTGGAAAAACATGTTAAAAAACGGCTTGAAGCCCATTATCCACAGCGTCGTATGACCATTGGACGAGTAGCGAATTTAACCGTGCCACACAATGGGCGTGGCAAATGTCAGTATCGCAATCGGTGCATTCGTGGCTGTCCTGTGGGTGCGTATTTTTCCAGCCAATCAGCGACTTTGCCCCGTGCTGCCAGCACAGGGAATTTAACCTTAAGACCTGATTCCATTGTTCATTCAATCATTTATGATGAGAAAAAAGGCAAAGCCGTGGGTGTCAGAGTGATTGATGCGCACACTTCAGAATCTCTAGAATTTTATGCCAAGGTGATTTTTGTCAATGCCTCAACGCTAGGTTCTACCTTCATCCTGATGAATTCCACTTCGGCGCGTTTTCCCCATGGTTTAGGCAACGAGGGTGATGTGCTCGGACGTTATTTGATGGATCACCACTTTTTAACGGGCGCTAAAGGTATTCACGAAGGTTTTGAAGATCGTTATTACTCAGGACAACGCCCCAATGGGATTTATGTCCCTCGGTTTCGCAATGTGAGCGAGCAACATCCTGATTTTATACGGGGTTATGGTTTGCAGGGTGCGGGTTTACGCATCGGTTGGGACAGAGGCCAACAGGGCCGCGAATGGGGTGCTGAGTTTAAACAAAAATTAACTCAACCAGGGCCTTGGATGATGTGGTTTCTTGGCTTTGGTGAATGCCTACCTTATCGAGATAATCGCGTGACCTTAAATACTGCCGTCAAAGATAAGTGGGGGCAAGCGACGCTGAGCATTGATGCGACTTTTAAGAGCAATGAAATGAAGATGCGCAAAGATATACGAAGCAGTTGTGTAGAAATGCTTGAAACCGTGGGATTGAAAGAAGTCGCCAGTTTTGATTTTGGCGCGTATCCAGGTATGTGCGTTCATGAAATGGGCACGGCACGCATGGGGCATGATGCCAAAACTTCTGTGCTTAATGCACATAATCAAGTGCATGGTGTACCGAATGTATTTGTTACTGACGGGGCTTGTATGACATCATCGGCTTGCCAAAACCCTTCTCTCACTTATATGGCCTTAACCGCACGCGCTTGTGATTATGCGGTAAAAGAACTCAAACGGAATAACATTTAATGACACTGGATTTAACCTCTGAAGTTCAACTTGATCCGACTATTCAATTTTCTTCCCTAACCACATTGAATGAACCCCAGCATATTTTTTTAACCGGAGCGAGCGGTTTCCTGGGGGCTTTTTTATTAGATTCACTCTTGCATCAGACTCAAGCAGAAGTGCATTGTTTGATTCGTTGTCCTTCTGAAGCCGAAGGTTGGGCGCGTCTAAAAAAACATTTAGAGTTTTATCAACTTTGGAATCCTGCTTTAGCACAACGCATTCATGTAGTACCTGGAGATTTATCCAAACCTTTAATGGGGATAGAAGACAGCGTATTTGATTTTCTAGCTGACACCATAGATGTGATTTATCACAGCGCAGCACAGGTGAATTCTTTTTATTCTTATAAAGCACTTAAATCTACCAACGTTTTAGGTACACATGAACTGTTGCGACTAGCCGCTAAACAACGCAGCAAACCTGTACATTTCATGTCTACGTTAGCCGTGTTTTTCAGTCCGGCGCATTTTCAAGAAGAACCCGTTAAAGAAACAGATGTACCGGATGTGGCGTTAAAAGGAGGCTACAAGCAAAGCAAATGGGTATCGGAAGCACTGTTACGTGAAGCACAAGCACGCGGATTACAAGCCAGTGTGTACCGCACAGCACGTTTGATGGGTGATACCCGTGTAGGGATTAACGGTAATACACAAGATTTTTTATGCAGCATGTTGAAAGCCTGCGTGCATTTACAACAGGTGCCTGCTGTAGATGCCAACATCAATATGATGGCAGTAGATTTTGCAGCACAGGCTATTGTGAAGATGTCTTTGCAAGTTGAAAATTTAAACCGTGCTTTTCATTTATACAACCCTACACCAACGCATTGGAACGAACTCTATGCCGCTTTAGAAGCCGCTGAATACCATTTTGAACGAGTGCCTTTTGACACCTGGTTAGAACGCTTAAAACAAGCGACGCAAGCAGAACCACGCAGTAGAACTTATGCACCCGTGGCTTTTTTACTGCGCTCACCGACTTTTTTATTTGCACCCAAACCCCCGATGGATAATGCACAAGCCCAACAAGCATTAGCTGCATTGAATTTAGAATGCCCGGTGAATAATGAAGCCTTATTGAAGCTGTATATGGATTATTTTAAAAGCGACTTTTTCAACTAAGAACAATACCTAGAAACACCGCGAATCCGAACCAATGATTATTCGTAAAAGCTTGAAAACAATATTGTGGTTCACGGTCTTTCATTAAATATTGCTGGTAAATGGCTAAACCGGCTGCCAACAATAAACCCATATAATAAAAAAATCCTAAAGCTTGTTCTTTTCCCAACAGCCACAGCGATAACAACACACTCAATTGTAAGCCGCCAATCACCCACTTATCGGCTGTCCCAAATAAAATAGCCGTTGATTTCACACCAATTTTTACATCATCAGCTCGATCCACCATGGCATATTGGGTGTCGTAAGCCACCGTCCAAACGACAGTGGTGATGAATAACCACCAAGCCAGCATCGGTACCGTTCCCGTTTGCGCAGCAAAAGCCATTGGAATCGCCCAGGCAAAAGCAGCGCCCAAAAACACTTGTGGAAAATAAGTATAACGCTTCATAAAGGGATACACAGCGGCTAATAACAACGCGACAAATGACAATAAAATCGTCAAGGTATTGAGCCATAGCACCAAGCCAAAGGCCAATAAACACAGCACTGCAAATAAGCTCAAAGCCTCTTTAGAAGTCACAGCACCAGTGGCAAGGGGACGCTGGCAAGTACGCGCCACATGCCCATCAATATGTCGATCTGCATAATCATTGATCACGCAACCCGCTGACCGCATCAACACCACGCCCACCGTGAAAATCACCACAATGCCCACATCCGGTGCTCCCTCACTCGCCAACCACACTGCCCACAAGGTAGGCCATAACAATAAATAAATACCAATCGGCTTGTGCAAACGAGTGAGATAAACATATTGAGTTAAACGTTCTTTAAGCATGGTGTTTCCATTCAATTGAACAAATTCTTAACGCACACTGCGGACAAACACTGGTGCGACAGTGCGTAGATTTTCAATATAGCGTTCAGCCAAAGGATCAATCGCTACAACTTCTCCATCAATGGCTTGAGCAATGGTCTTGGCATTGCGCTGATTGAACTGCGGCTGCACAAAAACCACCTTAATATTTAACTCTTTAGCTTGTTGAATCAGATGTTGCAAACTTTTAGCCCCTGGACTTTTACCTTCTTGTTCAATGGCGATTTGTTGCAATCCATAAGCGCGTGCAAAATAACCCCAGGAAGGATGAAACACCAAAAAACGCTGTCCTTGCACACTGCTTAATTGGCTACGAATATCACCATCTAATTGTTCTAATTGCTGAATAAAAGCTTCTGCATTTTGAGCATACAAGGCCGCATGTTGTGGGTCTAAATCACTTAATAAGGTTTGAATCTGTTTAACCATCGTGATCACATGCAAAGGATTCAGCCAGATATGTGGGTCTAAATTGTCTTGTGGATGATGATCATGTGCTTCGTCATGCTCATGTTCATGCTTTTCCAGGGTTTGTAAATGAATGCCTGTGCGTGCATCAAACATCGGCAAATCAGGATTATTTTTCTGTAAACGTGATATCCAGACTTCTTCAAAAGGGACTCCCATACGAATATAAGCATGGGCTTGTTTAAGTTGTGACATCTGTTTCAAAGTCAGTGCATAAGTAGCTGGACTATGACCAGGTTGTACCATGACAGCGACTTCCACCTGTTCCCCGCCTACTTGTTCTACAAAATGTTTTTGCGGCAAAATGCTGACGACAATACGTAAAGCTTGCGCTTGTGTGACATTGATGCTTAACCCCATCAACATTAAAAACATCCAAAACATAAGGTTTTTCATAAAACATCTCTCCTTGAATAAATATCAAAGTATTAAAAAGATAAAGTGGATAGTTCATCTAAAATCGATGCAATATCTCATTTTTTGAGATATAAACCGTAAAAAAACAGCTTAGGCTTTATACCGCTTTATGCTACATTTGCCACACAACAATGCTTCTGATAAGAATATCAAACATGACATGTAGACACATCGCACACCTATAAGCATTGCAAGATAGTCCCTTTTACTCAACCCCAAATAGGCAGGTATTCCATGAAACAACCTTTACTCGTCCTCAGTAGCGCGGCTTTACTGGCTTTTACGACATCCGTCCAAGCGGCTGGTTTTGATTGTAAAAAAGCCAGTGCGACAATAGAAAAAACCATTTGTTCTAGTCCATCTCTGGATGCGGCTGATGCAGAACTGACACAATTATATGTTGAAGTGCGTAAAGCACTGCCTAAAAAAGCCGCTCGTCAAACTTTAAAACAAGATCAAAAAGCCTGGCTTAAACAACGTTTAACCGATTGTGATGCTAAAGATAGTGCTTGTTTATTGAAAACCTATGAAGCACGTATTGCTACTCTAAAAGCCATGCAAGAAGGAGAGGACACAAAAAGTTGGGGATTTGATGCCACTATCCATGATGGTTTACCTATTTTACGCTTTAAGCTATTAGGCACTCAACAAGACGATACACATAACATTACCGGGATTGAAATAAAACATGCTGAAGGTGTACAAAACATTAATAGCTATGGTGGGCAAAAACTCGATACCCAAACCCTAGACTTAAAAGATTCAGGTTTTGTGATTGAAGATGTTAATTTTGATGATTACAAAGATATTCGTTTAATGGAATTCATGCCAGCAGGGCCTAATGTGCCTTACATCTATTGGTTATATGATGTAGAGAAAAAGCAATTTGTGCACAATAAGGATTTTGCTGAATTAGCCTCTCCTACCTTTGATGCTAAAACACAGTTGATTACTATGCCTTGGCGAGAAGGTGCTATGGGCACAGGAGAAAATATTTACAAGGTGGAGGATAATAAACCCGTATTAATTAAACAAGAAGTTCGCCATTATTTAGATGAAGGTGGCTATACTTTAACCGTGAAAGAACTTAAAGACGGTAAAATGACCACAACAGAAGAAAAAACCGTTAAAGAATAAATCTCTATCCTAGTGCTTTGTCAATTCTAAGAATTAGGTGGTCAAATTTCACCACGGAGGCACGGAGGTGACACGGATAACACAGAGGTGACTTAAATTAAAAGTCTTTCTCCGTGCGCTCTGTGCCTTCTCCGTGTCTCCGTGGTAAAAAATGCAACCCTAAAAAGTAGGCTTGACGAAGCACTAGGCTCTTTCTAAGATGATATTTTAAGGAATGATGATTTTAGAAGGAGTAGGAAACTTTTCTGCCACTGCCCACAAACGACGCAACTGTCCCCACTCAAGCCATTCTATAGTCACTTCTACCGCTTTTAAGGTGGCATCGTTAGGTACGCCTCTAGCCACATAAGGCGGCCATTCCGTATGCCACTGTTGTTCTGCATCCAAATAACGCACAGTCAATGACTCAACCGCTTCCAGGATAGGCGTTTGCCGCCAATCTGCGTCTTGTGCGCCATCCAGTGTGAGCCAATAGCGTCGATATAAAGTGTCCTCTTCAAGTAACCAAGCGACACGTTGCAAATGGCTACGTGACCGCTGCAAAGGGTTTTGCCAACCATTCCGAGTAAAAACAATCTCTTGAGCACGTCCTTGCACAGCCGCTAGTTCATCGCCAAAAGCATCGCGCACAGGACGCTGTATCAGTTGTGAAATATCTTGTTCTAAGCGACTAAACGCCCATTGCAAACGTGCGGTTTGCTGTGCTGTGACTTCAATATGTTGAGCGGTGTCCAGCACATTTTTTAAGCCACTATAGGCCATGATAGCCAATATAGAAAAGACCGACAAAGCCACCAAGACTTCGAGCAAGGTAAACCCCTGTGATGAATGTCTATATCCTTGATCTATCGGCTTATTTATATCGGCATTTGCAGTTTGTTTCATTTAATTTACCTGTTTTACTCACTCAGCTCACGCAAACATTTATTTTAAAATACAAGTTTTTTTCAATCGCTTAAGCGCCAAATAAAGCCTTCACTTAAACCTCAGTATCAACGCTTTTGATACGAAAAGGTTGAAATAAGAATATTAGAAGTTTATAATATGCTTCAATATGAATATGACGTTACCATCATAATCTTAAGCAAGATTCGGAGGATGTGGTACGTCAAATAAAAATAAAAACATATAGTTACAACTCACAGATTCCCTGACATGTACTTTAACTATTGACGTAAGGAGCTATCCCTATGAAAAAAACTCTACTGACGCTGGCTATTTCTCTGACACTGGCATCCCCTTTAAGCTTTGCGGCTAACAGCGATTGTGCTAGCAACGCGGCTAATGATTATCGCAAAAATGCTGATGCACGTTTTGCTGCACATCAAGCTGAAATGCAAAAAATGCGTGAAGCCTTCCGTAGCCAAAGACCTGCTGCATCGGGTTTTCAAACAGTAGCCCAATCACAAGATTGGAACACATGGAATGAACAACAACGCCAGCACATGGAAGCACAAGCTAAAGCGCAACAAGAGCAATTTGCCGCTTTCCAAAAACAACAAGCTGAATATCTGAAAAATAGGCAAGAACGTGTGGCTCAACAACCTGCACAGCCTTCTTATGAAGAGATTCAAAAAGCTCAACAAGCACGCATTGATCAAATCCGTGCGCAACAAGATAAACAATTGAAAGCATTACGTGAACAAGCCGCACAATTCCAACCTCAGCAGCATCCTCAAGCCGCTCAAAGTGTTGCTGATGCTCGTAAAGCACATCAAGCCTTTGCTGAGCAATTGCGCCAACAGCAAGTTCAACACATGCAAGCTATGCAACAACAAATGCCATCCTCTATGCCAGGTATGCAAACCGTTGATTTTGCACAAATGGAAGAACTGCGTCACAAAACACCAGAACAACGCCGTGACTATTTCAAATCATTAGCTGAAAAACAAAAAATTCATGCGCAAGCTGAATTTGCTAAATTTGAAAATAAAATGAAAGACATGCGTGAACAGTTTGAACAGCAGCATCCTGTGGCTCATTTTCCACAGCAGCAAGCTTTTCAAGCTGAGTTTGACAAACGTCGTGCCGATAGTGAAAAACGTCGTATGGATGCGAGACAACGTGCTGAAGCGCGTAAAGCGTGTATGAGCAACACCTGAGTTTGTCTTAAAAGCTTATCTTGCGCAGAGTGTGGTGGGTCATATTTATTTCCGACTCATGGCTGCGTAATATCAGTTAATCGTTGTCACAACCGCCATTGAAGGGCGGTTTTATCAGACCTGCGATGTATGCCTGTCTAAACAGACATACGTCGCAGGTTTTTTTTCGTTATAATTCCGCTCGCTTTTGGCGTAAACACACAGCGCCACTATCTAATATCTACCGACTGACTATGAGGCTGTTTATGAAAATCTATACTTTACCTTTATTGTTATCCGCTTGTTTAAGTGCGCCTTTATTTGCCACCGATGCGCCTCCACCTCCTGAACCTCCAGCAGCCCCTGCTGCACCTGCTACTCCGCCACCAGCAGCACCTGCACCTGCTGCGGCACCCGCGCCTGCGGCTGCTCCTGCACCTGCCAACGCAGCCGACAACAATGATATGCAAAAAATGCGGGCTGAGCACATGCAAGCGATGCATGAGCGTATGGCTAAAATTTGGGCAACAGAAGACCCTCAAGCACGCCAAAAACTGATGGCAGAACATCAACAAGCAATACAAGCCTTTCGTCAAAAAATGCAGGGAATGTCGCAAAGCATGATGATGAATCGCCAGCCGCCAATGCAACAACCCGGTTATGGTCGTGGAGGCTGGAATCAAGGCTGGAACCAAGGTATGCCTGCTTCTGGTGGTTATGGCATGACATCACCAGGAATGGGACAAGGCCAAGGTTTTCCTGGCAAAGGACGTCACCATCAAAAACAGGGCAAAATGTGCAACCACCAAGGCAAAGGCAACAAAAAATGCAATCATCAAGGCAAAGGTGGAAAAATGTGCCAACATCGCCAAGAAATAGAAACACGTTTAGATAAAGTTGAAGCTACTTTAAAAGAACTGAGCAATAAATAGTCATACCCGTTAAACAATTGATACCTGTTTGCTAGACCTTTCATTCCCACGCCCAGCGTGGGAATTTCTTTTCCCGCCATGCTTTATTCTAAAATCACCATCATGCTAACCGCCTACGTTAAAAAAATCCTCCAAGCCCGTGTTTATGATGTTGCAGAAGAAACACCATTAGATCATGCGGGAAATCTTTCACGGCGTTTAAATAATCATATTTTGATTAAACGCGAAGACCTACAACCCGTGTTTTCTTTCAAAATTCGCGGGGCTTACAATAAAATGGCGCATTTGTCGCCAGAACAACTCAAATCTGGAGTGGTCGCCGCTTCTGCGGGTAATCACGCACAAGGCGTTGCATTATCTGCCAGCCAATTAGGCGTTCATGCACAAATTGTGATGCCTAAAACCACGCCTGACATCAAAGTGAACGCCGTGCGTCATTGGGGAGCCGAAGTCATACTGCATGGCAATTCCTATGATGACGCGAGCAGCTTTGCGAAAAAACTAGCCGCCGAACAATCCCTAGCATTTATTCCCCCCTACGATGATCCCGACGTGATTGCCGGACAAGGCACCGTAGGCATGGAAATTTTGCATCAACATAGCCGTGATATTCACGCGATTTTTGTCCCTGTAGGAGGCGGTGGCTTGATTGCAGGCATCGCCGCCTATGTCAAATACGTCAAACCAGAGATCAAAATTATCGGCGTTGAACCCGACGATGCAGGCTGCCTATATGCGGCTTTAAAAACCGGGCAACGGGAAATATTAAGCCATGTCGGATTATTTGCCGATGGCGTAGCCGTCAAACAAGTGGGCGAAGCGCCCTTTGAAATCGCCAAAGAATATGTCGATGAAGTGTTATTGGTCAGTACCGATGAAATTTGTGCCGCGATTAAAGACACCTTCGATGCCACCCGCGTGATTACAGAACCAGCGGGGGCATTAGCCTTGGCGGGACTTAAACGTTATGTGGCACGAGAAGGTATCACGGGGCAAACATTAATCACCATTGCCAGTGGTGCCAACATGAATTTTGACCGCTTGCAGCACATTGCCGAACGCACTGAAATTGGTGAAAAGCGAGAAGCGCTGATGGCAGTGACGATTCCAGAGCAACCTGGAAGTTTTCGGCAGTTTTGTCATTTATTAGGCCCGCGCAATATTACCGAATTCAATTATCGTTATGCAGACGACCACGCGGCTCATGTATTTGTGGGGATTCGTTTAAATGAAGGGATAGATGAAAAAGAAAAGCTCCTTCAGCGTTTGCAAGACAAACAGTATCCCGTGGTCGATTTAACCGACAATGAAGTAGCTAAAATTCATGTACGCCACATGGTCGGTGGACACAGCCAATGCCCGTTAAATGAACGGATTTATCGAGTCGTGTTTCCTGAGCGTCCTGGAGCTTTATTACGCTTTCTCACAGGACTAGGCACCCGCTGGAACATTAGCTTATTTCATTACCGCAACCACGGTGCAGATTATGGGCGCGTGTTAATGGGCGCACAGATTCTTGAGTCTGAATTGGATGATTTTCATCAAATGATGAATGACGTAGGTTATGAATACTGGCCAGAACAAGACAACCCCGTTTGCCAGTTGTTTTTGAATTAAAGATTGAATTCGCCATTGATGGGCACGCTTTGCTTTGCCCATCCTACCAGGCTTACAGGTCAAGGTTTGTCACCTTGATCCAAACGTGTTGAGCATGTTTGGCGTTATTTGAAAAGGATGATTGCAGGCTGCGTCGCTGTGGCGCGAAGCGACACGCTGAAGAGTCCACGTAAGCCGAGAAAGCTGCATTCCCACAAAGACCGTGGGAACGAGGGAAAGCCACCACTGCCTGCTCATCAAAACCTCTATCTCAATGCCTCTAAGCTCAATTCACAACGCCAATCGCCGGGGAAGCCTTCTTCACAGAACTGCTCGCCGAACTGACAGATACGGCGTTCGGGGAGCCAGTCGAAGGAACAAAACTCTTCAGGGATGAATTCAATCACGGGTTGAAAAACCACCACCTGGCGGGCGCGTCCGCGACGGCGGTTGTCTGCGCTTTGCACTTCAAACGGTACATGAAACTCAAACTGATCATTGCCTAGCTCGATGCTGGCATCGTCTTGACGCTCCGCATTGTCGAGCACTTGCACGTCAAATTGTGGACGAATCAAATATTTTTGATTTGCCACCGTGACGGAAAACGTGCCGTTGGCGTTGCGCACGACTTTATCCACGCCGTCATAGCTTTCGCCTATTTGTTTGAAAATATCCGGTTCTAATAGTGCGGGGTTGATGACTTGTGCGCGTCCATCAGGGTAAATAAATGTAGCTTTGTCCTGATTGCCGATGGGTAAACCTGAATTCACACGCCGTGGCGGCGGGAAGTTTAAACCGGGTTGTAAGTCTGCGGGGAATAAGGCGGGATCGCAGACGCAGCCTTCGGGGGCGGGTTGTCCTGGAAACGGAATAAACTCTGGAGCAAGTTGTTCCGGCGGAATCGCACCACAAAAGGCCATGCAAATAAAGGCATCAGGAGCGGGTTCGACAAAGGCTTGGAAGGTGCTCACTTGACGTGCGCGTCCGCGTCTGCGGGTGCTGTCGGTATAATCAAAAAATACGCTGCCATCGGCGGTGACTTGGGTATAGCTATCGGCTCCCAAGGCTTGGCCTAAAGCTTCAGGGTTGGCGGGGGCGGGGAGCACACGGAATTGTTCGCCGCTGGGGGTGACAATGACGGTAAACCCACCTTCGTCTACCGCTAGACCAATCGGCATCGTGCCATTAACGATAATGATGTTATTGGGATCAGGTAAAAATGCCAGTTCAAATTGGCTATCAAATGTCGCGGAGACTTTGAGCACGCCTGTGCCTTTTTGCGATAAGTTAAAACCTGTGGGAGGCGGTTCTGCCGTGCCTACGCTAGGGCGAGTGTCTAAGCTGGTTTGCATGTTGTTTAAGGCGCTACCTTTGCTGCCTTGACCGCCAAGACTAAAGCCGCTGTTTAAATCCGGTACCGCTTCAACTTGGACTTGTTCAGGCAACAAGTTATCTGTCTTGAGGTTTTGATAGGTGATGGCGGTGCCGCTGGGGGCGCTGAGATCACCCGTGCGCAAATCAATACCCCAGTTTTCAGGGAGCAGTTTAACCACGTCTAAAGGATTGATGGTCTGCACATTAAGATTGACCATGAGTTCAGAGACTTCGGTGCTGGGCATGATGACGGCTTCTGCCGCATTTAAACCGTTTAATTGCTCTGGGCTAAAAGCCGCTATCGTATCCGTTGCCAAGGCTTGCAAGCTGTCGCTGTTGAGATCGCTTAAGGCTTCTGGCGGCAAACTGGCGATTTGTGCGGGTGTAATACCTGCCACAGCATCGGTGCCTAAGTTGGCTAATTGTGAAGCGCTTAATTGGCTGAACGCCGCAACAGGAATCGCCGCTAATTGTTCGTCGCTTAATTGATTAAGCATGATGGGCGGTACGGTCAAAATCGTCTCAGGCGTGAGGACGGCAAAGGTGTCTAAGGGCACATTCTCCATTGGATTAGGCGCGTCAGGGTCAGGCGGTGCTTCAAACGTCGCGGTGCATAATTTATCGCGGTCGAGAAACACTTCGCCGCTGGCTGAACAATCGCCGCCCCAGCCGGTAAATAACCAACCATTTAAGCGCACGGCGCTGAGCAATATATCGCTCCCCGGCGGATAAGCCCCATCACCGTCTACACGCCCAGTCCCCATCACTTCGACAGTCAAGATCACGCTATCTTGGGTGAAATGCACGGTGCAGGTTTTATCGCTATCGAGCAACACACCCATGCGGCGATCTTGTAAACCACCGACGCAATCACCTGACCAACCTAAGAAAAACCATTCGGGAGCGGGTACGGCTTGCAATAATAAACTGGTGCCCAGCGGATAGCCGTCTGCGGGCGGGCTAAAGCCGTCTACGCTGCCTTCGCCATCGAGCAGGATGGCAAATTGTGCGTTTTCACTGGGGGGCAAGGCTTCAAAATGCGCGATGCACTCTTTATCCGCATCCATTAGCACTGCACCATTCGTCGCACAAGCGCCACTCCAACGCACAAAACCCCAACCGCTGTCTGCGACTGTGGACAGTTGCGCGACCACTTCTGCGGTATAACTGCCTGCGCCGATCACGCTACCTTGTCCTTCCACGCGGGCGCTTAAGTTAAAGCTTTGTACTGCGGGCGGGTTAAATTGCGCGACACATTGTTTGTCGGACTCCATTAACACGGAGCCGTCGCTGGCACAATCGCCGCTCCAACCAGCAAACGACCCGTTTTCAGCGGGTAGAGCGCTTAATTGCGCGGTGTCGCCAAAAGCATAGCTGCCTGCGCCCACGACGCTGCCTTCTCCATCGACGCTGGCGCTCAAGGTAAATAATTGACGGCTAAAGGTCGCCACACAGGTTTTGTCCCCATCCATTAGCACGGCAGCATTGGCACAGTGGGCATCCCAGCCATCAAATTGCCAGCCAGGAGCCGCCGTGGCATTCACAGCGGTGCTGGTGAAACTTAAGTAATCACCTGCGCCCGTGACGCTCCCCTCGCCCACGACATTCAGGCTTAAATGGAACAAGGCTTGAGTCAAGGTTGCGCTGCAATGTTTGTGGTCATCCAGAAAAACGCTACCATCTGCGGCGCAATCACCGCTCCAGGTCACAGGCAGCGTCCAACCAATGCTGGGCTGTGCTTGTAATGTCAGGGTTTGATTGGAGAGAAAATCACCACTGCCGATGATCGCGCCTTCTCCGCCAATAACATCAGCACTGAGGGTGAAGCTCAATTGATTGAAATACGCGATACAACTGTAGTCGTTATTGACAAACAGCGTGCCCGTATCAGAACAAATGCCGCCCCAAGTATCAAACACCCAACCTGCCGCAGGCGTGGCGGACAATTGTGCATTGTTGCCGAGCGTCACAATGGCATCGCCGTGAGCCAGGTTTAACAAAGAACCGGACTGTATGCCTGCGGGACTGTTAGCGGCAAACATTAATGTGGTGGCGGTGGATAAGTTTTGTTGAGCATCCGCAGAAAACCTTAAATCATGTCCCGCTGTTTGACCTGTGACGCGCCCTTCGCCTTCCATGTTGACCGTCAGCACACGTTCATCGTCCAGCGCCGTCAATGTGGCAATACCGTTACTGCGATTGAGATGAGTGGCGGTGAGTGTGAAGTCTTGCGGGCCGTCCAAATAAACATCATCGATCATGGTCACCGCAAACTGCGCACTCAGTTGTCCATCCAGGATCACCACTGTAGCAGGCACTTCGGCTTCACTGGTATCGCTGCTGGAGAGGTTGACGATTAAATCATCTTGTACGCTATGTTCGCGGCTTAGCGTGACTGTGACCACGGTATCGCCTTCATTTTCACCAGCATTGGGTGTTGATAAATCTAAGCTCAGCGTGCCTTTGCTGATAATAAAAGTTGCCGCTAGGGACATATCTACACCGCCGTCTGTGACACCGCCATCATCTTGTAAAAAGACTTCTAGCATTGCCATGCCTTGCCCAGCGTTAAGGGTATAAGTGAGCGTGCCATTGGGCGCAATAGTGGGCGGTGTTGTGTCGCTGAGAATGTCATCCACATCGGTGAGTACCGATACCAAAAACGTCGGCGATTGCAGCGTGTTTTCATCCACTGCGCCCATGTCTAAGTTGAACGCCCACGCCGCAGTGGTTTGTGCGCCGCTGACTTCAATCGGATGCGTGCGGTCGCCTAAATGCTCAAATGACGGCTGATCATTGACCGCAGTGACGCTGATACTGACGGTGTCCGTGACCGTGCTAAAAGCGCTGATGCCACCATTGCTGCTGGTATCTTGGCCTGCGCTGCCACTGACCACGCTGTCGGAGGCATCCCAAGCGCGGAAGGTCAAACCTGCTGTGACACTGCCATTGAAATCGGCGGCGGGCACAAAACGCAGCTTGTCATTCGCCGTCGCTGTCAACAGCCGCGCTGCATTAGGCGCTACGCTGCCGACATCCGCCCAACTGCTGCCCGCATTCGTACTGAATTGCCAGGTACCGTTGGTATTATCCACCGCCATCACCGCCATGCCTTCTACCGCCCCGCTATCCACATCAGTGATCCCCGCACCGCCCAAGCTTGCGATGACCGTACTGACTAAATCCCCAGCGGGATCAGCATCTTCTAAAATGGTCGTGAACGTCGGATCGCCGCTATTGTCCAAAATCGGCGCGTCATTCACCGGGTTGACCGTGATAGTCACACTTTGAGCGGTGGAAGTGTCTGCCCCACTATTGGCTACGCCGCCATCATCTTGCACAGTGACATCAAAAGTGGAGGTGCCATTGGCATCCGGTGCTGGGGTGTAAGTAAGTTGTCCGGTGTTATCCACGCTGGGCGGGGTGCTGAATAACGAGGGATTGCTCATATTGCTGACCGCATAAGTCACCAACGTTTGCCCGCTTTCATCAGTGGGGCCTGCATTAAAAGCCGCCCAACTCGCTATCGTTTGCGCACCACTGTCTTCATCCACGGCGGCGGGATTGACGGCGGTCAAGATCGGCGCATCATTCACCGCAGTGACGCTGATGCTGAGGGTTTCCGTTGCCGTGCTAAAAACGGTAATACCACCATTGCTGCTGGTATCTTGGCCTACCGTGCCACTGGCCACGCTATCGGTAGTATCCCAAGCGCGGAAGGTCAAACCCGCCGTCACAGTCCCGTTAAAATCTGCGGCAGGCACAAAACGCAGCTTGTCGTTTGCCGTCGCCGTCAGCAACCGCGCTGCATTAGGCGTTACGCTGCCGACATCCGTCCAACTGCTGCCCGCATTGGTGCTGAATTGCCAAGTGCCATTGCTATCATCCACAGCGATGACAGCAATACCCTCTACTGATCCACTGTCCACATCGCTGATTCCCGTACCGCCCAAGCTTGCGATGACTGCACTGACTAAATCCCCCGCAGGATCAGCATCTTCTAAAATAGTTGTGAGCGTTGGATTGCCGCTATTGTCCAAAGTCGGCGCGTCATTCACCGGATTGACCGTGATGGTGAAATTTTGTGTAGCAGAAGTATCCACACCGCTGTTGGCAGTGCCGCTGTTATCTCGCACCACCAGATTAAAACTAGAAGACCCATTGGCATTGGCGGCTAAGGTATAAGTTAAGGTGCCGCTCGCATTCACCGCCGGATTGGCACTAAACAAAGCCGCATTACTGATACCGCTGACCGTATAACTTAAAGCACTTTCGGTCTCACCCGTGCTGGCGATAAAACTCGCCCAACTATTCAGCGTTTGCGTGCCTGCATCTTCATCCACGGTCGCTGGGGTACTAGCAGAAAAGGACGGCGCATCATTGACATCAACCACCGTCAGCGTGAAATTTTGCGCCACATTTTCGCTACCTGGATTTAAACGCAAGCTCACAGAATGACCGCCAACTTGTGTTTGTGTGGGCGATCCCGTCAAGCTCGCTGTGCCATTGCCGTTATCCGTAAAGCTCAACCATGCAGGCTTAGTGGGCGCAGAAATGCTAGGCGTGTCTCCCGCATCGGGATCAGTGGCAGTAATGCTATAGCTATAACTGCTATCTTCCAAAACACTGGTGACGGCACTGCTGCTAAAACTGGGGGGATCAGGTTGAGCCGCAACACTGATATTAACGGTTTTATTGGCGCTGTAATCCGTGCCGTCATACACGCGATATACAAAGCTGTCGTTGCCGTTGTAATTATTGTTGGGGGTATAGGTGAAAAATCCTCCAGAGGCCACATTGGCTGAGCCGTTGGAAGCACCACTCACCAGCGAATAAGTGAGCGGATCACTGTCGGCATCGGTGCCCGTTAATGTGACACCTTTACCCAGGTCTTCATCGGTGTTTATCGTGCTGGAATAAGTCGCCACAGGCGCATTATTGACAGCACATCCTGCAGGACGGACTGAGTTAGTATGAGTCAGGCTTCCCCCCGGACTAAAATCCCAGGTATATCCCCCTTGACCTGCGGCATAAACATTCAAAGTGCCTGATTGACCACTGCCTAACGTAAAGTCAGTATTATTGACTGATTGCCCTCCTGCTCCAGGATTGGGGGAAAAAGAACCACCAACATAAGCATAACTACAAGTCCCCCCCGTGTTCACTTTCACCGTGTCACCACTCGGAAAAGTCATTGTATTATCCCAACGCCCATCACAACCTCCTGCACCATCGCTCATGTCGCTGCAATCAAAATTGAAAACATGCTCTATTGCCAACACGGGATTAAATACAGCGCATAACAGTAAGCCTGTTAGCCATTTATTTTTATTTAACATGATATAAACCTCTAAAAATTAAACATTCATCTTAAGCACAATGGGGAGAGAATTTAATGTACTGCAACGGCTTTGCCTCTGAATATATAGCTAAAGTACATCATTTATAGGCTTGCGATAGAGCCAAACCCAAGACTGCCAGTCCTTGAAGG